>JBBAPL010000162.1:0-11703 GCA_040400895.1 Aquabacterium sp.
GGATTGCAAATCCGTGTAGTCCGGTTCGACTCCGGATCGCGCCTCCAACGCTTGCCTCCATGACGCCCCGCTTCCGGGGCATTTTGCTTGGTGGGTTCTCGTCACGGGCCGCCGGCCCAGAGAAGCGGGTCTTCCCGCGGCAGTTCTTTCTGTTGCGCGGCGATGACGACAGCAGCGCATGCGCGGCCCGAAAGCCGTCCAGAACTGCGGACATGGCTACCGTCGCGCACCAGGAACCTGACCCGTCCGGTGCCCGGCAGCAACACGCTATCGTGCGCAGTGTGCGTGGCAGCCGTTGGATCGTGGCGTAGCCAGCCGGCGGCACTGTGCAGAACAGCGACGGCCATGCCCGATTGCTGATGCCGCGTCCTTGTCGCCGCGAGCGGCCCTGTGGGGTTGCACTGTGCCGGTGTGCCCCCCACCTATGATCGCTGGACCAACCCCCTGGAGCCCACCGATGCAACCGATGCTGACTTGCGACCTTTGCGACCTGCACAAGCACGACACCAGCGGCGCCTTCCGGGTGCTGCCGCCGGTGTTCCAGGCCTACGGTGCTCGGGCGGCGTTTGCCGGCCCTGTCGCCACGGTCAAGTGCCATGAGGACAACACCTCGGTAAAGGCCATGGTCGAGTCGCCTGGTCACGGTCGCGTGCTGGTCGTGGACGGTGGCGGATCGCTGCGCCATGCGCTGGTGGGTGGCAATCTGGCGGCTGCTGCGGCTCGCAATGGATGGGTGGGCGTGGTGGTTGATGGCTGCGTGCGGGATGTGGCTGAAATGGCTGCCACGGATCTGGGCATCCGCGCACTGGGCCTGATGCCGCTGTCGCCCGATCGGCACCATGCCGGCTTGGTGGATGTGCCAGTGCGCCTGCAGGGGGTGGTGGTGCGCCCTGGCGATTGGCTGGTGGCCGACGCCGATGGCATCGTGGTGCTGGCCGGACCGCCAGCCACATGAGCAGCCTGCCGGGCTCTGACGATGCGGTGGCAGCCATTGCCCGACGCTGCCGTCAGCGCGTGCGGCAGCGGGCCTTGCTGGCCGCCGGTGTGGCGATGGTGCCGATCCCTGGTATCGACTGGGTCACCGACGTCGGCGTCCTGGTCAAGTTGCTGCCCGAGATCAGCGCAGCATTCGGCTTGAGCGTGCAACAGGTCGAGCGGCTGGCGCCCGACCGGCGCGTGGTGGTCTACAAGGCCATCTCGGCTGGCGGTGGCTTGGTGCTGGGCCGACTGGTGACCCGGGAACTGGTGCTGTTGCTGCTGAAGACGGTGGGTGTTCGGCTCAGCGCGCAGCAGGCCGCCAAGTACCTGCCGATTGCAGGGCAGGTGGCCTCGGCGGCCCTGACCTTCTCAGCGTTGCACTATGTGTGCGAACAGCACATCAAGCAGTGCGAGGCAGTGGCGCGCCAGCTGTTGCTGCAGCCGCCGGTGCCCGCCGCGGGCTAGAATCAGGGTCTTCGGGGTGTAGCGCAGTCTGGTAGCGCATCTGCTTTGGGAGCAGAGGGTCGCACGTTCGAATCGTGTCACCCCGACCAGTGAACAAGAAGGCCGCGCAGTGCGCGGCCTTCGTCGTTTCGGGCGGGCGGTTTCAGGCGCGGTGCCGCACGGCCACCAGCGCAGCCAGCGCCAAGCCCACCAGCGCAAACGCACCAGGCTCGGGCACGTCGCTGATCAACAAGCGTGGCTGGGGCTTGGCGGTGAACACCACGAAGTCCTGCGCAATGCCGCTGTAGAGCCGTTGGGCGTGGAAAGCGCTGGTCGTGCCGGGCGCCATCACGTCGGTCAGCCAGTCGTTGGCCTGCGCAAACTGCGCGTTCGTTCCGCCGCTGATGCGGCGAAAGTTGCCGCTCAACACGCTGGCGGGTGCCGTGTCGTACAGCAACTCCCAGACCGCCAGCTGAAAGGCCACGCTTTCCTGGGTGTTGCCCGCATCACCGGCGACGGTGTAGAGCTTGCCAAGCCGGTCAGCCTGGCTGCTGGTCAGGCCGTTGGCTGTGTCGGTGCCTGCAAAGGTGTAGGTGTCGTTCCGATTCCACTGGAAGCTCTGGAACAGGTCGATGCAGTAGGTGAGGAACGACGCTCCGTCGAGAGTGCCCTTCAACTGACCGACGCCGATGTTGCCGAAGTTGTCGGTGGTGACATTGGCGACGGCCTGCCCCTGCGAGAACCCGTTCATGCGGACAGTGGCCGTGCCGGTGGTGTCCAGCAAACTGGCAGATGCGTGCGCTGCGTTCAGCGCGACCGCCGCAGCAATGACGTGGCGAAACATGGATTCAGACCCTTGGCATGCGTGGATGCAGACGCGTTCGGTCTGCAATGCCGGCACGATAGACAAGGCCTGGGCGGCGCGGGGGCCCTTGGTGGGTTGGGCGCAGTTCGCAGGCGAAGCGGGCGTGAAGTGCTGCCGCTCTGGGCTTCAAGGTGCGCCATGCCTGGCCTGCCCGGAGGGACTCGAACCCCCGACCTGCTGCTTAGAAGGCAGCTGCTCTATCCAGTTGAGCTACGGGCAGACGGCACGATTCTAGGAGGCCGGCACCCGCGAGCCGATGATCTCGTGCGTGGATTAGCATACCCGGCTGTTGACTCCCATCCACCCAACCATGGCACGCCTTCACACGCCCTGCACGGCATGCAGCTGACCGCCGAGCGCTTCGACAGGCTGGATGCGCTGCGCGGCCTGGCCATCGTCTGGATGGTGGCGTTCCACTTGGCCTTCGACCTGAACCACTTTGGCTGGCTGCAGCCGCCCCAGCGCTTCACCCAGGAAGCACTGTGGACCACCCAGCGCACGCTGATCGTCAGCCTGTTCCTGCTGTGCGCAGGGGCTGGGCAGGCGGTGGCGCTGCAGGCCGGCATGGGTTGGCCGCGGTTCTGGCGGCGCTGGGCACAGGTGGCCGGTTGTGCGTTGCTGGTGTCGGCTGGTTCGGCACTGATGTTTCCGCGCAGTTGGATCAGTTTCGGCGTGCTGCATGGCATGGCGCTGATGCTGATCCTGGCGCGGCTGCTGGCGCCCTTGCGGGCGGGGCTGTGGCCGCTGGGCGCATTGCTGGTGGCGCTGCCGCACTGGGTGCAGCACCCAATCTTCGACAGCCGGCTGACCAACTGGGTCGGCCTGGTCACCCGCAAGCCGGTGACCGAGGACTACGTGCCCTTGTTGCCCTGGCTGGGTGTGTTGCTGTGGGGGCTGGCCGCCGGGCAATGGCTGCAGGCCCACCGCCGCACGGTGCTGTCCGGCCCGCTGCCCTGGGCGGGCCTGGGACGGCGCCTGGCCTGGCTGGGACGCTGGCCGCTGCTGGTCTACATGCTGCACCAGCCGTTGCTCATTGGCGCGTTGACAGCACTGCAACCCTTTCGTTGAGCCCGTGCGGCGACAATACCCGATGAGCAACAAGATCCTGTTCGGCTTCCATGCCGTCACCGTGCGGTTGAAGACCGCACCCGCCTCCGTCATCGAGGTGCATGTCGACGCAGCACGACGCGACGCCCGCATGCGCCAGTTCGTCGAGCGTGCCAAGGAGGCCGGCGCCAAGCTGATCGACAGCGATGACCAGCGCCTGATCCGCCTGGCTGGCAGCCCGCGCCACCAGGGCGTGGTGGCCAAGGTGGAGGCGCTGGCCGCAGTGCATTCGCTGGACGACGTGCTCGACGCCGTGGCCGGCCCGCCGCTGGTGCTGGTGCTCGACGGCGTGACCGACCCGCACAACCTGGGCGCCTGCCTGCGCGTGGCCGATGGCGCTGGGGTGCATGCGGTGGTGGCACCCAAGGACCATGCCGTGGGCCTGAATGCCACCGTGGCCAAGGTGGCCAGCGGCGCCGCCGAGACCGTGCCCTATCTGATGGTGACCAACCTGGCGCGCACCCTCAACGAGTTGAAGGACCGCGGGATCCAGGTGGTGGGCACGGCCGAGGATGCCGAGCAGACCCTCTACGACATCGACTTCACCGGTCCGGTGGCCCTGGTGCTGGGCGCCGAAGGCCCTGGCATGCGCGCGCTGACGAAGAAAACCTGCGATGTGCTGGTGCGCATCCCGATGGCGGGTGCGGTGGAAAGCCTGAACGTGTCGGTGGCCGCCGGCGTGTGCCTGTTCGAGGCCTTGCGCCAGCGACACGGGGCGGCAGCCACGGCCTGATGCCAGGCCGCAAGATGCCAGGCCGCAAGGCGGTGCTGGCTACACTGGCCGCTTCCCGTTGAAGGTTGCCTGCCATGCCCGTGATCGCCGTCGCCCACCCCCTGGTCCGCCACAAGATCGGCCTGCTGCGCGAGGACAAGATCTCGACCAAGAAGTTTCGCGAGCTCACCCATGAGCTGGCGCGTCTGCTGGCCTACGAGGCCACGGCCGACTTCCCGTTGGAGAAGACCACCATCCAGTGCTGGAGCGGCCCGGTCGAGATCGACCAGATCGCCGGGCGCAAGGTCACCATCGTGCCGATCTTGCGTGCTGGTCTGGGCATGCTGGACGGCGTGCTCGATCTGGTGCCCAACGCCAAGATCAGCGTGGTGGGACTGGCGCGCGACCACGAAACCCTGCAGCCGGTGCATTACTTCGAGAAGTTCGTCGGCCACCTCAGCGAGCGCACGGCGATCATCGTCGACCCGATGCTGGCCACCGCTGGGTCGATGATCGCCACCATCAACCTGCTCAAGGCGCGGGGCTGCCGCGACATCCGCGCCCTGGTGCTGGTGGCCGCGCCGGAAGGCATCGCCGCGCTGCATGCCGTCCATCCCGACGTGCGCTGCTGGACGGCCGCGGTCGACAGCCACCTCAACGAGATCGGCTACATCATTCCGGGCCTCGGCGACGCGGGTGACAAGATCTTCGGCACCAAGGATGACGACACGGTGTGACCGGCCGCCCGCGGCCTGTCAGTGCCGCAGCGCAGACACCAACGGCGGGCTGGTCGGCGGGGCGGCTGGCGCCGGTGGCTGCACCAGTCCGGTCTGCGCCAGCAGCGCCGGCATGGCGTCTGGCGCCAGCGGCGGTGCCAGGTGGTAGCCCTGGCCCTGCGGGCAACCCATGGCGCGCAGCAGGGCCAGCTGGCTGGCGCTCTCGATGCCTTCGGCAACCACCCCCTTGCCCAGTGACCGGCCCAGTTCCACCGCGGCCCGCACCACCGCCGTGTCGGCGCCTGTGTCGTGGCCGGCTTGCAGGGCCTGCACGAACGACGGGTCGATCTTCAGGCTGTCGATCGGCAGGCGGTGCAGCTGGCTCAGCAACGAGAAGCCCGCGCCAAAGTCTTCCAGGCTGAGGCCGATGCCCGCTGCTTGCAGGGCGTCCAGCACTGGCGATGCAGCACCCAGGTGCGGCATCAGCGTGTGGCCGTCCAGTTCCAGCCGCAGGTGTTGTGGCGGCAGGCCGTGGGTCTGCAGCGCCTGCAGCAGGCGGCTGGTCAGGCTGGGTTGCACCAGGTCGTGGACGGTGATGTTGACGTGTACCGCGAGGGCGTCGGTGCCGGGCAGATGGCGCTGCCACAACTGCAGTTGTTGGCATGCGCGCTGCACCAGGTGGTCGGTCAGCGCGCGCGTCAGGCCGGCACTGGCGGCAACCGCCACGAAGGTGGGCGGCGACACCGGCCCCAACTGCGGGTGCGACCAGCGTGCCAGGGCTTCCACGGCCGCCACACGGCCGCTGGCCAAGTCGAAGATCGGCTGGTAGGCCAGGCTGATCCGGTCCGTCTGCAGTGCACGGCGCAAGTCGGCTTCCAGCCGTGCGCGCATTTGCGCCTGGGCATGCATCTCCGGGTCGAACAGCGCGCACTGCGCCCGGCCATGGGCCTTGGCCTGGTGCATGGCCATGCCGGCGTCGCGCAGCACATCCTCGGGCCGGTTGAAAGGCAGGGCGCTGGTGGTGATCCCGACGCTGGCACTGCAGTGAAGAACCGTGCCCTTCACGCAGAACGGCGTCTGCAGCGCAGCCAGCAACTGCTCGGCCTGGCCCGGCGCCGCCTGCGGCGCGGCCGGGCCGACCATCAGCACCGCGAAGGTGTCGCCACCGACCCGCGCCAGCGTGTGGCCGGGGCCAAGGGTCTGGCGCAGTCGCCCGGCCACCAGTTGCAGGAGGGCGTCGCCGGCGGCATGGCCCAGGCTGTCGTTGACCAGACTGAACCGGTCGATGTCCAGGCAGACCACCGCGAACCCGTCTTGGTCGGGCGCTGATGCGCTGCGGTCGACGGCCTCGGCCAACCGGGCCAGGAAGCCCCGGCGGTTGGGCAGACCCGTCAGGCTGTCCTGCAGGGCGATGTGGCGCTGTGCGTGCAGGTGGCGGGCTGCCAGGGCGGATGCATGGTCTGCGGCATCGGCCGCCTCTTGTTGGCGGAAGAAGAAGTGCAGCGCCGCCAGCATCGTCGCGATCAGCGCCACTGCTGCTGCGAGCGCGCCGATGCCGGATTGCCGCAACACCAGGAACAGCAGGGTTCCCAGCGCCGCGCTGGCGGTATGGGCGGTGGCCATCGTGCCCAGCGGGACGATGCAGCCGGCCAGCCGGTCGCGCCAGGCGCGCAGAGGATGGGCCAGTGTTGCCACCAGCCCGGCCAGGACGGCGACTTGCAGCAGTGCAAAGCCGACGCCAGCGAGCAGCAGCAGGCCAGGGCTGGCGGGCTCGCGCGGCGGCAGGCCATCCAGCCAGGTGTGCAGCGCATGGCCGGCAACCGTCACTCCCACGGCTGCCAGGGCCGGGTTGACGATGCATCTGGTCCAGCGCCGCGACGTGCGCCAGGCCCCTGTTGCGGCGGTGATGGTGGCTGCCAGCGTGGCCGCGCCTGGGCCCAGTTGCAGCAGCAACAGGACGATGCAAGCGGCACATGCTGCCACCGTGTGGGTCGAGCGCGGTATGCGCACCGTCCAGCAACTGGCCGCCAGGGTGACGGCCAGGCCAGCGACCAGCGGCCAGATCTGATCGGCATGGAGGTCGACCAAGCTGTGCAGCGCCAGCAGCACGGCCGCGGTCCCCAGCGCCACGGCAACCCACCTGGCCCCCGTTGGGCCGTGCTTGTCGTCGGGTGCCAGCAGCGCGTGCAGCCGTTCGGACAGCGGGCCCGGCAAGAGGCCGGTCCAGGCTGGCGCACCGGCCCACTCGGTGGTTGCGGGGGCGTCCGCGGCGGGGCCGATGTCAGGCCTCGCTGTTGCAGGTGGTTGGGTGTTCGGCCGCAGACTCGGCCACCCCCTCTGGATCTGGACAGCACCTGCCTGGGGCAGGCTGGCAGGTGCCGGCCGGCGAGGGCCGGTGCCCACAGTGCCTGCGGTGCGTCGGGTGCGTGCGCATGGGCTCGGACTGCTCTGGGTTGGAACGCTCTGCGTCGTGGGGCAGGTGCACCAGCGCGGGCTTCCGCCTGGTCGTTCACGATTGTGGTTGGCGCGGTGGCCCAGTTGCTCAGAAGCCCGGTCAGAGAGCCGGCTTTTGTTGCTATTCCACAATTTGATAAATAAAAATTGACAATCACCAGAGCGTCGTTGTGCGCCGTCGGACCGCCATCCATCCCGATGGTTGTCCGGCCGATTGGGTACCATCGCGCCCGGTTTCCATTCGGTTCAAACAACACCCCAACCAGACAGGAGCGGCAGGCATGGCGATGGACGTGGTCGACTATGAAATCAAGGGCTCGGAGATGCAGTTCGTCGAGGTCGAGCTCGACCCCGGCGAGGCTGCCGTGGGCGAAGCCGGCAGCCTGTTCTTCATGGACGCGGGCATCGGCATGGACACCGTCTTTGGAGACGGCTCCGGCGGTGGCGGTGGTGGCTTCTTCGGCAAGCTGCTGGGCGCCGGCAAGCGGCTGGTGACCGGAGAATCGCTGTTCACCACGGTCTACACCAACAACGTGGGACAGAAGCAGCGGGTGGCCTTCGGTGCGCCGTACCCTGGCAAGATCCTGCCGAGGGACCTGCGCCAGCTCGGCGGCATGCTGGTCTGCCAGAAGGACAGCTTCCTGTGCGCGGCGCGTGGCGTGTCGCTGGGCATCTACTTCCAGCAGAAGCTGTCGGTGGGCTTCTTCGGCGGCGAGGGCTTCATCATGCAGAAGCTCGAAGGCGATGGTCTGGCCTTCGTGCATGCCGGCGGCACCGTGGTCAAGCGTGAACTGCGTGCTGGCGAGACCCTGATGGTCGACACCGGCTGCGTGGTGGCCTTCACCCCCAACGTCAACTTCGAGATCCAGTACGTCGGCAAGATCAAGACGGCGCTGTTCGGTGGCGAGGGCCTGTTCTTTGCCAAGCTGACTGGCCCGGGCACGGTGTGGCTGCAGAGCCTGCCGTTCAGCCGCCTGGCCAGCCGGGTGTTTGCTGCGGCGCCGCAGCGCGGCGGCTCGCGTGAAGAGGGCTCGGTGCTGGGCGGTCTGGCCGGCGGTGGGTTGCTGGGCGGCATCCTGGGCAGCGGGGGCGACGACGAGTGACCCGGGAGCGGCCGTCCAGGCGGGCGGCCTACACTTGCGGGCTCACTCCAGCCTGAGCCGGCGCACCTGCCGAGCAGCCGACCCATGCCGTTTTCCTTCTCCCGCCGTGCCGCGCTGGGCCACCTGGCAACGCTGCCGGCCCTGCTGGTCATCGTGCTGCAGCCGGCTGCAGCACGCGCCACTGCTGGCCCACGGCCGATCTTCGTGCTCAATTCTCTGGACGCCACCGTGAGCGTCATCGACCCGGTCAGCTTCACCGAGATCAAGCGCATCCCCACCGGCAAGGAGCCGCACCACCTGTACCTGACGCCCGACGAGAAAAGTCTGCTGGTGGCCAATGCGCTGGGCAACTCGCTGACCTTCATTGACCCGGTCACGGCCGAGGTGCAGCGCGTGCTGCCCGACATCATCGACCCGTACCACCTGCGGTTCTCGCCCGACATGAAGTGGTTCGTCACCGCTGCCAACCGGCTGGACCATGTCGACCTGTACCACTGGCTGCCGCAGGCCACTGCCCAGCCGCTGAAGCTGGTCAAGCGCATTGCCGCGCCCAAGACCCCCAGCCATCTGTTCATCGACAGCCGCAGCACCACGGTCTATGTGTCGCTGCAGGACAGCGACGAGCTGATGGCCATCGACCTGGCCACCCAGGCGCCACGCTGGAAGATCAAGACCGGCAAGATGCCGGCCGACGTGTTCCTCAGCCGCGATGACAAGCACCTGTTCGTCGGCCTGACCGGCGACCGCTTCGTCGAGGTCTACGACGTGGCCGGCCCGGCGCCCAAGCTGGTGCAGCGCATCGCCACCGGCATGGGCGCGCATGCGTTCCGGGCCCGGGGTGACGGCAAGCACCTGTTCGTCAGTAATCGGGTGGCCAACACCATCAGCATGATCGACATCCAGTCCATGGCGGTGGTGGCCGATCTGCCCGGCCCCAGCGGCCCGGATTGCATGGAGGTGCTGGCCGACGGCAAGACGCTGCTGGTCAGCTCACGCTGGGCGCGCAAGCTGAGCTTCATCGACATCGACAACCGCAAGCTGCTGCGGCAGGTGCCGGTGGGCAAGTCACCGCACGGGGTGTGGACACTGGACCATGCGCCGCGCTGACGGCACCTGGTACCGCCTGGCGAGCCTGTTCGTCGGCTTGCTGGCCGGCCTGCCGGCGCTGGCCGCGGCCGCGGCCTGCACCCGTCCGGTGTTCCTCACCTTCGACACCGGCCACATGGGCGTGGCGCCCTTGGTGGCGCAGGTGCTGCGCGATGCCGACGTGAAGGCCACCTTCTTCCTGGCCAATGAGCGCACCCAGACCGGCGGCTGGAGCCTGGATGCGCAGTGGGCGCCGTGGTGGCGCAGCATGGCTGCCGCCGGCCATGCCTTCGGCTCGCACACCTGGGACCACCACAGCTGGCTGGCCGACCGGCCCGACGGCGGCTTCGACACTCGGCCGTCGATGGGCCCGCATGCCGGCAAGCGCCAGGTGCTGAGCGCGGCCGCCTACTGCACCGAACTGCAGCGCCCGGCGGATCGCTTTCAGGCCATCACCGGCCAGGCGATGCTGCCGCTGTTCCGCGCCCCGGGCGGCAAGACATCGCCCGCGCTGCTGCAGGTCGCGCGTGGTTGCGGCTGGCAGCATGTGGGCTGGGCGCCGGCCGGGTTCCTGGGCGACGAGCTGCCCAGCGACCGTTACCCGAACGATCAATTGCTGAAGAAGGCGCTGGCCGGCATCCGGCCCGGTGACATCCTGGTGGCGCACCTGGGCATCTGGTCGCGGCAGGACCCGTGGGCGCCGGCGGTGCTGGCCCCGCTGGTGGCCGGGCTGCAGGCGCGTGGGCTGTGCTTTGCCACCCTGCGCGACCACCCGGCCTACCGCGCCGCGCTGGCTGGCAAGTGAGGGCGCAACGGTGGACTCGCTGACCGACGCCTTCGGCCTGGCCCAGCAATGGCTGTTTGAAGGCCTGCTGCAGCCGCTGATGTTCCACCTGGGTCTGGGCAACCTGCTGGCCGAGGGCTACCGCGCCACCGGCTGGCTGCTGGTGGGGCTGCTGCAGATCGCCCTGATGCTGACCTTGATGCGCGGCCTGGAGCGCTGGCGCCCGGTCGAGCCGGTCACCGACCGCACCGCGGTGCGCACCGACGTCCTCTACACCCTGATCCACCGGCTGGGCCTGTTCCGGGTGGTGCTGTTCCTCAGCATCGACCCGCTGTGGGACGCGCTGACCGGCCAGCTGCGCCTGGCAGGTGTGCAGGGCCTGCAGCTCGACAGCCTGTGGCCCGGTGTCACCGACCTGGCGTGGGTCAGCTTCGTGCTGTACCTGCTGCTGTTCGACTTGGTCGACTACGCGTACCACCGGCTGCAGCACAGCGTGGGCTGGTGGTGGCAGCTGCATGCGGTGCACCACAGCCAGCGGCAGATGACGCTGTGGAGCGACAACCGCAACCACCTGCTGGACGACCTGCTGCGTGACAGCGTGTTTGTGCTGCTGGCGCTGGCCGTGGGCGTGGCGCCGGGCCAGTTTGTCGCGATCGTCGCCGTCACCCAGTTGGTGGAGAGCCTGTCGCATGCCAATGTGCGGTTGGACTTCGGCCCGCTAAGGGGGTTGCTGGTCAGCCCGCGGTTCCACCGCCTGCACCATGCAGTCGGGCTGGGCCATGAATCGGCCGGGCAGGGCAGTCTGGGCGGGCACAACTTCGCGGTGCTCTTCCCGGTGTGGGACATCTTGTTCGGCAGTGCCCGCTTCGGCGATGCGCTGCAGCCCACCGGCATCCGCGACCAGCAGGACGGCCGCGACTATGGCCGCGGTTTCTGGGCCCAGCAATGGCTGGGCCTGAAGCGCCTGGCCGGCCGGGCATGACCGCAGGCCGCTGAGGCCAATGGGCCGTGGGCTATCCTCCGCGCCACATGAGACACCTGCTCGACTCCTTCTGGCGCGCCGGGGCCTATTGTCTGCACCCCAAGGTGATCGCCCTGTCACTGCTGCCGCTGCTGATCGGCATTGCGCTGACCCTGGGCCTCGGCTGGTTTTACTGGGAGGCGGCGGTGGCCGGCGTGCGCGCCACGCTGGAGAGCTGGCTGCTGGTGGACGCCGCGCTGAAGTGGGTCGAATCGCTGGTGGGCAGCAGCTTCCGCACCGTGCTGGCCCCGCTGATCGTGGTGGCGCTGGCCGCGCCGGTGATCGTGGTGCTGTCGGTGTTGCTGGTGGCCTGGCTGATGACGCCGGCCATTGTCAACCTGGTGGCCACGCGGCGCTTCCCGGCGCTGGAGCGCAAGCACGGCGCCGGCATCGCCAGCAGCATTGCCTGGTCGCTGGGCTGCACCGTGCTGGC
>JBBAPL010000163.1:0-11693 GCA_040400895.1 Aquabacterium sp.
AGTTTTCAGTCGGCACTACGCGGTTTGCCTGGTCAATTTTCGGTCGGCGCCAACAGGGTGAGATCGCGGACGCGATCACGCAGCGCTTCAAGGGCACCACACCGATCTACATCGACGTGACCACCGAGCGGCGGTATGCGCAGGCAGGCTGCAGTCGCCTGAAGGTTCGCTTCTGGCAGGACGGTGTTCAGCTGCCCGGGGTACCGGCACCGCGCCGTCAGACCATCGACTTCGGCATCAACTATTGCCGTGACGGGCAACCGCCCAGGTCGCTGTCGTGAGGAGCCGGTGATGAAGCGGATCCTCGTTTCGCTGTCGTTGCTGTCGACCGTCATCTTGCCGTTGACCGCCGAGGCGCAGGCCACGGCGTCGCGCTACTGGTCCGATGCGTGGCGCGGCTGGCATTTCTACGAAGAACCCGAACCGGAGCCCGAGGACCGACCCTCACCGCCACCCAAGGTCACCCCTCCCGCTTCGAGGCCCACTGCCGGCAAGCCGCCCGAGATCGCCGAGTTCGAGCGCCTGCAGAAGTCGCTCGAGGAGACCCGGAACATCGCCATCATGCGGCCGACCGAAGCGAACGTGCGTCGCTACATGGAGCTCGAGGCCAAGGTGGTGGCGCGCGCTTCCACCTTCGCCGACGTCGCCCAGCGCATCGCCTGGGCCACGCCCGAGCTGGATCCGACCCTGCAGGGCCGCCCGGTCAATGCCAAGGCACTGGAGGTCTTCGACCAGCTACAGACGTCCCAGCGCAGCGAGTCGATCGGTGCGCTGGGACGCGACCACGTGCTGTTCTTCTTCTTCCGCAGCGACTGTCCCTACTGCCATGCCTTCGCGCCGACGCTGGAAGCGTTCCAGGCACGCCACGGCATCCGCGTGGTGGCGATCAGCGTCGATGGCGGGGCTATGCCCGGCTTCCCGGACGCGCGGCGCGACAACGGCATTGCGACCACGCTGAAGGTCACCCAGGTCCCGGCCGTGTACCTCGCCCAGCCCTTCACCGGAAAGATCACGCCCATCGGCTTCGGTGTGCTGTCGGAAGCGCAGTTGGTGGAACGGATCACCATCGTCGCGGCTGCACCCGCGGAGTCGGCCACGTCCCTCCTTGCGCGGCAATCCGGGCCGCCCTGACGCTCAAAAGGAGCACCCTCATGAACTCGCTGAACCCGCAGCGCATGGCCGGACGCGCCAGAGCGACGATCGCGACGGTCGCGGCCACCGCACTCGCCCTGTCGCCGATCACCCTACGTGCCGGGGACCTGAACACCGAAGTCAACAACATGTTCAACAGCCTCGGAGCGATCGGCAACTACACGGCGCCTGGCGCGTTCCGCGGCCAGACCTTCAACACCTATACCGGCGGCAGCTTGTTCATGCGCGCGCCCAACAAGGTCTACCAGCTCGCGGCGATCCAGTTCCCCAGCGCCAAGGCAGGCTGCGGCGGCATCGACGTGTTCGGCGGTTCCTTCTCCCACATCTCGGCCGCCGAGTTCAAGAACATGCTGCGCAACATCACCGCCGCGCTGCCGGGCATCGCCTTCCAGCTGGCGCTCGAATCGGTCTCGCCCTTGCTGGGAGGTCTGACCAAGTGGGCGAAGGGGCTGGAGACCTGGATCAACAACGCCCGCATCAACTCCTGCGAGACGGCCAAGGCCATCGTCAGCACGGCGGCCGAAGCGGCTGGCTACAGCTCCCAGGAGGCCTGCGCCGATCTGGCGATCGAGACGGGGCTGGAGAGCGACCGCGACGCGGCGCGCCGGCGCTGCGCCACCGACCGCACCAGCATCCTGGCCACCGCCCGCTCATCCGGCGACGCCAATGTGCGCAACAAGGCGCCCTTCGTCGGCAACCTCACCTGGAAGGCGCTGCAGCGCACAGGCGCCTCACTCGACGATGCGGAGCGCGAACTGATCATGAGCATCGTCGGTACGGTGATCTTCCACGCCGAGGAGGATGCGCGCGACCCCGAGCCGATCGCGCCGACCATCACCTCGATCAGCCAGTTGCTCTACGGCCAGGCCCCCGGCGCCGGCACCGACGTGACCCAGCACATGCTGCGCTGCAACGACTACGTCAACTGCGACGTGGTGACGCTGAACCCGGCCTACACGCACACGCCGTTCACGGCGCGGGTGGAGACCATGATGCGTTCGATCGCCGACAAGATCGCCACGCGCGCCGCCATCCCCAACAACTCGGCCGAAGTCGGCTTCGTCAACCAGACCACCGAGCCCGTCTACAAGATGCTGTCCATCGGCGCCACCATCCCCGGGTCTGGCCTCTCGGACAGTCTGATCGGCCAATACCGCGACGTAATCGCCGCCGACTACGCGTACGTCTTCCTGGAGCGCAACCTTCGCGTGGGCATGGCGGCGCTCGACAAGGACTACACGCTGCAGCAGACCCAGCGCGACCTCGCCAACAACGTGCGTCAGCGCGCGCAGGCCATGCTGCTTCAGTTGTCGCAGGAGAAGAACCTGCTGTACCAGAAGGTCGGCTCGTTCCGGGCCGTGTCCAGCCATCTGGAGCAGTTGGAGCGCCAGCTTCGATCCAGCATGCCGCAACACGTGATGGACATGCTGGGCCAGCAGGCTGCCTTCCTGTCGCGATAGGCGGCAGCGCACTCGGCGAATTCGGGGGCTCGTCATGTGGGAGATCTACGCCTACCAGAACTCCGACAGCCTGTTCGGCATCTTCAACGCGGCCGCGGCCATCCATGCCTCCAGCGATTACATGGCCGCCGCGGCGGCGGTCGCCTTCTGCGGCTTCGCCGCCGCGCTGATCGCCTATGCGTTCGCGCCCGAGAAGTTGCAGGGCTGGAAGTGGCTCGGCACGGTGCTACTGGTGTTCTCGGTCCTCATCGTGCCGCGCGTCACCGTGGGCATCGTCGACAAGACCGGCGGTTCGGCGGTGAAAGTGGTGGCCAACGTGCCCTTCGGGGTGGCCATGCTGGGCAGCATCACCAGCACCATCGGCCACACGCTCACGGGCCTGTTCGAGACGGCCTTCCAGGTCATCCCGGGTGTTGGCGGCCTACCCAGCGAACTCACCTACGAGAAGAACGGGCTGATGTTCGGCAACCGCCTGATCCGCGACACCGGCAGCGTCGTGTTTCAGGACCCGAACTTCCGCACCGATCTGATCAACTACATCCACAACTGCACGATGTACGACCTGATCGACGGCACCGTCGATCCAGGCACGTTCTCTGGGTCGGACGATGTCTGGGCGTTGATGGGAACCCCGAACCCAGCGCGCTTCACGACCCTCACCGGCGCGGGCGGCGCCGTCACGGTGGACACCTGCCCGAACGCCTACACGAATCTCAACGGCCGCCTGCCGGCACAGATCACCCGCATCGAGGGCAAGCTGGCCTTCCAGCTAAATCCCACGTTGCCGAGTGCGGCTGCGGCTGGGGCAATAGCCGGCCAGATCCAGCAGGCCTATGTAAAGAACAGCATCGCCAACGCCGCGGCGACCGCCGCGGACCTGATCCGCCAGAACGCGGTGCTCAACGCGATCAACGACACCAGCAGCATCATCGGCCAAAAGGTCAACGACCCGGCCTCGATGGTGCTCGCAGTCGGCCGTGCCCAGGCTGTCGCGCAGCAGAACGCCACCTGGCTGAACTACGGCAAGGTCGCGGAACAGGCACTGCCGGTGTTCCGCAACGTCATCGAGGCAGTCACCTATGCCCTCTTCCCGCTGCTGGTGCTGCTGCTCCTGCTGACCAGCGGCCGCGAAACCATGATCGCCTTCAAGGGCTACGCCGCGATCCTGATCTGGATCCAACTCTGGCCACCACTCTACGCCGTCCTCAACTACATGGCGTCGATCTACGCCGCCTACGACCTGGCCGCCGCGGCCGACCTGGGGACCGGCGCCAAGGCGCTGTCGCTGCAGACCGCGTCGACGATCTACTCGCGGGCGATCTCCGGGGAAGCCGTCGTCGGTTATCTGGCCATCAGCATCCCGTTCATCGCCTGGGCTGCGCTCAAGCGCATGGAGAACTTCGGGACCGCGCTGGTGGGTGGCCTGTCGGGCCTACAGGGCATGCTGTCCGGGTCGACGGGGGCCGCCGCGGTCGGCAACGTGAACATGGGCAACGTGGCGATGGACCAGATGCAACTGGCGCCGAACCGGACCTCCGCCTTCATGAGCAGTTGGCAAAATGACCTGAGCGGCAACACGTTCTCATCGAATGCGCTGACCGGCCGCACGGCGGTCAGCTTGTTGCGCAACCAGGGGTATGCGTCGCGGGTGGTCTCGATGCGGGTGTCTGAGCAGGACGTTCAGGACGCCAGCCGGCAGGTCGACGCCGCGAGAGGCGAAGCCGTGGCGGCAAGCACGGAGCGCTCTGCTGTCCTGTCCGAGGCATTCAGCCGCGGACTGTCGAAGTTGCGGTCCACGCGCAACACCACCGGATCGACGTCGAGCAGTTTCGAGCAACTCGGGCAGACGCTGAATCGGCTGGATCAGATTACGAGGAGCGTTGCCGAGACCACAGGCATGTCGCAGTCGCAAGTTGCCAACATTGCATTCGGAGCTGCGGCCCACATCGGCCTAAACACCGCTGTCGCTGGCGGGCGTGTCAACGCGTCGGCGGACAAGACCTACCTTTCAGGACTTTCGGCACAGGAGCAGAAAGTCCTCGGAAACATGACCAGCGAACAGATCAGCGAGTTCAAGCAGTTCGGCGATCGAGTGTCCCGCGACACGAGCTTCGCGAGTGTCGTTGCGTCCGACTCCCGTGAGGCGCGCGAGATGGCCTCCCGCCTGAGTTCTACAGCCGCACGCACCGCCCGCGCCGATGCCAGTATGTCGGAGCGTACGGCCTACGCAGAGCGCATGTCCTCAGCATACGAGCGGGGCGAGGTCATCTCGATCGACATCGCCCAGGATCCGCACAACCTAGCGATGTTTACGCGGTACGCCGAGCAGTACGGGGGAAACAGTGCCGCAGCACGCGCCCTGATGGAAGCCGAACTTGCCAGGCAGTCTCTGAAGCCGAACCGCACGTTCTCGGACGGCACGGGCGTCCCGGCCGCCTTTGATCAGCTGCGAGATGTGTACTTTCGAGAGAAGGGCACCATTGATCCCACGACGGATGTGGATACACGGCGAAGAACCGGCAACGCCGAAGTGGCAAGGTTCCTGCGGGATCGACAATCGCAGCCACCCGGCGGCACCGCACCGTCAGGCGCCCGCGGTGAAGTTCAGTCTCGAGGTGCTGAGGTCCGCCGGGACGTTGAAGCTCGCCGCGAGGGCTTCGACCGCGAAGCCGAAATCGTAAAGACCGAGGATGGCACGCTTGTGTCGAGGCGGTTGCTGCTGAAGCAGTCTGGCAAGCAGGTGAGCAAAGACGCCAGTGCGTCCCTCGACAACGCCAAGGATGCCGTCAAGGATCTGCTGAAGCGGAAGTAGTCAGCCCAGCTTGTCCGGGTCGAACATGTGCTTGTCCGGTTCGGCTTCTTGTGGCTTCATGAATGGCGGATGCCCCTTGTCGCGCCAGTAGTTGGCGGCCAACGCCTTGGGCGATGTGATGGCGCCTGCCTCTAGCGACTCGTCCCAGGCCGGCGCTACAACTGTGGGCTTGGGCCTTCGCGTCAACACGGCTCCTATCGGAGCCGCAAAGAGGGCGCCAACCGCCGACATGACCATGCGCGTCGCCCAGTCGTCATGCGCTGCAGACATTAACCCGACCAGCGCGCCGGCGGCGACGATGCCGATGAAGATGAGCTTTCGCATGTCTTCAGTTTCTCGGGGGCAAAGCGTACTCCCTCCGCCCCAATCTGGAAATCCATCAACACCGATGTTGTGCCCCGAGGCAAAACTTGCAAGCCGAAACAGTGCGTTCACGCGTCAGCGCCGTACCCGCTTCTGGAGCATTGCGGTCGCGTCGTAGCCGGACTGGCTTCGCCCCAGCAGCCTCGCCAACGCCACTGCCTGCCGCTCGAGTTTCTGAGGGCTCAAATCTGCAGCGGTCCCAGGTTGCTCAGCAGCCTGCTTATGCCCGTACGTTCGGCCGTGACGGGAGTGCTGATATCGCAGCCCAGCTACGACAAGTCTCTCATCATCAAATCTTCCACGCCGCTCCCCTACTGACCGTAGCCCATCAAACCGTGGCAGTCGACTGGCGGGAATCGGTAGGTGCTTCAACGTTGGCGGTGGCGGGCGTCGCGGCGGCGAGTCTGTCGATCTGATCGGCCAGGTACTGGAGCGCACGTCGCCGCTCCTCGGCCATCTCGTGGTGGTGGTACGCAGCGGTGACCTTGTTGCGCTCGGCGTGCGCCAGCAACAGTTCCACGACGTCCCGACTGAACCCATGCTCGCGCAGCAGCGTCGCCGCAGTGCCTCGTGTGCCGTGCGGCGAGAAGTCCGAGACGCCGAAGTCGAGGCGCTTGAAGAAGTGGTTCAGCGTCGCTTCGCCCAGTGGCACAGACGACCGCAGGATTGATGGGAAGACGTAGGCCTGCGGCTCCGACCCCAGCGCTTTCAGCAAGGTCAGCAACTCGACCGCCTGGCGCGACAGGTAGACGCGATGCGGCTGCTTCATCTTCATGCGCTCGGCCGGCAGGTCCCACTGCCCTTTCTCCAGGTCGAACTCCCGCCACCGCGCGCGCAGGACCTCCGACTTGCGGCACATGCTGAACATCAGCAGCTTCGTCGATGCGATGGTTGCGAAGTGCGCGCCCTGCCGCTCAACGGACCGCCAGAAGGCGCCCAGTTCAGGCTCGCTCAAGTGGCGATGGTGCTCAGCTGGCGGCACCTCGATCACGCCGCGCAGCGGCAGCGCAGGGTTCACTTCCACCAGAAGCTTCTGGATGGCGTAGTTGTAGATCTGCTGGATGATGGCGCGCACGCCCTCGGCGGTCTTCGGTGTGTCACGCCGGGCTTCGATGATCTCCAGCACGTCTGCCGGGCGAACTGCGTTCAGTGCACGGGTTCCGATTGCAGGCCAGATGAACCGTTCAAGTCGGGACTCGACCTGCTTGCGGTAGGTTTCCGACTTGGTCGTCAGCCGCTCGCGCACCCACCGTTTGGAGAACGCCTCAAAGTCGTTGCAGGCCGACTTGCCCTCGGTGGCCCGCTCCTTCTGCTCACTCAGCTTCTGGCGCCGGGAGTCGAGCGGATCGCTGCCGCGCTCCAACAGAGACCGCAATTCGAAGTGGCGGTCGCGGGCATCCGCAACGCCAACCTCTGGGAACTTGCCGATCGTGACCTCCCGGCGGACACCGCCGAAGCGGTATTGGTATCGCCAGGTCTTCAGACCCGCTGCGCTGACCTCGATGAAAAGCCCACCACCATCGGTGAGTTTGTAGAGCTTGCCTTTGGGCTTGGCGTTGTTGATCCGGGTCGGGGAAAGGGTGTAGTTGCAGAGTCTCATGTCGCCTTCTCTCGTCCAATTTGCGGCCCCTCCAAATGGAGGAATTTGGAGGATTTCCCTCCGCTCTACCCGCCTTATTCCCCTCCAAAGTGGCGGGATTTCGTGGTCGGCCGTGAGACGAGCTGAAAAGCAAAAGCCCCTGATTTCTTCAACAAAATCAGGGGCTTACGGGGCGTCATGAGACGCCGTGGAACGAGATCACATGTGGTCGATCATCACCTGGCCGAAGCCGGAGCACGACACCTGGGTGGCGCCTTCCATCAGGCGGGCGAAGTCATAGGTGACCTTCTTGCTGGCGATGGCACGCTCCATCGACGCCAGGATCAGGTCGGCCGCAGCCACCCAGCCCATGTGGCGCAGCATCATCTCGGCCGACAGGATCTCGGAACCGGGGTTCACGTAGTCCTTGCCGGCGTACTTGGGCGCGGTGCCGTGGGTGGCTTCGAAGCAGGCCACTGAATCGCTCAGGTTGGCACCCGGGGCAATGCCGATGCCGCCGACCTGGGCCGCCAACGCATCGCTGATGTAGTCGCCGTTCAGGTTGAGCGTGGCGATCACCGAGTACTCGGCCGGGCGCAACAGGATCTGCTGCAGGAAGGCGTCGGCGATCGAGTCCTTGATGGTGATGGTCTTGCCGGTCTTCGGGTTCTTGAACTGGCACCACGGGCCGCCGTCGATCAGCTCGGCGCCGAATTCCCTTTGCGCCAGGTTGTAGGACCAGTCACGGAAGCCACCCTCGGTGTACTTCATGATGTTGCCCTTGTGCACGATGGTCACGCTGGGCTTGTCGTTGTCGATGGCGTACTGGATGGCCTTGCGCACCAGGCGCTCGGTGCCCTCGATCGACACCGGCTTGATGCCGATGCCCGAGGTGTTGGGGAAACGGATCTTCTTGACGCCCAGTTCGTCCTGCAGGAACTTGATCAGCTTCTTGGCCTTGTCGCTCTGGGCTTCGTACTCGATGCCGGCGTAGATGTCTTCGCTGTTCTCGCGGAAGATCACCATGTCGATCTTGTGCGGCTCTTTGACCGGCGAGGGCACGCCCTTGAAGTACTGCACCGGGCGCAGGCAGACGTACAGGTCCAGTTCCTGGCGCAGGGCCACGTTCAGACTGCGGATGCCGCCGCCCACCGGGGTGGTCAGCGGGCCCTTGATCGACACCACGTATTCACGCAGCGCGGCCAGGCTTTCTTCGGGCAGCCAAACGTCGGGGCCGTAGACCTTGGTGCTCTTCTCGCCGGCGTAGATCTCCATCCAGTGGATCTTCTTGCCGCCGCCGTAGGCCTTGGCCACCGCCGCATCGACCACCTTGATCATCACCGGGGTGATGTCCAAGCCGGTTCCATCCCCTTCAATGTACGGAATGATCGGCTGGTCAGGCACATTCAACGAGTAATCCGCATTGACGGTGATCTTCTGCCCACCCTCGGGCACCTTGATGTGCTGGTACATGTGCGTTGGCTCCGCGCGCTGCGCTTCGGTTGGAAAACTTTTCAATTTTATGCCATCAGGGCTGTCAACCGACTGACTTGTACCTGCGTTTCCCCTTGGCTCGTCCATTGAAGGCGGGCGCTCCAAACCAACCTGAGGATCCCGAACATGACCAAGCTCCTGGCCGCCCTGTCCATCGCCGCCTTCGCCGCCACCGGCGCCTTTGCCCAGGCCAAGAAGGAAGAAAAGCCGGCTGCGCCCGCCGCTGCCGCTCCGAAGGCTGAAGCCAAGGCCGACGCCAAGAAGGACGAGAAGAAGGCCGCCGCTCCCGCCGCTGCCGCTGCCTCGAAGAAGTAAATCGCCCGTCTGCCGGGCAGGCTTGCCTGCCCGGGGCAGTGCTGCAAACGCCCGGTTCGCCCGGGCGTTTGTCTTGGTGGGCCGGCCCGGCGAGACGGCATCAGGACAAACACCAGGCAATCGCCCGCATCCACAGTCCGTGGCCCAGGGCCCAGGCAGATGCCAGCGCCAGCGCCGCACCGGCCCAGCGCACCGCCACCGCCGGCGACACCGCCAGGCTGCCGCCCCGCCCGCCAGACAAACGCCACCACAGCGCGGGCCCCAGCACCAGCCCGGCCGCCGATGCCGCTGCAAACCCGGCCATCACCAGCGCGCCGGATTGTGGCGAATTGGCCAGCGCCGCCACCAGCAGCGCCGACTGCAGCAGCCCGCAGGGCCAGGCCACCCAGGCCAGGCCGGCGCCCGCACTGCGCGCCGGTCCGCGCACGGCCTGCCAGCGCTCACCCGGGCGGTGCGGCACGTCCTTGCGGCGGGTGCGGCCCAGCCGCTGCATCCAGCCGGGCTGGCGGCCCTGCCACAGCAGGAACAGGCCCAGGGCCAGCGCCGCCATGTGCACCAGGGTCCACAACGGCCGCAAGGCCGCCACTGCCTGGCCCAGGGCAGCCAGGCTGCCGACGCTGGCCGCAGCCACCGCGCCGGCCGCGCCGTAAGCCAGCAGGCGCCCCAGGTGAAACGCCAGCAGGCGCGCGGGCTGGCCACCGCCGGCGGCCGCGGTGCAGGCGGCGCCACACATCGCCAAGCAGTGCGGCGAGCCGGCCAGGCCCATCAGCACCGCGCTGAGGATCAGCGCTTGGTCCATGCCCGGCAGTGTGTCAGATCGCAGGCGCCGGCGTCGCCGGTCAGATGATGCGGGAGAACCGCTCGCGGACCTGGTCGGCGCGCAGGTGCTTGTCGAAGACCATGGCCACGGCCCGCACAAAGTACCAGCCGGTGGCCGTGACCTGCACGCCATCGGGCCGCAACTCGCACAGGCCCAGCGCCGCCAACTCGGCCAGGTCAGCGAGCTCGGTCTTGAAGTAATCGCGCATCTTGATCAGATGCGCCAGCTCGATGCTCTCGAAATCCAGCCGCCCTTGGCACATCAGCGCCATCACCACGGCGCGCCGCACCAGGTCGTCGCGGGTCAGCGCCAGGCCGCGCACGATCGGGAACTGGCCCTGGCGCACGGTGTCGTAGTACTCGTCGACCGTCTTGGCGTTCTGGCTGTAGGTGGCGCCCATGCGGCCGATGGCCGACACGCCCAGCGCGATCAGGTCGCAGTCGGGCTGGGTGCTGTAGCCCTGGAAGTTGCGGTGCAGGCGCCCCTGGCGCTTGGCGGCCGCCAGCGCGTCGCCGGGCAGCGCGAAGTGGTCCATGCCGATGTAGGTGTAGCCCTGGGCGATGAAGCCGGCCATGGCGCCGCCGAGCATCGCCACCCGGTGGTCGGGCGGGGGCAGTTGCTCGACGATGATGCGGCGCTGCGGCTTGAAACGTTGCGGCAGGTGGGCGTAGGCATACAGCGCGATGCGGTCGGGGCGCAGCTCAGCCACCTGGGCGATGGTGCGCGCGAACGATTCGGGCGTCTGCCTGGGCAGGCCGTAGATCAGGTCGGCGTTGATCGATTCGAAGCCGATCTCGCGGGCGGCGCGCATCAAGGCCTGCGCCTGCTCGAAGGGCTGCACCCGGTGCACTGCCTTTTGCACGTCGGCATCGAAGTCCTGCACGCCGAAGCTGAGCCGGTTGAAACCCAGGCTGGCCATGTGCTGCAGGCGCTGCGGGGTGGCGGTGCGCGGGTCGACCTCGATCGAGATCTCGGCGCCGGGCGCCACGCGGAAGGCGTCGCGCAGCATGGCCATCAGCCGGGTCAACTCAGCGTCGGACAGGAAGGTCGGCGTGCCGCCACCCAGGTGCAACTGCGACACCGCCTGGCCGGGGCCGAGCACCGCAGTGTTCAGTGCCACCTCCTGCGTCAGCACGTCCAGGTACTCGGCGGCCCTCTCGTGGTGCTTGGTGATCACCTTGTTGCAGGCACAGTAGTAGCACACCGATTCGCAGAACGGGATGTGGATGTACAGCGACAGCGGCGGTTTGCCACCGACCGTGGCGCCGCTGGCGCGCTGGGCCAGCGCCTGGGCATAGGCGGCCGGGCCGAAGGCCTCGACAAAACGGTCCGCCGTCGGGTAGGACGTGTAGCGGGGGCCGGGCCGGTCCAGGCGACGCAACATCGCTTCGGTCAGCTCGGGGACGGGGTCGGCGGCGATGTTCGGCATGGCTGTCACTTTGCCAAAGCCCGTTCCTTGGCGTTTGATCTGGCTCAATCTGCGCGGCAGGCCGCGCCAAAACAATGCGGCTTGCCTTGTCTGTGCGGCACCGCACTCTGCGTGCAGTGCTTGAAAACTTGATATCGGACAAGTACCAACCTCCCATAATTGACAGCATGAACACCACCGCCGACACCCAAAAGCTGCGCCTCGAGCCGTTCAAGGTGGCCTGCTCCAGTTGCAACCTGCGCGAGCTGTGTCGGCCCGTGAGTCTGAAC
>JBBAPL010000164.1:0-11691 GCA_040400895.1 Aquabacterium sp.
CAGGCCCGCCCCACCCGACGCTCAGGCATCAGCGAGGCACTCGCTGCACGCACAGTTGCCCGCCGGCCTCGTCGTTGCACAAGACGACGAACGTCCGCATCTCGAGACCAACGAAGGCAGCAATGAGCCCCAAAAGGGCGTCATCTTCAGGCTCAGCGAGCGGTGTTCACAACCGTGCGCCCGCGCACCTCACCGGCCAGCAGCTTGGGTGCATAGGCGATCGCCTCGCTCAGGCCGATCTCTGTGGCCAGGCTGTCCAGCAGTGCTGCATCCAGGTGCCTGGCCATCAGCGCCCAGGCTTCGGCGCGCTGGGCGTTCGGCACGAACACGCTGTTGATGCCGTACAGCGTGACGCCGCGCAGGATGAACGGCATCACCGTGGTGGGGAAGTCACCGCCCTGGGCCAGGCCGCAGGCGGCCACCGCGCCATTGAAGCGGGTGGCCGCGCAGGCGTTGGCCAGGGTGTGGCTGCCCACGGTGTCGACCACGCCAGCCCAGGCTTCCTTCTGCAGCGGCTTGCCCGGCTCGCTGAAGGCCTTGCGGTCGACCACGCGCGCGGCGCCCAGACCGGTGAGGTAGGCCGATTCCTGCGGCCGGCCGGTGGACGCCACCACGGTGTAGCCCAGCTTGCCCAGCAGCGCCACGGCGATGGAGCCCACGCCGCCGGCCGCGCCCGTCACCAGCACCTCGCCGTCGCCCGGCTGCAGGCCGTGCTTCTGCAGCGCCATCACGCACAGGGCGGCGGTGAAGCCGGCGGTGGCGATCACCATCGCGCTGCGCGGTGTGAAGGGTGCCGGGATCTTCAGCAGCCAGCCTGCCTGCACCCGCTGGCGCTGGGTGAGGCCGCCCCAGAAGTTCTCGCCCATGCCCCAGCCAGTGACCACCACCGCATCGCCGGCCTTCCAGTCGGCGTGCTGGCTGTCGGCCACCGTGCCGGCCAGGTCGATGCCGGGCACCAGCGGCCAGTTGCGCACCACCGCGCCCTTGCCGGTGATGGCCAGCGCGTCCTTGAAGTTCAGCGTGCTCCAGGCCACGTCCACCGTCACCGGGTGGGTGGCGGCGGCAGGCAGGGCGCTGTCGTCCTGGTCGACCAGCTCGGCACGGGTCTTTTTGTCGTCGGTCTGCTGCAGCAGGATGGCCTTGAACATGGTGTTCTCCTCGGGGTGTGGTGGATGCGCGGCGGATGATGGCAGGCCGGGTCAGGGGGTGCTGTCACCCGTGGCGCAGGGCCCAGGCGGCAATGATGGCGTGCAGCCGGTCCAGCCCATCGGTCAGGGCGGCCGGGCCGGGTTGCAGGATCAAGGGCGACTTCACCTCGTGCAGTTCGCCGTCGCGCACCGCCGGCATGCCTTGCCAGCCCGGGCGCGCCGCCACCTGCTCGGGGCGAAACTTCTTGCCGCACCAACTGCCGATGATGATGTCCGGCGCGGCGGCCACCACCTCGCTGCCGTCGGCCACGATGCGGTCGCGCCCCAGCGATGCCAGCGCCCGCTGCGGAAAGATGTCGTCGCCGCCGGCCACGCCGACCAGCTCGCTCACCCAGCGGATGGCGCTGATGGCGGGCACGTCCCATTCTTCGAAGTACACCCGGGGCCGGCGCGGCAGCCGGGCGGCGGCTTGCTGCACGGCGTCCACCCGCGCCTGCAACTGGCCGGCGTAGGCGTCGGCAGCCTCGGCGCAGCCCACCAGGGCACCCAGGCGGCGCACGTAGCCCAAGATGCCGTCGATGCTGCGGTGGTTGCTGATCCACACCTCCACCCCCGCCCGGATCAGCGCGGCAGCGATGTCGGCCTGCATGTCCGAGAAGCCGATCGCCAGATCGGGCTGCAGCGCCAGGATCTTGTCGACCTTGGCGCTGGTGAACGCGCTGACACGCGGCTTCTCCTGGCGCGCCTGGGGTGGGCGCACGGTATAGCCCGAGATGCCGACGATGCGCTGCTGCTGGCCCAGGGCATACAGCACCTCGGTGGGTTCTTCAGTCAGGCAGACGATGCGTTGGGGCAGTGCGGCGGGCATGTCGGTCATTGTGGGTGCGGTGGTGATTGTTCGGGACTTCGGCCACGGCGCTGCGTGTTACAACGTTTGCATCTCCAAGCCGCCCCGCCATTCGTACTGTGCCGCTGCCGCTGGTCCTGATCGTCGACGACAACCCCGACAACCTCAATGTGGTGGGTGAGTTGTTGCTGCCGCGGCATGCGGTGCGTGTGGCCAACGGCGGCGCGCGCGCGCTGCAACTGGCGCGCATGGCCCCGCTGCCCGACCTGATCCTGCTGGACGTGATGATGCCCGGCATCGACGGCTTCGAGGTGCTGCAGACACTGCGCGCCGACCCCGACACCGCCGACATCCCGGTGGTGCTGCTCACCGCGCTCGACAGCGATGACGATGAAGCCCGTGGCCTGGCACTGGGTGCGGACGACTATCTGACCAAGCCGGTGCGCCCGGGCGTGCTGCTGGCAAGGTTGGACCGCCTGCTGGCCCGGCGCAGCAGCAACCTTCATCTGCGCGCCGACATGCAACGCCTGGAAGGCGACCTGCAACGCCGCCAGGCCGACCTGCTGGCCGTCCAGGAATCAACATTGCGTGCCCTGCTCGACCTGCAGGAAGCGCGCGACCCGGAAGCCACCCGCCACCGGCTGCGCACGCAGGCCTACATGCACAGCCTGTGCCAGGTGCTGCGCAGCCACCCGCGTTTCTCTGACCAGCTGGACGACCGGCAGATCAATCTGGTGCTGCGCGCCGCACCGCTGCACGACATCGGCCTGCTTGGCCTGCCCGGCCAGTTGCTGGACCACCCAGGCACGCTGGACGGCGCCGCGCGGCAGTCGATGCAGGCCCACACCGTGCTTGGCGCCGACGTGCTGGCCCGGGTGTGGCCGCCGGCATCGTCGGCCAGCCTGCCCTGGGCGCGCGAGATCGCACGCAGCCACCATGAGCGCTGGGATGGCCAGGGCTACCCCGACGGCCTGGCTGGTGACACCATCACCTGGCCCGCGCGGCTGATGGCTGTGGTGGACGCCTATGACGCCCTGACCATGTGGCGGCCCTACCGCGCGGCCTTGTCCCATGCCGACGCGGTGGCGGTTCTGGCCGCTGAGCGTGGCCGCCAGTTCGACCCCGACGTGACCGACGCCTTCGTCGATGTCTGCGACGCATGGCCCGCCATCCGCCAGCGCCATGTCTGACGCACCGCAGCACGCCATCGGTGATGGGCCCGCGCCACGGCGAGAGCAGGCCTGGCGCCGGCTGCTGATCGACCACACGCCCGACGCGCTGTACGCGCTGGATGGCGAGGGCCGTGTGCTGGAGGCCAACGACGCGTTCTGCAAGCTGCTGGGCAGCAGCCTGGAGGACGCGATGGCACTGCATGTGTGGCACTGGGATATCGACTTCCCCGAGCCGCGAGCGCTTGAAGTGCTGCAGCGCGACGCGCCCGAGGACTTCACCTTCGAGTCGCGCTGGCGCCGCGCCGATGGCACGTTGTTTCTGGTCGAGACCCGGGTGCATCGCCTGCGTGACGGGGGCGGCCACCTGCTCGTCTGCAGCAGCCGCGACATCACCAGCCGCGCCGCCGCCGCTGCGGCCCTGCAGACGACCGAGCAGCGGCTGAAACTGGTGATGGCCACCGCCGGCATGGGCGCCTGGGACTGGGACATCGCCCAGCGCCGGCTCACCGCGTCGCCTGAGGTGTGGGCACTGCTGGGCCAACCCCATGCAGGCGAAGGCGGCATGGTGCTGACCTTGGCACAGGCGTTCCAGGCGATGCACCGCGACGACCATGCCCCTGTGCAGCAGGCCGCTCAACGCACCCTGCAGGACAAGCAGCCGCTGGCGGTGGAGTGCCGCTTCCTGCGCCCTGACGGCCAGTTGGTGTGGCTGGCCGCCACCGGCATGCTGCAGCACGATGAAGCGGGGCAGCCGGTGCGTGTGGTGGGGGCCATGCAGGACATCACCCAGCGCCGGCATGCGGAGGCCGCGCTGCGTGCCAACGAGGCGCGGCTGGACCTGGCCCTGAAGGCCAGCGCGATGGGCGTGTGGGATTGGCCCGTCGACCGCAGCGAGATCCACCTCAGCCTCGAGGCCTGCGCGCTGATGGACATCGATCCGCCCGGCCCGGAAGGCGGCTTCGTGCATCTGGCGGTGCTGGCCGACCGGCTGCCCGATTCCAGCATGCGCCGGCTGCTTGAGGTCACCCAGCAGGCGTTGCAGGACGGGCGCGAGTTCTCGGTCACCGTGCAGATGCATGACCGCCAGGGCGTGCAGCGCTGGATCGAGGACCGAGGCCGCCTCGTCAGCGACGCCGACCATCAGCCGATGCGCCTGGTGGGCACCGTGCGTGACGTGACGGCGCAGCGCGATGCGCAGGCGCTGCTGGCCCGCGATGCCGCGCGCAGGCGCGAGCTGTTCGAGCAGTCCCGCGACGGCATCCTGGTGCTCGACGACGGTGGCGTGGTGCTGGAGGCCAACCCGGCAATGGCCGCCATGCTGGGCCGGCCGCTGGCAGCGCTGCCTGGCCAGGCGGTGCAGGCACTGGGCCTGATGCTGCCGCAGACCGACCTGATGGCGATGCTGGCCAATGCGCCTGGCCAGCGCATCAGTTTCGACCTGGAGACCCACCCAGCCGCGGGCGCGGTGCTGCAGCTCGAGGTGAGCACCAGCGCGGTGCAGGCCGATGGCCAGCAGCTGGTGTATGCCGTCTGCCGCGACGTCACCCAGCGCAAGCTGGCCGAGTCTGCGCTGCGCGAGAGCGAGGCCCGCCACCGCGCCACCTTCGAGAACTCGGCCGTGGGCATCGCCGAGTACGCGCTGGACGGCCGCTGGCTCAACGTCAACCCGCGCCTGTGCGAGATCACCGGCCGCGACCGTGTGTCGCTGATGGCGCTGGACTTCCGCCTGCTCACCCACCCTGACGACCAGGAAGATGAGTGGCCGCAGCTGCGGCGGGTGCTGCGCGGTGAGCTGGTGTCCACCCGGCGGGAGAAGCGCTACCTGCGCGCCGACGGCGGCACCATCTGGGTGATGGTCAGCAGCTCGGTGGTGCGGGCGGGCGACGGCCGCGGCCGTTACTTTGTGTCGGTGATCGAGGACATCACCGAGCGCAAGCGCATCGAGGCGGAACTGGCGCTGCACCGCCAGCACCTGGAGGCCGAGGTGGCCGAGCGCACCCAGGCGCTGCAGCAGGTCATGCGCGCGCGCACCGAGAGCGAGCACTTTCTGCGCTCGATCGCCGACAACATCCCCGACATGGTGGGTTACTGGGATGCACAGCGGGTGCTGCGTTTTGCCAACCGGCCTTACCGCGACTGGTTCGCCCCCGCCCGTGACCCGGTGGGCCGCACCCGGGCCGACTTCTTCGGCAACCCCGACACCGATGCCGGCGAGCAGGCCTTTGCCGCCGCACTGGGCGGCCAGGCGCAGCGCTTCGAATACGTGCTGACCAACCCGCTGGGGCAGATGCGCTACGCGTGGGTGCACTACATCCCCGACCGGCACGGCGACCGTGTCATCGGCCTGTTCGTGCTGGTCTCCGACATCTCCGAGGTCAAGCAGGCCGAACTGCGCCTGCAGGCCCTGAACGAGCAGCTGGTGGCCGCGCGCGACCGTGCGGAGGCCGCCAACCGCGCCAAGAGCGCGTTCCTGGCCAACATCAGCCATGAGATCCGCACGCCGATGAACGCAATCATCGGCCTGACCCATCTGATGCAGCGCGACACCGCCAGCCACCTGGAGGCCGAGCGGCTGGGCAAGGTCAGCGATGCGGCCCACCACCTGCTGGACGTGATCAACGATGTGCTCGACCTCAGCAAGATCGAGTCCGGCAAGCTGCGGCTGGAGCAGACCGACTTCCCGATGGATGCGGTGCTGTCGCGCGCCTGTGCCCTGGTGGCCGAGCGGGCCCGCGCCAAGGGGCTGGAGCTGGTGCTCAAGTCCGACGGCGTGCCCAGCCTGCTGCGCGGCGACCCCACGCGCGTGTCGCAGGCGCTGCTCAACCTGATGAGCAATGCGGTGAAGTTCACCGACCGCGGCTCGGTCGTGCTGCGCTGCGAGCTGATGGGCGCCGATACCGACGCACTGCGGCTGCGCTTCTCGGTGCGTGACACCGGCGTGGGCGTGCCGGCCGACAAGATCGGCGACCTGTTCAACGCCTTCGAGCAGGCCGACACATCCACCACCCGGCGCTTCGGCGGCACCGGGCTGGGCCTGGCCATCACCCGCCGCCTCGCCCTGCTGATGGGTGGTGATGTGGGTGTGCACACGGTGCAGGGCCAGGGCAGCTGCTTCTGGTTCACCGCCAACTTCGAGCGTGCCACCCAGCCGGTGCAGATCGACAGCGCGCGGCTGCCTGGCCGCCGCGCCCTGGTCGCCGACGACCTGCCCGATGCCCGCGCCGCGTTGGCCGACCTGCTGCGCCGCATGGGCATGCAGGTCGACAGCGTGGACAGCGGTGAGGATGCGGTGCAGGCCACCCTGCTGGCCGAGCAACGCCGCCGGCCCTACGAGTTGCTGTTGCTCGATGCCGACATGCCCGGCACCGACGGCCTGGATGCGCTGCGCCAGCTGCGTGCCCGGCTCGGCGACGCCGGTCTGCCGCCGTGCATCCTGATCGTCGGCGACGATCGGACCCTGGCCGCTGCGCCGGAACTGGCGGGCGGTGCCGTGGTGCGGCTGGGCAAACCGGTCACGCTGTCGGCGCTGTCGGCCTGCATCGACCAGCTGGACTTCCAGCCCTGGCAGCGCCAGGTGCCAGACCGTGGCGAAGCCCAACCCCATGAACGTGCGCTGAAACTGCGCGCCACCGGACAGCGGGTGCTGCTGGCCGAGGACAACCCGATCAACCAGGAGGTGGCCAGCGAGCTGCTGCAAGCCGTGGGCGTGGCGGTGGACCTGGCGGGCGACGGCCAGCAGGCCGTGCAGCTGGCCATGCAGCACCACTACGACCTGGTGCTGATGGACATGCAGATGCCAGTGATGGACGGCCTGGCCGCCACCCGGGCCTTGCGGGCGATGCCGCGCCATGCCCGCACGCCCATCCTGGCCATGACAGCCAATGCTTTCGGGGACGACCGCCGCGCCTGCCTGGACGCCGGCATGGACGACCACATCGCCAAGCCGGTCGACCCCGAACTGCTGTACGCCATGCTGGGCCGCTGGCTGCCGGCCCAGGTGCACGACGCGCGGGGTGGTGCCGGCGCGGATGACCCGACGGCAGCCGCCAGTGCCGCCACGCCATCAGCCACACCAGCGCATGCTGAGCCTGCGCCACCACCGCTGCCACCGCTGCCACCGCCGCCACCGCCGCCAATGGCTGCACCCCTGCCGCCTGCCGCCGCCGCTGCCTCGCCCGCCGGTGTCGACTTTTCCGGCATCCAGGGCCTCACCATGTCGCGGGCACTGCTGTACCTGCCGGGTCGTGACGAGATCTATGCCCGGGTGCTGCGGCAGTTCAGTGACAACTATGGCGACGGCGTGCCAGGGCTGGACGCCGCCTTGCAGTCGGGTGACTGGGTGGGTGCGCAACGCCTGCTGCATTCACTGCGGGGTGCCTGTGGTGCCGTGGGCGCCATCCAGCTGCAGGTCGAAGCCCAGCTGCTGGATGCGCGTCTGAAGGGCCTGGAGTCCCCGGGCGCGGTCGTGATCGACCCGCCCGATGCATCGGCGCTGCATGCTTGCCGGTCGACGTTGGTGGCCGCGGTGCGCGCGCGCCTGGGCGGTGGCCATGCACCCGCCCTGCCGCCTGGCGGGCCGGTGGCAGGCACTGCCGCGTTGGGCGCTGGGCTGCGCAGGTTGGTCACCCAGTTGAGGCAGGCGGACTTCCAGGCGGGTGAGCAGTTCCGCAGCATCGAGCCCGCCTTGCATGCCGCGCTGGGCACGCACGAGGTGCAGCGACTGCGCCAGCCGCTGGGTGAGCACGACTTTGAAGCCGCACTGGCACAGGCCGAGCAACTGCTGGCCCGGCTGCCAGCCCGGACGGCACCCGCCGGCGCGGGTCAGTAGCGGTAGACGCCGCGGCCGGTCTTGCGGCCCAGCCAACCGGCGGCCACCATTTCCTTCAGCAGCGGGCAGGGGCGGTACTTGCTGTCTGCGTACTCTTCGACGTACACATTCATCACCGCCAGGCACACGTCCAGGCCGATCATGTCGGCCAGCGCCAGCGGGCCAATCGGCTGGTTGGTGCCCAGCTTCATGCCGGCGTCGATGTCCTCGGCGCTGGCCAGGCCTTCGGACAGCACGAAGAACGCCTCGTTGATCATCGGGATCAGGATGCGGTTGACCACGAAGCCCGGCGCGTTTTTCACCGTGATCGGCGTCTTGCCCAGCTGCACGGCCATGGCGTGCACGGCGTCGTGCGTGGCGTCGCTGGTCTGCAGGCCACGAATCACTTCCACCAGCGCCATCATCGGCACCGGGTTGAAGAAGTGCATGCCGATGAACCGGTCAGGCCGCTTCGTCGCGGCGGCCAGCTTGGTGATCGAGATGCTGCTGGTGTTGGTGGCCACCAGGGTCTCGGCGGGCAGCAGATCGTCGAGCTGGGCCAGGATCTTGCGCTTCAGGCCTTCGTTCTCGGTGGCCGCCTCGATCACCAGTTGCGCGGGCTGCAAGGCGTTGTAGTCGGTGCTGACCTGGATGCGGGCCATCGCCACGGCCTTGGCCTCGGGCGTGAGCTTGTCCTTCTTCACCAGACGGTCCAAGCTGGCGGACACGGCGCCCAGGCCGCGCTGCACCGCGGCATCGTCGATATCGACCATGACCACGTTCAGGCCGCTGACGGCGCAGGCCTGCGCGATGCCGTTGCCCATGGTGCCGGCGCCGATCACGCCGATGGTCTGGATGTTCATGTGGGGCTCCTTGGGGTGGGGTTGGATGTTGCGGTGCAGCAGCTTAACTGCTGCGCTGGGGCGGGCACCGATGGCGCCGCACCAGGTGGGCTGGGCATGATGGCCGGCATCACATCCCACAAAGAGCGCCCATGCCACACCCCCCCTTCCGCGCCGATCAGGTCGGCAGCCTGCTGCGCCCTGCGGCTCTGGCCGACACCCGCGCGCGCCACCGCGCCGGCGAGATCAACGCCGCCGCACTGCAGTCCGCCGAGGACGCCGCCATCACCGAGGCGGTGCGCCGCCAGCGTGCCTGCGGGCTGCAGTCGATCACCGACGGCGAGTTTCGGCGCGACTGGTGGCACCTGGACTTCCTGGCCCAACTCGACGGCGTGACGCTGGTCGACAACGGCGGCCAGAAGTTCCGCATCGCCGGCCAGAGCGAGCAGCCGCCGATCGCGTCGGTCACCGGGCGGGTGGGCTGCAGCGGGCCGATCATGGCCGACCACTTCCGCTTTCTGGCCGGCGTGGTCGAACGCGAAGGCGGCCCTGGCGCCGTGGCCAAGATGACGATTCCGTCGCCGTCGATGCTGCACCTGCGTGGCGGGCGGGCCGCCATCTCACGCGATGCCTACCCCGACCTGGACGCGTTCTGGGACGATGTGGCCGCCGCCTACCGCGTGGCCATCGGCCACCTGGCCGCCGCCGGCTGCCGTTACCTGCAGCTGGACGACATCACCTTCGCCTACCTGTGCGACCCCAAGATCCGTGCCAACTGCGTTGCCAATGGCGACGACCCCGATGCCCTGCCGCGCCGCTATGCCCAGGTGATCAATGCCGCCCTGGCCGGCCGGCCGGCCGACATGGCGGTGACCATCCACACCTGCCGCGGCAACTTCAAGAGCGCCTGGGTGGCCGAGGGTGGCTACGACCCGGTGGTCGAAGCCATGTTCAGCACCGACGTGGATGGCTGGTTCATGGAGTTCGACAACGAACGGGCCGGCGGCTTCGAGCCCCTGCGGCACCTGCCCAAGGGCAAGCAGGTGGTGCTGGGCCTGGTGACCACCAAGCTGGGTGAACTGGAGACTGCCGACGCGCTGATGCGCCGCATCGACGAGGCCGCGCAGGTGGTACCGCTCGACCAGCTGTGCCTGTCACCGCAGTGCGGCTTCTCCAGCACCCACCATGGCAATGCGCTGTCGCAGGACGACCAGTGGCGCAAGCTGGAGCGGGTGGTCGAGGTGGCGCGGCGGGTGTGGGCTTGAGTCCACCGAGCGGATGACCGGCGGACCGGGGCGCCCCTAGAAACCAGCTTGCGGCCGGGCGGGCACGGTCGCAGCATGCGGTGCACCGATCCACTGGAGACACCCATGGCCACACGCGCCCGTACCAAGCCCTCGCACCACATCCTGAACTGCCTGCCGTCGCCCAAGCCCGAAAAGAACTGGACGCTGGAGACGGCCGCCGCCGCCGGCATCACCAGCGCTGCCACGCCCAGGTCGGCTGCGGCAGCCGCGGCCAACATCGACCTGCGCGAGGCCTGGTGGGGCATTGGCGACCAGGGCAACACCGGCAGTTGCGTGGGCTGGGGCACAGCCGACGCAGTGCTGCGCTGGCACTTCGTCAAGGCCGGCCGGCTGGCCAAGACCGAGAAGCTGTCGGTCCGGTATGTCTGGATGGCCTCGAAGGAGACCGACCAGTACACCGCCCGGCCCACCAGCTTCGTCGAGAGTGACGGCACCTGGCTGACGGCGGCGCTGGGCATTGCGCAGAAGTTTGGCGTGGTCACCGACAAGGTGCTGCCGTTCCAATTGGGTGGACAGTCGCAGATGTACACCGGCAGCGCCAACACCTTCTATGCACTGGCGGCCCAACGGCGCATCGCCTCGTACTTCAACCTGGGTCGCAACCTGACGGCCTGGCGCAACTGGCTGGCCACCAAAGGCCCGATCCTGACGCGCCTGGACGTCGACAACGCCTTCATGCAGGCCACCGCCACCAAAGGCAAGCTCGACACCTACACCGCCAACAGTGGCCTGGGCGGCCACTGCGTCGCCTTGGTGGGCTACGTCAGCGGCCGATTCATCGTGCGCAACAGCTGGGGCACCGGCTGGGGCGACAAGGGCTTCGCCCTGGCTGCAGACAGCTATGCCCAACCGGCCTTCACTGAAGCGTTTGGCGTGGTGCTCTGAGGTGCAGAGGGGCTGGCAGACAATCGCCAGCTTCTCCACCCACCCTGCGACGCGACGATGTCAGGACACGGATTTCATGTGCACGGCCCCCACGACCATGAGCTGGAGCATGCCAGCCAGCACGGTGGCAAGGACAAGTTCACCAGCAACATTGCGGTGATGACGGCCGTGCTGGCCACGGTGGGCGCGCTGTTTTCGTATATGGGCGGTGCCACCCAGGCCAACGCGGGGCTCTACAAGAACAACGCCGCCATCAAGAAGACCGAGGCCGGCAATCAGTGGAACTATTACCAGGCCAAGAGCGGCAAGCAGAACCTGGCTGAACTGGCCATCTCCCTGGTGGCCGACGACAAGAAGGCACAGTACCAGCAGGAGGTGGAACGCTACAAGAAGGAAAAGGCCGACATCAAGGCCGCAGCCGAGAAGCTGGAAGCGGAATCGACCGACTGGGACAAGCGGTCAGACAGCCAAATGCACCTGCACCACCGCTGGGCCCAAGCCACGACCGCGCTGCAGATCTCCATCGCTCTGGCCGCCATCGCGCTGCTGACGCGTCGCAGCTGGCTTGGCTATGCCGTTGGCGGCGTAGCGCTGCTGGGCGTGGGGCTAGGGGGGCTTGCGCTGGCGCATGTTTGAGCCTTGGTCTGGGACGGCTTGGGGCTCTTTGTGGCCCTTTGCTGTGG
>JBBAPL010000165.1:0-11676 GCA_040400895.1 Aquabacterium sp.
TGGATCAAGATCCCCGCCGGCAAGGCGATCGACCGCCGCGGCCAGCCGCTGCTGATGAAGCTGAAAGGCACGGTGGCGGTGTTCTACCGCCCGGCCGCCACCGGCTGATCGGCCGCACCAGGCGCTGCACCAGGCGCTGTTGCGCCCGCCCGCGTGAAGTGTGCACGGCCACCCCCCGCCGCCGCGGGGGACACGCCGTCGACCGCGCCTCCTAGAGTTCAGTCCATCAGCAGCCAGCCCCGGCTGCGCCCCACTCTACGGACTGAACTGACATGACCCGCTCGACGCTTTCCACCCGTTTTGCCAGCGCTGCTTTGGTGCTGTCGACCCTGGCCGCACCCGCCGTGCACGCCGCCGTGGTGGGCCAGATCGCCGCACCGATCACCTTCACCACCAATGGCAACAACCAGGCCGCCGCAACGTTCAGCGCGGCGCAGGCCGGCGACCTGTACATCGCGATGACCATCACGCTGAACGCTGGTGCGCTGGGCAGCAACGACTTCCTGGCCCTGTGGCTCGACAACGTCGCCACCGGCGACCACACGACCCGCCCCAACATCGGCCTGAAGTCGAACCTGGGGACGCCCGACAGCCGCGACTGGATGGTGCGTGGCAGCGGCACTGGCGGCAGCTTTGCCCTCGACCAGGCCAGCATCGGCAGCACCACCACGCTGTGGGCTCACCTGTACAAGGCCAGCAGCGCCAACTACAACCGCTACGACCTGTGGGTGAACCCCACCGGCAGCTGGACCGACGTGCTGGCCACCACGCCAGAGGCCCAAAGCACGCTGGACTCCGGCTTGAGCAGCTTCAGCCGCTACGGCTTCCGCACCGCCAATCTGTCTGGTCAGGACCGCTTCACCGTGCAGTCGCTGACCATCAGCAACACCGTGCCGGTGAGCGCCGTGCCCGAGCCTGGCAGCGTTGGTCTGGTGCTGGCCGGCCTGGGGCTGCTGGGTGCTGTGGCGCGCCACCGCCGCGCCGCCTGACCGACACGGCTGCCAGAGCGGTGCGGGTCAGCGATCCGCCAGCGCCATCGCCAGCGCGGCATTGAAGGCAGCGGCCGCCTCGAAGGCCACCCAGTGCCCGGCATCGGGCACCAGCACCAGGTTGCAGAAGCCAGGCGCCGTGCCCAGCACTTGGCCGATCAGCGGCAGGCGGCTGGCGACCAGCACATCCAGCGCGCCCCAGATGCCATGCACCGGGCAGGCCAGGTGCGGCAGCAACTGCGCCACCGCGTCGGTCAGCATCAGGCGGCGCTGGCGCAGCCGGTCGCGTTCGACATTGGCGGCATGCAGCGCCGCCGCCAGCGGCGTGGCCGAGGCCGCGTGCGCCAGCATCAGCTGCAGCAGGTTGTGGCGGTGCACCGCCAGTCGGGCGTCTCCGGGCGCCAGGTGGTCCCAGCGGCGCAGGTCCAGCGGCGGCAGGCGCTCGGCGCTCAACCCCGGGCTGCCCACCAGCACCAGGCGCGCCACCCGCGCCGGCCGTGCCCGCCCCCACAGCCCGGCCACCAGAGCGCCGAACGAGAAGCCGACCAGCGCCACCGGCGTGATGCCGATCAACTGCTGCAGGCCCGTCTCCAGCCAGCCTGGCAGCACATCGGCGTCGTGCCCGTCAGGCGGTGCGGCCGACTCGCCGAAGCCCGGCATGTCGGGTACCCACACGGCGTGGCCGGCGGCAGCCAGGGCGTCGATGTTGCGCAGCCAGTGCGTCCAGCTGCCGGAGCCGCCGTGCAGCAGCACGACCGGTGCACCACCGGCCTGGCCCCAGCGGTGCCAGACCAGCTGGCCGTCGCCACAGGGCGTGGTGTGGCGGCTGGCGCGGGCGGCCAGGGCGGTCGGGTCATCAGGGTTGTCCATACGTCAGTCTAGAAGCCCGGGCGGCTGCAACCTGCCACCATCGGCCGCAACGATGACCCACGCCACTCCACTTCCCTTGCGCGGCCCTTTGGGTGCGCTGATGTTCGGCAACTTTGTCGTGGCCTGCGGGGTGCTGGTGGTGCCGGGCATGCTGGACAAGCTGGCGCAAGACCTGCAGGTCAGCGTACCCAAGGCCGGCCAGTTGCTGAGCCTGGCGGCACTGGCCATGTGCCTGGGCGCGCCGCTGTTCGCGGCGTTCACCTCGCGGGTGGACCGGCGCCTGTTGCTGACGGCGGCGTTGGTGGTGCTGGCGGCCGGCCATGCCGCCTGCGCCTTGGCGCCCGACTACCCAGTGCTGGCGCTGCTGCGGCCGTTTGCGGTGCTGGGCGCGGCGGTGCTGACGCCGCAGGCCGCCGCCACCATCGGGCTGCTGGTGCCGCCTTCGCAGCGGGCGGCGGCGGTGACCACGATCTTCCTGGGCTGGTCGGTGGCCAGCGTGGTGGGCATGCCGCTGGGCAATCTGGTGGCCAACTACCTGAGCTGGCGTGCTGGTTTCGGCGTCATCGCGGTGCTGGCCACCATCGCTGCGGTGATCGTCTGGCGGGCGGTGCCGGGCGGGTTGCGGGTGGCGCCGCTGTCATGGGCATCGTGGCTGGCAGTGGCCGGCAGCCGCAGGCTGCGGTTGATCCTGCTGACCACGCTGGTGTGGTGCGCCGGGCAGTTCATGGTGCTGGGCTACATCACACCGCTGCTGCGGCACTTTCTGGCGGCACCGCCCACCGCGCAGGCGGCGTTGCTGGTGCTGATGGGCATCAGCGGCGTGGTGGGCAATGTGGTGCTGACCCGCCGGGTCGGCCGCATCGGTCCCGACCGTGGCGCACGCCTGGCGCTGGCGCTGGTGGCCGCCGGCCTGGCGCTGTGGGCGGGTCTCAGCCTGCTGGCGCCCAGCCTGGCCGGGATGGCGTTGGTGGTGCTGGTGTGGGGCAGTGGCTCGTTCGCCTTCGTCTCGGCCCAGCAGGCGCGCCTGGGCGCCAGTGCGCCTGACCTGGCGTCGGCGTCGATCGCGCTGAACTCCTCCAGCCTGTACGCGGGGCGAGCGCTGGGGGCAACGGCGGGCGGTGCACTGTTGGCCACGCTGGGATACGACGCGCTGGGGCCAGCGGGTTGCTTGACGGTATGCGTGGCGCTGGGCTTGTGTGTGCTGGCCGACCGGCAGCGGCCGGCGGGTGCGGCTTAAGTGGGATTCGGTACCCGGTCTGGGCTCGGAGCTGTCTGCGGTTGTTGCTCTTGAAAGCAGGCGTTCGCTGGTCTGAGCGATCGCGCCGTCCAGGGCGGGCCTGTTCTGCTCCATGTCCCCCGGGCCTTCGGCCCTCCTCCTAATACTTACGCAGAACAGGCCCGCCCTGCCCGGCGCTCAGGCACCACTGTGGCGCGCGGGTCCTTTGGCCTTCGAGCGCCACCGGCGTGTCCGGGACGAGGACGGCGGGTGACTGGCTGACGCAGGTCAAGGAGGAGCCGGCCGCAGGCCGGCGGGGGACACGGAGTCAGCCAGTCGCCCGCCGTCCTCGTCCTCGCGCAAATCGTTGAACGTCGGCAATCCAAAGCGAGCGACGACTGAGAAGAGCCCGAAGCAACCGATCAGCGCGCCCCGCCCACATCCAGGATCGCGCCGGTGGTATAGCTGGCCTCGGCCGACAGCAGCCAAAGCACGGCGGTGGCGACCTCGTCGGCGGTGCCGGGGCGGCCCATCGGGATGTGGGTGGCTGCAGCCTGCGGCCGGTGGCGGTCGCCGCTGTCGGCATGGATGTCGGTGTCGATGATGCCGGGGCGCACCGAATTCACCCGGATGCCTTCGGCCGCCACCTCTTGCGCCAGGCCAATGGTGAAGGTGTCGATCGCCCCCTTGCTGGCGGCATAGTCCACATACATCGCCGGCGAGCCAATGCGCGCCGCCACGCTGCCCAGGTTGACGATGGCCCCGCCGGCGCCGCCATGCCGGGTGCTCATGCGGCGCACGGCCTCCCGCGCGCATAACAAGCTGCCGGTCAGGTTGACGGCCCACATGCGCTGCCAGCGGGCCACGTCCATCTCGTCGAGCCGGGCCTTCATCGCCACGATGCCGGCGTTGTTCACCAGGCCGGCCAGCGGGCCGAGTTCGGCATCCACCCGGGCGAACATCGCCAGCACCGCAGCCTCGTCCGCCACGTCGGCCGCCACGGTGATGGCGCGCTGGCCGGCGCGGCGCACGTCGGCAGCCACAGCATCCGCCGACGCCGCATCGCGGGCGTAGTTGACGGCCACATCCCAGCCGCGGGCGGCAGCCAGGCGGGCAGTGGCGGCGCCGATGCCACGGCCGGCACCGGTGATCAGCAGGACAGGTGCGGGTGAGGTCATGGCGCGTGCAGGGGCAGGTCGGGGTTGGAGCGGTGGCCGGGTAATCAGGGTTGTCCCCAGGCGTCGGGCTGGGCGAGACTTGCGTGTTCGCCGCCGGGCCGATGTTGGCACGGCCATGCCAGTCCCTTTCGACCTTGCCACCCATGCCCAGCCCCGAAACCCCCACCGTCCGCTCTGCGCCGCTGGCCGACCACCCGGCAGACTGGCAGGCCGACCGCCTGGCGGCCGACCAGCGTGCCCGTGACGACGCTGACGCCACGCCGCTCGACCAGATCGACGTGACCAAGCCGCGGCTGCACCAGGACGACAGCATTGGCCACTACTTTGCCCGCCTGCGGCGCGAGGACCCGGTGCACTGGCATGAGAACGCCTACTACGGCGGCTTCTGGTCGGTGACCCGGTACCACGACATCGTGGCGGTCGACAGCAACCATGCGGTGTTCTCGTCGGACTGGACGAACGGCGGCATCAGCCTGTTCGACGGCCCGATGGACGCGCGGCTGCAGATGTTCATCGCGATGGACCCGCCCAAGCACGACGAGCAGCGCAAGAGCGTCAGCCCGATCGTGGCGCCGGCCAACCTGGCGGCGCTGGCCGGCACCATCCGCCAGCGCACCCGTGCCGTGCTGGACAGCCTGCCACGCGACCAGCCCTTCGACTGGGTCGACCGGGTGTCGATCGAGCTGACCACGCAGATGCTGGCCACGCTGTTCGACTTTCCGTTCGAAGAGCGGCGCCTGCTCACCCGCTGGTCGGACGTGGCCACCTCGGTGCCCGGCACCGACAAGGTCACGGCCAGCCCCGAGGCACGGCTGGCCGAGCTGGGCCAGTGCGCCACCTACTTCGGCAAGCTGTGGAACCAGCGGGTGAACGCCGCGCCGGCGCCCGACCTGATCTCGATGCTGGCCCATGCGCCGGCCACCCGCCACATGTCGCCGCAAGAGTTCCTGGGCAACATCCTGCTGCTGATCGTGGGCGGCAACGACACCACCCGCAACAGCATGAGCGGTGGCGTGCTGGCCCTGCACCAGCACCCCGGCGAATGGGCCAAGCTGCGCGCCAACCCGGCACTGGTCGACAGCCTGGTGCCCGAGATCATCCGCTGGCAGACGCCGCTGCCGCACATGCGCCGCACCGCGCTGGCTGACGCGCAGATCGGCGGCAAGACGATCCGCAAGGGCGACAAGGTGGTGATGTGGTACCTGTCGGGCAACCGCGACGACAGCGTCATCGACCGCCCGGACGACCTGGTGGTCGACCGCGCACGGCCGCGCCAGCACCTGAGCTTCGGCTTCGGCATCCACCGCTGCGTGGGCAACCGCCTGGCCGAGCTGCAGCTGAAGATCCTGTGGGAAGAGATCCTGCAGCGCTTCCCGCGCATCGAGGTGGTGGGCCCGCCGCAGCGCAGCCTGTCGAACTTCGTGCGCGGCTTCACCCACCTGCCGGTGGTGATCCCCGCCTGAACCCGCCAACCCGAACCCGACCCCACCATGACCGACCGCCGCGCCTTCCTGCTTGCCACCGGCACCACGCTGCTGGCCACCGCCCCCGCCCTGCATGCCCAGGGCCAGCCGCTGGAAAAGCCCCAGCTCACCCTGGCCGTGGGCGGCAAGAACCTGCTGTACTACCTGCCGCTGACCATCGCCGAGCAGTTGGGCTACTTCAAGGCCGAAGGGCTCGACATCAAGATCGTCGACTTTGCCGGCGGCAGCCAGGCGCTGCGGGCCATGGTGGGCGGCAGCGCCGACGTGGTGAGCGGCGCGTTCGAGCACACGGTGAACATGCAGCACAAGGGCCAGAAGCTGCGCGCCATCGCGCTGATGGGCCGTGCGCCGCAGATCGTGCTGGGCATCAACCCCAAGACGATGCCCAACTACAAGACGGTGGCCGATCTCAAGGGCAAGAAGATCGGCGTCACTGCGCCGGGCAGCAGCACCAACGTGATGGCCAACTTCGTGCTGGCCAAGGCGGGCTTGAAGCCCAGCGACGTCAGCATCATCGGCGTGGGCGCGGGCAATGGCGCGGTGGCGGCCATGCGGTCGGGCCAGGTGGATGCGATGTCCAACCTCGACCCGGTGGTGTCGCTGCTGACCCGCAGCAACGACCTGAAGATCATCAGTGACACCCGCATCGTGGCCGAGGCCGACAAGGTCTTCGGCGGGCCGATGCCGGCGGGCTGCCTGTATGTGCCGCAGGGCTTCATCGACAAGCACCCGCGCACCACGCAGGCACTGGCCACGGCCATCGTGCGCGCCAACCAGTGGATCCAGAAGGCCGGGCCGGGCGACATCATCAAGACCGTACCCGAGAACTACCTGCTGGGCGACCGCGCGGTCTACATCGACGCCTTCCTGGCCGCCAAGGGCGCGCTGTCGCCCGACGGCATGTTCCCGGAGAAAGGGCCCGACACCGCCTACCGCGCGCTGGCCAGCATCGACCCCGAGATCGCCAAGTTCACGCCCGACCTGCAGGCCGTCTACACCAACGACTTCGCCAAGGCCGCGCTGGTGCGCTATCCGATCAAGTGACAGCGGCGCTCCAATTGCAGGATGTGTCCTGCACCTTCATCGACCGGCACAACCCCGCCAGCCGCTACACCGCGGTGGCCGGTGTCACGCTCACCGTGGGTGCGGGCGAGTTCGTGTCGGTGGTCGGCCCCACCGGCTGCGGCAAGAGCACGCTGCTGAACGTGGGCGCGGGGCTGCTGCAGCCCAGCACCGGCGGCGTGCAGGTGTTCGGCCAGCCGCTGGCGGGCATCAACAGCCGCGCCGGCTACATGTTCCAGGCCGAGAGCCTGATGCCCTGGCGCACGGCGCTGGGCAATGTGATGGCGGGGCTGGAGTTCCGCGGCGTGCCCGAGCCGCAGGCCCGCGCCCAGGCCGAGGACTGGCTGCGCCGCGTGGGGCTGGGCGCCTTCGGCGACCGCTACCCGCACCAGATGAGCGGCGGCATGCGCAAGCGCGCCAGCCTGGCCCAGACCCTGGTGCTGGACCCCGACATCCTGCTGATGGACGAGCCGTTCTCGGCGCTCGACATCCAGACCCGGCAGCTGATGGAAAACGAGTTGCTGGACCTGTGGCAGTCCAAGAAGAAGGCCGTCTTGTTCATCACCCACGATCTCGATGAAGCCATCGCGATGAGCGACCGCGTGGTGGTGCTGAGCGCCGGCCCGGCATCGCACCCCATCGGCGACTTCCCCATCGACCTGCCGCGCCCGCGCGACGTGGCCGAAGTGCGCACCACGCCCGGCTTCATCGCGCTGCACAAGGCGATCTGGGCGGTGATGCGCGAAGAAGTGCTCAAGGGCTACCAGCAGCAACTGCAGGTGAAGGCGGCCTGATGTCGATCCTGACGTCACTCAAGCCCAACCCGCGCAACCTGCGCATCTGGCAGGTGGGCCTGCTGCTGGCCATCTTCACCATCTGGCATGTGCTGACCACGCCCGGTCTGGTGCCGCCGATGGTGTTCGAGAACGACCAGCAGGCGGCCTTCTTCTTCGGCGAGCCGGTGAAGGTGGCCGGTCGCATCTGGCGCTGGTTCGTCACCGAAGGCGACATCTACAGCCACCTGGGCGTGACGCTGATCGAGACGGTGCTGGCCTTCGGCATCGGTGCCGCAGCCGGACTGGGCGGCGGACTCTGGCTGGCGCTGCAGCCCATGGCCAGCGCCCTGCTGGAGCCCTACATCAAGGCGCTCAACAGCATGCCGCGCATCATCCTGGCGCCGATCTTCTCGGTGTGGTTCGGCCTGGGCATCGCCAGCAAGGTGGCGCTGGGCGTGACGCTGGTGTTCTTCATCGTCTTCTTCAACGTCTACCAGGGCGTGAAGGAGGTGAGCCCGGTGATCCTGGCCAATGCCCGCATGCTGGGCGCCAGCCAGCGCCAACTGCTGCGCCATGTGTACCTGCCCAGCGCCACCAGCTGGGTGTTCTCCAGCCTGCACACCAGCGTGGGCCTGGCCTTCGTGGGCGCCGTGGTGGGTGAATACCTGGGCTCGGCCAGCGGCGTGGGCTACCTGATCCACCAGGCCGAGGGCGTGTTCGACATCAACACCGTGATGGCCGGCATCCTGGTGCTGACCGGCTTCGCCCTGGCGCTGGACGGCGCGGTGGGGCGCATCGAAAAGAAGCTGATGAAGTGGCAGCCACGGGGTGGCGAGACCGAGCGGTTGTAGCCTCTGGACGCCATTCGACCGGCTCAGCCCGTAAGATGGTGTCAACTTTCACTGACACCTCACCGTCATGACCAACCAAGCCCATGCCATCGTGTTCGACGCGCCGCAGACCCTGGCGGTGCGCAGCCTGGAACTGAAGGCTTTCGACGATGCCGATCTGGAGGTGGCCGTCAGCCACAGCGGCATCAGCACCGGCACCGAACGCCTGCTGTGGGACGGCACCATGCCGCCCTTCCCCGGCCTGGGCTATCCGCTGGTGCCGGGCTACGAGACGGTCGGCCAGGTAGTGCGCGCCGGTCCGGCGGCCACTGTGGCGGTCGGCAGCCATGTGTTCATCCCCGGCTCCTACAGCTTTCAGGGCGTGTGCAACATCTTCGGCGGCGCCGGCGCGCGGCTGATCGTGCCGCACGACAGGGTGGTGCCGGTGGCGGCTGACCTGGGCCCGAAGGCGGTGTTGCTGGCGCTGGCCGCCACTTGCTACCACGCCATCGCCATCGGCGGCCAGCGGCAACTGCTGATCGCCCCGGGGCTGATCGTCGGCCACGGCGTGATGGGCCGGCTGCTGGCACGCATCACCCTGGCGCTGGGCATGCCCGCGCCCACGGTGTGGGAGACGCAACCGGCGCGCCGCAGCGGCGCCACCGGGTATGCGGTGATCCCGCCTGACGAGGACACGCGCAAGGACTACGCCGCCGTCTACGACGTCAGCGGCGACGCCAGCCTGCTCAACAGCCTGATCGGCCGGCTGGCGCCCGGCGGCGAGGTGGTGCTGGCCGGCTTCTACAAGACCGACCTCAGCTTCGCGTTTGCGCCGGCCTTCATGCGCGAGGCCAGCATCCGCGTGGCCACGCAGTGGAAGAAGCCTGACCTGCTGGCGGTGACGGCGCTGGTGGAGAGCGGCGCGCTGTCGCTCGACGGCCTGATCACCCACACCCTGAACCCTGGCCGCGCCCGCGAGGCCTATGAAGTGGCCTTCGGCGACCCCCAGTGCCTGAAGATGATGCTGGATTGGACGGCCTGATGGCAGCGCAGGCGACCGAGGCGGGAGGCCAGCGCGTCCTGGTCCTCGGTGCCACAGGCACCATCGGCCAGGCCACGGTGCGCGCGCTGCGCCGTCAGGGGCATGACGTGGTGTGCTTCGTGCGGCCCCGGGCCGGCCCGGGTGGCACGCTGGCGCGTGACGACATCGCCCGGCTGCTGCCCGGCGCCGCACTGCGATTCGGGGACGTGACCGACCCCGCTTCCCTGGCGCGCGTCGGCTTCTGCGGCGAGCCGTTCGACGCGCTGGTGTCGTGCCTGGCGTCGCGCACTGGCGCGCCCAAGGACGCCTGGGCCATCGACCACCAGGCCCACCTGCACGCCCTGGCCGCCGCGCGGCAGGCCGGCGTGCGGCAGATGGTGCTGCTGTCGGCCATCTGCGTGCAGAAGCCGATGTTGGCCTTCCAGCAGGCCAAGCTGGCGTTCGAGCAGGCGCTGATCGACTCGGGGCTGACCTACTCCATCGTGCGGCCCACGGCCTTCTTCAAGTCGCTGTCGGGCCAGGTGGCACGGGTGCAGCAGGGCAAGCCGTTCCTGGTGTTCGGCGACGGTGCGCTCACCGCCTGCAAGCCGATCAGCGACGACGACCTGGGCGACTACATCGCCGGCTGCCTGGCCGACCCGGCGCGCCACAACCGGGTGCTGCCCATCGGCGGCCCGGGCGAGGCGTTGACCCCGCGCCAGCAGGGCGAACTGCTGTTTGCAGCAGCGGGCGTGGCGCCGAAATTCAAGCAGGTGCCTGTGGCGCTGCTCGACGCCATCATCGCGGTGCTGGGCACGGCCGGGCGGCTGGTGCCGGCGCTGGCGGCCAAGGCCGAGCTGGCGCGCATCGGCCGCTACTACGCCACAGAGTCCATGCTGGTGTTGGATGCCGCCGCTGGCCGCTACGATGCCGCCGCGACACCGTCGTTCGGCGGCCAGACGCTGGGCGGTTTCTACACCGACCTGCTGGCCGGGCGCACGACGATGGAACGCGGCGACCACGCCGTGTTCTGAGCAGGGCCACCGCCCGCACGTGCCACCAGGCATGTTGCGCCTGTTCCACCGCTTCACGCCTGACGCCATCGGACACCCGCCATGCCTGCCTGGGCCTTGCTACTTCCACTGGGTGCTGCCGGCCTGCTGGCCGTCAGCCTGGGTCTCGCCATGGGCGCGGCGCTGGCCGCCGCCTGCGCGCTGGCGCTGATCGGCGCGGTGATCGCCGCGGTGCACCATGCCGAGGTGGTGGCCCACCGGGTCGGCGAGCCCTTCGGCACCCTGGTGCTGGCGGTGGCCATCACCGTGATCGAGGTGGCGCTGATCGTGTCGATGATGATGGCTGGCGGCCCCGGTGCCGCCACGCTGCCGCGCGACACCATCTATGCCGCGGTGATGATCATCTGCACCGGCGTGGTGGGCATCTGCCTGTTGGCCGGCGGCATCAGCCACCATGAGCAGACCTTCCGCATGGAAGGTGCGAACTCGGCGTTGTCGGCGCTGGTGGCGCTGGCCGGGCTGTCGCTGGTGCTGCCCACTTTCACCACCAGTTCATCGGTGGGAACCTACACCGTGTCGCAGTTGGTCTTCGTGGCGGCGTCGTCGCTGGCGCTGTGGGCGATCTTCGTCTTCGTGCAGACGGTGCGCCACCGCGACTACTTCCTGCCCCCGCGCGACGCCGCTGACGAAGACGTGCATGCCGCGCCACCCAGCAATCTGCAGGCCGGCGCCAGCTTCGGCCTGCTGCTGGTGGCGCTGGTGGCGGTGGTGGGTCTGGCCAAGCAGCTGTCGCCGATGATCGAGGCGGCGGTGGTGGCCGCCGGCGCGCCCAAGGCAGTGATCGGCATCGCCATCGCCCTGCTGGTGCTGCTGCCAGAGACCTGGGCCGCCGTGCGTGCCGCCCTGGCCGACCGCCTGCAGACCAGCATGAACCTGGCTCTGGGCTCGGCCCTGGCCAGCATCGGCCTGACCATCCCCGCCGTGGTGGCAACCGCCACCCTGCTGGACCTGCCGCTGGTGCTGGGCTTGGATCCCAAGGACCTGGTGCTGCTGGCACTGGTCTTTATGGTGAGCGCCATCACGCTGGGCACCGGCCGCACGAACATGATGCAGGGCGCGGTGCACCTGGTGCTGTTCGCGGCCTTTCTGTTCCTGTCGCTGGTGCCCTGAGGCGGGTGCGGTCGGCTTCGGGCTCATTGCTGCCTTCGTTGGTCTCGAGATGCGGACGTTCGTCGTC
>JBBAPL010000166.1:0-5844 GCA_040400895.1 Aquabacterium sp.
ATGAGTGGGGCGTTGCGGGGCGGGGTGGTGTCAGGCCGACGGGTCGGCCGGGGGATCGATCAGCGACACATGGGCGGCCACCACCTGCCAGCCGGCAGGCAATCGCACCCAGGTCTGGCTCTGGCGGCCCAGTTTGGTGCTGCCTGTGCGGCGGAAGATGGTCATCGCGGTGGCCATGTCGCGGCCGTAGGTGGTGATGACGGTGTCGTGCAATTGGCGGGCCAGGCCCACAGCCGGGCGCGCGGCACGGAAGGCGCGGATCGCAGCGATGCCGTGCAGGTTCTCGCCCGCGCCGTAACGCACCGTGTGCGGGCTGGGCCAGAACAGGGCATCGAGTTCGTCGATGAGGTTGTTGACCAGCGCATGCTCGTAGCTGGCGAACACGGCCGTCACTTCGGCGTGCACGTCGGGCAGGTTGATGTCCACCTGGGTCATGTCAGTTCGGCAATCGGTGCGCTGCAGATGCCTCGGGTCTCCAGCGCGGCAGCCACGCGCAGGCACAGGTCTTCGCGCCAGGGCGCGGCGATGATTTGCACGCCGATGGGCAGGTGCGGTGCTGCGGGGTTGCAGCCCCACAACGGCACCGTGGCCACCGGCAGGCCGATGCAGCTGATCGGCTGGGTCAGCAGGCCCATGCTGGGCCGGGCGGGCAGGCGCTGGCCGGCGATGTCCAGCCACTCGGTGCCGATGGCCGGTGCGGTGCAGGGCGTGGCCGGGGCAATCAGCACGTCCACGTGCTGGAAGACCTTGGCCACCTGGCGCGCAAACCAGTGCCGCACCCGCTGGGCCTGCAGCGGCCAGGCCGCCGGAACCAGCGCATTGGCCAGGAAGCGCTCCCGCGTGTGGGGGTCGAAATCCTGCGGGCGCCGGCGCAGGTCGGGCAGGTGCAGAGCGCCGCCTTCGGCGCAGGTGATCAGGAAGGCGGCGGCGCGTGCACGCTGTACCTCGGGCAGTTCCACCAGGCGGGTGGTGCCCAGGGCCTCGGCCACGCGGTCGACCGCGGTCAGCGCCTCGGCATTGGCCATCTCGCGGAACCAGCCACCCAGCACCGCGATGCGCAGGCCGCCGGCGCCGCGGTCCAACTGGTCGGCAGTGGGTTCGATGCTGCGCTGGGCGCAGGCCGGATCGTCGCCGTCCGGGCCCTGCAGCACGTCGTAGCACAGCGCCAGGTCGGCCACGCTGCGGGCGAACGGGCCCAGGTGGTCGAGGCTGGCCACGAAGGGGTAGCTGCCGGTGCGCGGCAGGCGGCCGTAGGTGGGCTTGAGGCCATAGGTGCCGCACAGCGAAGCCGGCACGCGGATGCTGCCGTTGGTGTCGCTGCCCAGCGTCAGCGCCACCTGGCCGGCAGCCACGGCCGCCGCCGACCCGCCCGACGAGCCGCCGCTGATGCGCGCCAGGTCATGCGGGTTGTGGCAGGCACCGGCATGGCTGTTCTCGGTGGTGAAGCCATAGGCGTACTCGTCCATGTTCAGCGCGCCCACCAGCACGGCGCCCTCGGCCTCCAGCCGGCGCAGCAGCACGGCATCGCGCTGGGCCGGTGCGGCCGTGGCTTCGATCTTCGACCCCGCCAGCGTGGCGATGCCGGCGACGTCGAACAGGTTCTTCACCGCGAAGGGCACGCCCGCCAGGCGCATGCGGGCGCGGCGCGGGCTGGCATCGACCGCGTCGGCGCGCTGGAACGCGCGTTCGGCCAGCACGGCGGTGAAGGCATTCACCCGGCCGTCGGTGGCGGCGATGGTGGCCAGGCTGGCCTGCACAGCGGTGCGGGCGCTCAGCGTGCCGGCGCGCACCGCGGCGGCGGTGTTGTCGGCGTTCATGCGGTGCCCTCGCCCAGGTCGGGACTGACCGGCTTGAACACATTGCCCGATTCATCGGCCGGGGTCAGCGGCAGGCCGTTGACCAGTGCCGCCATGTCGGCCGCCAATGCAAAGAAGCGAGTCACACCCGGCCGCTGCTCGGCGGTGATCTTCAGGCCCAGCGTGGCCGCTGCAGCATCGATGTAGGCGGTGTGGTCCATGGCGGTGCCGGCGGCCGTCATGCTTTGAACAGCTGCCGGTAGTCGGGCTGCAGGTGGAACCAGTACTGGTAGCCCTGCACATCCTTCTGCATCGCCACGTCCATGGTGGGCTGCATGAGCGGGATGCGCGGCACCTCGTCGTACGCCAGCTGGATCATTTCCCGCACCGTGCTGTCGTAGATCGGCTTGCTCTCGGCGAAGCGGGCGTTGGTGATCAGCTTGTCGAGCTTGGGGTTCTGGTAACCCATGGTGTTGAACACCGCGTTCTGGCCGTGGTAGCACCAGAAGAAGAAGTACTCCGGGTAGTCCAGCCAACCGCCGAAGCGGTTGATGATCATCGGCATGTCCTTCTTCAGCAGGGCTGCGCGCCAGGTGGCGCCCGGGATCTTGTTGATCTGCACCTTGATGCCGATGGCACCCAGCGCTTCCTGGATCAGGATCGCCGTGGGCTCCCCCACGGTGGCGCCGCCCAGGTCGAAGCTGAGCGTGGTCTCCAGGCCGCCGGCGAGGCCGGCTTCGGCCATCAGCGCCTTGGCGCGGGCGACGTCGCTCTTGTACTGGGTGGCCTGCGGCCAGGCGGTGGTCTTGACCGGGCCGGCCGCGCCGTACAGCTTGTTGGCCCGCTTGTAGATGGCGTTGTCGAAGATCTTGTCGTAGGGCAGGGCGTAGGCCACCGCCTGGCGCACCTTGGGGTTGTCGAAGGGCGGCTTGTTGACGTTCATGCCCAGGTAGAACATCGCGTTCTCGATCGGCATCGAGGTGACCTTGATCGCCGCGCCCTCGGCGGCCAGGTCGCTGAAGTCCTTGGGCGGCAGGTCGAAGGTGATGTCGATGTCGCCCTTGAGCAGCAGCGCGCGGCGGTTGCCGGCGCTGGGTACGTCGCGCTGCACCACGCGCCGCAGCTTGGGGCTTGGTCCGCTCTTCCAGTCGTCGTTGCGCACGTAGACGATCTCTTGCCCCGACCGCCAGCTCTCGACCTTGTAGGCGCCGCCACCGGCCACGTTGTTGCGGGTCCACTGCAGGCCCCAGGGGTCTTGCGCCGTGGTGTTCTTCTTGACCAGCTCGCTGTTGAAGATGCAGGGCACCGGCACGGCCAGGTCCGGCATGCTCAGCTTGTCGCGCCGAAGAAACTTGACGCGGAAGGTGTGGTCGTCGACCACCTCGAACTGCTCGGGCTTCTCCAGTGAGCCGGCGGCCATCTGGAAGGTGGGGAAGCCACCCACGGTGACGGCGCGGTCGAAGCTCCACTTCACGTCCTTGGCGGTCACCGGCGTGCCGTCGTGGAACTTGGCGTTCTTGCGCAGCTTGAAGGTGACCGAATTTCCGTCGGGCGCCATCTGCCAGCTTTCGGCCAGCTCGGGCTCGAGCTTGTCGCGGTCATAGACCACGCGGCCATCTGGCAGTTTCTTTTTGCCGTAGGTCATCAGCCGGTCGTAGCAGACCCAGCTGACGCCGTAGCTGGGCCGGTTGGCGCCCACGGTGTGGATGTCCAGCGAATTGGGGCCGAATTCATTGGCCACCACCAGCACGTCCTTGGGCCGGGCCTGGGCGGCTGCTGCCAAAGGCAGGCCGGCAGCCACTGACCCGGCCAGCGAGCCGGCGGCGGCGGAACGGGAGAGGAATTGGCGTCGTTGCATGGCGTCGTGGGGTGGTGGGGGTGGATCAGGCGGTGGCGATGTGGGCGCGCCAGCCGCCGGTGGGGGTGATGTCGAGGGCGCCGTGCAGCGCCACTGGTTCACACAGAAAGCCGTGCACGGCGCTGCCGTCGGCCAACGTCAGCGTGCCCAGGCCCAGCGGCTGCGGGATCAGCGCGAGGAAGCTGCCGACCTGGTCGACGGGCATATCCCAGACCTCGACCGTGATGGCCTGGCCGCCTTCTGCGCAGCGCAGCAGCCCGGGCTTGCGGGGCTGGGTGCCGGGCAGCTCATACAGCTTGTAGATGGGTGCGGTGTGGGTGGCGCAGCGCAGGGTGGCGCCGCGCTCGGTGAGCTGCCAGTTCAGCGGCAGGCCACTGAGGTGTGCGCCCACCACCGCCAGCGGCAGCGTGGGCCGGGTGGCGGGCCAGCACAGCGGCGGCGGCGTCGCGGCCCAGGCGCGGCCGGTGGCCCCCAGCGGCTGGGCCGTCTGGGCCTGCCAGCGCTGGCCCAGCCCGGCCAGTGCGGCGTCGTGCTGGCCCGGGGCGATGAAGGTCACGCCGAACGGCAGGCCGGTGGCAGTGGTGCCCGACGGCAGCGCCAGCGCGCACCAGCCCAGCAGGTTGACGAAGTTGGTGTACGCGCCCAGCACGGCATTGGCCCCGACCGGGTCGGCCCGCACGTCGTCGAAGCTGGGATGGCGCGGCGCGGTGGGAACCAGCAGCACATCCACCTGGGCCCACAGCTGCGCGGCCTGCGCCTGGTGGTGGCGCAGGGTGTACTGGGCGCGGAAGGTGTCGGCCGCGCTGAAATTGCGTGATGCACCGATCACGGCGGCCACCGTCGGGTCGAGCTTGTCGGGCTGGCTGTCCATCAGGCGCTGCACCACGGCATAGCGCTCGGCCACCCAGGGGCCGCTGTAGAGCAGGCGCGCCGCCTGGTGCAGCGGCTCGAAGTCCAGGCTCACCACCTCGGCGCCCAGCGCCTGCAACTGCCGCAGCGCCTGCTGCCAGGCGATGGTGTAGCCCTGGTCGGCGTCCAGCACCGGCGTGCGCGGCACGCCCACTCTCAGCCGGGCCGGCAGGGCGGCCGGTCCGGGCTGGAACTGGCTGTAGTCGTCAGCCTCGTCGGCGCCTTCCATCACCGCCAGCACGGTGGCAGCGTCCTCGACCGTCAGTGCCAGCACGGATACGCAGTCCAGACTGCGGCAAGCCGGCAGCACCCCGGCGGTGCTGACGCGCCCCGGAGTGGGCTTCAGCCCCACCAGGTGGTTGAAGCCGGCCGGTATCCGGCCCGAGCCGGCGGTGTCGGTGCCCAGCGCAAATGCCACGTCGCCGCGCGCCACCACCACCGCCGACCCGGAACTGGACCCGCCGCTGACGCGGTCGGCCGCCCAGGTGGAGGCAGGTGCGCCGTAGGGTGAGCGCGTGCCCACCAGCCCGGTGGCGAACTGGTCGAGGTTGGTCTTGCCCAGCAGCACTGCACCGGCATCGACCAGTTTCTGCACCACGGTGGCGCTGGCGTCGGCCTGGCGCGCCCAGGCGGGGCACGCGGCGGTGGTGTCCAGCCCGGCCACGTCGATGTTGTCCTTGACCGCGAACGGCACGCCGAACAGCGGAAACGCCGCCAGCAGCGCGGCCCGGTCGGGCGTGCCAGCGGCCATGGCGTCCAACTGCTGCAGCCGGGTTTCCAGCCGTGCCGGGCTGCAGCGGTGGATCCAGGCATGTCGCGCGGCGTCAACGCCAGCGATGCGCGCCAGCCGGTCCTGCAGCAATGGTCGCCAGGCCGCGCCGGCGCGCAGGGCCTGCTGCCAATCGGCGATGGTGAGAAGTTCGGATTCGGCGGGCTGCATGTGCGTGCACTGACTTGTATACCTGAACGTGTGCAAGCATTTGCCGTGCCAGCCTGTGTCGAAGGGTCGGCACCACCGTGCGGCCAGTGCAGGTCGCTCACGGCCTCGCGGAGCTCGGCCGCAGCGCCTGAGCACAGCGCCTCCTCAGGAGGCGCTGCGTCCGGGCTGTGCTGCGCACCCACGGCTTCGCAGAGCTCGGCCGCAACGCCTGAGCACAGCGCCTCCTCAGGAGGCGCTGCGTCCGGCCTGTGCTGCGCACCCACGGCCTCGCAGAGCTCGGCCGCTTCGCCTGAGCACAGCGCCTCCTCAGGAGGCGCTGCGTCCGGCCTGTGCTGCGCACC
>JBBAPL010000166.1:5944-11659 GCA_040400895.1 Aquabacterium sp.
CACGGCCTCGCAGAGCTCGGCCGCTTCGCCAGGCACAGCGCCTCCTCAGGAGGCGCTGCGTCCGGGCTCAGCCCCTTAGAAGTGCCAGCATCTGGGTGGCGTCCATCACCGTGCCGGTGGCGTCGCCGTCGGCGCCGGCCAGCACGCCGTCGGCCAGGGCGCGCTTCTGGTGGTGCAGGGCGACGATGCGGTCTTCGATCGAGCCCTGCGTCACCAGCCGGTAGACGGTGACCGGCCGCTGCTGGCCGATGCGGTGGGCGCGGCCGCTGGCCTGGTCTTCGGCCGCCGGGTTCCACCAGGGATCGGCAATGATCACGTAGTCGGCCATGGTCAGGTTCAGGCCGAAGCCGCCCGCCTTCAGGCTGATCAGGAAGAAATCGCCCTCGCCACCCTGGAACGCCGCCACCCGCTGGGTGCGCTGCCCCGCCGGGGTGCTGCCGTCCAGGTACTGGTAGCGCAGGCCGGCGGCGTCCAGCCGGTCGCGCAGCAGGGCCAGGAAGTCGGTGAACTGGCTGAACACCAGCGCCTTGTGGCGGCCGGCCACCAGTTCCAGCGCCAAGCGCTCGAATTCCTGCACCTTGGCGCCGACCAGCCCCAGTTCGGGTGCCACCAGGCGCGGGTCGCAGGCGGCGCGCCGCAGCTTGGTCAGCGCGGCCAGGATGTGCATCTGCGCCTGCCCGGGCGCGCCGCCGCCCCCGCCGCCGGCCATGGCCTGGGCCACGCTCTCCTCGGCCTGCTGGCGCAGGGCCTCCAGCAGCGCGCGCTCCTTGGTGCCGGGCACCACCTCGTGCACGATCTCGGTGCGTGGCGGCAGGTCGGCCAGCACCTCGGCCTTGGTGCGGCGCAGCAGAAAGGGCGCCACCAGCCGGCGCAGACGGCGGCTGGCCTGGGCGTCGCCGTCCCGTTCGATCGGGCCAGCAAAGCGGGTGTTGAACTGCTCGGCACTGCCCAACAAGCCGGGGTTGGCAAAGGCCATGATGGCCCACAGCTCACCCAGGCGGTTTTCCACCGGCGTGCCGGTCAGCGCCAGCTTGAAGTCGGCCGCCAGTGCCTGGGCGGCGCGGGCGCGGCGGGTGCTGGCGTTCTTGATGGCCTGGGCCTCGTCCAGCACCGCGGTGTGCCAGGTGCGGCCGGTGAGGATGTCGCCGTCGAGCTGCAGCAGGCCATAGCTGCACACCAGCACCTGGCCCGGGACCAGCGACTGCACCTGCTTGCGGCGGGCGGCCTGGCGGGCGCTGTCGGGCGGGGCGCTGTCGTCGGCCGGGCTGGCATCGCCATCGTCGTCGGGCTCGGCCACGAAGTCGGCCGTGCTGGCGGTGTCGCCATACATCTCGACCTGCAGGCCAGGCGCGAACCGGGCCGCCTCGGCCAGCCAGTTGCCGCACACCGACGTGGGGGCCACCACCAGGGCCGGGCCGCCGCCGCTGCGGGCCAGCAGCAGGGCCAGGGTCTGCAGGGTCTTGCCCAGGCCCATGTCGTCGGCCAGCACCGCGCCGAAGCCGCTGGCGGCCAGGCGCATCAGCCACAGCCAGCCGCTGGCCTGGTAATCACGCAGCTCGGCGGCCAGGCCGGCGGGCACGGTGTAGGTCTGTGCCTGGGCGCTGGCCCAGGCGGCGCAGCGCTGCTGCCAGGCGGTGTCGCCGTCCAGCGCCGGTGCGCCGGCCTGGGCAGCCCAGGCCATTGCGGCCAGGGCAGCCACACGTTGCTGGTCGCCTTTGGGCGTGCTGATGGCGCGCAGGTCGGCCAGTTGCTGGCGCAGGGTGTCGCCCAGCGCCAGGAAGTCGCCGTCGCCCAACGCCACATAGCGGCGCTTGCCCTGCTGCACCAGCTCCAGCAACTGCCTCAGACGCAGCACCTCGCCGCCGTCCAGCGCCAGGCTGCCGTCGACCTGCAGCCAGTCGCCCTGGCTCTTGACCTGCAGCGTCAGCTGCGGCGCGGCCACGGTGCGCACCCGCATCGGCTTGCCCTTGGGCCATTCGCTGACGATGGTCTCGGCCAGGCCGGCCAGTGCTTCCACCACCGCCAGGGCCTGCTCCGGGTCGTCCAGCGACCAGGCATGGCCGCCGTCGTCCAGCCAGTCCACCGCGCTCACCAGGGCCTGCTGGCTGGTGCGCTCGGCGGCCAGGTCGCGCTTGGTCGACAGCGTGATGCCCTGGTGCACGGTGGTCACCCGCTCACGCCCGAGCCCGGGCGCCTGGCGCGGGCCGAAGTCACCGAAGGGCGCGGCCACCAGCCGCAGGGCCAGGCCGTCGCCCTGGGGCGTGAGTTCGGCGCGCAGCACGCTGTTGGCGGCCACCTCATGGCCGGCCTCGGCGTCGCTGGCCAGCTGGAAGTGGGTGCCCAGCACCCGCAGCGCCGCGTCCAGTTCGGCCCGGGCGGCCACCGGCACCTGCCAGCCCTGGGTGACCAGCTCGGCCACCCGCAGCTGGGCTGGCGTCACCCGCACCAGGCGGGCCTGCTCGGGGCCGTCGCGCAGCAGCAGCACCGGCGGCTTGCCGGCGTCGCCACTGCGGCGGCTGCGGGTCCAGGCGTCGTCGTCCTCGTCGTCGATGTCGTCGTCGATGTCGTCGTCGGTGGCCGTGGCATCGTCGGGGCGGATCGGGTCGAGCACCTTGAACTGCAGGTGGTCGCCGCGGGTCAGCACCTCCAGCTGGGGCAGGCCTTCGCTCACCTCGATGCGTTGCAGTGGCGCGTCGGCCCAGGCCACCTGCGGGTGGCGCACCAGGGCCTGCACCGCCTGGGTCTTGTCGAGCGTGAGCCGGCCGCCGTAGGGCAGCTTCTTGACCGCGCGCAGCACGGCAGCGTCGTGCGCCGGCAGGTCGGTGCGCTTGGCCAGCGCGGCCAGCGAGGCCGGTTTGGGCTTGCCCAGGCCGCGGGCACCGGCCTTCTGCTCCAGCGGCTCGATGCGGCGCACGCGGCCCTGGGCATCGGCCAGCACGGTCCAGATCAGCCGGTCGGCCTGGGCGTCGGGCCCGGGCGCCGCGGCCGCGCCACCCACCGGCCCGAGCGCGACGATGGCGTTCAGCGCCTCGCGCCAGCGGTCGGTGGGGGCGCCGACCGGGAAGGGTTGGCCCGCGTCGGCAGCGGTCGGCGTCTGGCCCAGCAGCAGGGCCGCGCTGCGTCGCACCATCATGGCCAGCCAGGGCAGGCCGGCGGCGTCGTAGCCCTGCGCCAGGCTGCGGGCCTCGGCCTCGAAGGCCGGTGGCTGCGGCGGCGCATGGCCCAGCCAGGCGCCCAGCAGCCAGTGGCTGAGCTGCTGCAGGCCGTGCAGCCGCACACCCGGCAGGCCGGTGAACAGCAGGCGGCGGGCCTGGCGCGGCGCGTCGCCCAGGCGCTGGTCGATGGCCTCCTGCCACACGCCCCAGAAGCTGTAGGGGTCGGCGTCGCGCTTGCCGGCTTCGCCCGCGGCGAACTTGCGTGCCTTGGTCCAGGCGGCTGGGTCGGGCAGGGCGATCAGCGCCAGCGCGTAGAACCAGCTGGTGGCGTCCGAGAACAGCTGCTTGCGCTTGCCACCCAGGGTGGCGCTCTCCTTCCAGGCCAGCTCGAAGGCGCGGGCGCCGCCGGCATGGTGGCCGGCGGCGATGTCGACCGCGGCGCGCAGGGCCTGGGCCTCGGGGTGGTCCATGCCGTGCAGCACGCGCAGGGTGTCCTCACGCTGGCCGGCCAGCAGCAGGCGCTCGGCCAGGCGCAGGCGGTGACCGTCGTGCAGCACGCCGGCGTCGGGTGTGGCCTGGGCCATCAGCCAGGCCCACAGCGGCTGGGTCAGGCTCTCGGCGTCGCCGCCCAGGTGGCGCAGCAGGGTGCCCAGCAGGCGGTGGCGCAGTTCGGGGTCCAGCGCGTCCCACAGCGCCGCGTCGAACGGCTGCAGCAGGGCCGCGGCCAGCAGCGACGGGTGCTCAGGCGTCGCATGGCGGCTGAGCTGGCACAGCCGCTCGAACGCCGCCGGCGTTCCCCCGGCCAGCACCACCACCCGGATGGCGCCGACCATCGCCTCGGGGGCGAACAGCTCCAGGTGCCAGCTGTGGTCGAAGCGGAACAGCCGGCGCCAGCTGGCCCACCAGATGGCGCGGGCGCGGTCGTCACCCAGCAGCGCCTGGAAGCGCGGCCAGGCCACCGCCGCCGGCGCGTACCAGGGCCCCTGCGGCAGTGTGGCGGCCAGGCCGACGGTCTGCAGCTCGCCCAGCAGGCGGCGCAGCTCGGGCCCGTGGAAGTGGGTGCCGCGGGCGGTGGTGTGGTCGCCCAGGAACTCGGCCAGCCGGGTGATGTTCAGCGGCGCCTGCAGAAAACACAGGGCGTCGAATACCGTCTGTGCGTCGGGTGGCAGAGCCGGCGTGTCGGGCAGCTGGGCAGGAAACAGATCAGGCATGGTTGGCTGGCAGTGTAGAAGGCTGCCGTTCGCGATCGGCAGGCTAGACTTCGTGCCGGACGAAGGCTGCATTCATGTCTACCGTGAAGTCTGCTGGCAGCCTTCGCGCATCATCCTGGTGTGGCGTCGACCGGCCTGGGCCGACCCCGGTGCCACGCCCCTGTCGCCAACCCCGGCCATGCGTTTCGACCTGACCACCCTGAACCTCGTGCTGGCCATCGCCGACACCCGCAGCATCACCCGCGGCGCCGGCCAGGAGCACCTGGCGCTGGCCGCCGCCAGCAAGCGCCTGTCCGACCTGGAGAGCCGCCTGGGCGTGGTCCTGTTCGACCGCCGCGCCCGCGGCGTCGACCTGACCGAGGCCGGCCGCGCGCTGGTGCGCCACATCCGCTCGCTCAACGCCAGCCTGCATGCGCTGGAGAGCGAGGTGGTCGAGTTCTCGCGCGGTATCAAGGGCCACCTGCGCATCGCCGCCAATGCCAGCGCCATCACCGAATGCCTGCCGGCCGACCTGGCCGCCTTCAGCCAGGCCCACCCCGGCATCCGCATCAGCCTGGAAGACCTGACCAGCGCCGAGGTGCAGGCGGCCGTGGCCGAGGGCCGGGCGGACGTGGGCATCTTCGTGCCGCCGCAGCAGGATGGCCGGATCAGCTGCCGCCATTACCGCGACGGCGAACTGGCGGTGCTGGTGCCGCAGCAGCATGTGCTGGCCCGCCGCAGCGGCGCGCCGGGTGCAGCGCCTGCCGGCGTGCCCTTCGACGCGCTGCTGGATTTCGACATCGTCGGCTTGCACCTCGGCGCCGCCGTGCATGAGCAGATGCGCGAGTGCGCCCAGGCCCTGGGCCGCACGCTGAATGTGCGCCTGCAGGTGCGCGGCTTCGACGCCATCGCCCAACTGGTGGAAGCCGGCCTGGGCGTGGCCGTGCTGCCGGCCGTGGTGGCGCAGCGCTTTGCCCGCATCTTCGCGGTGCAGCCGCTGCCGCTGCTGGAGGACTGGGCCCGGCGGCCCTACCTGCTGGCGGTGCGCACGCAGGAGGTGCTGCCCGCCGTGGTGCAGCGCTTCGTCGAATCCTTGTGCCCGGCGCCGCCAGCCGATGCTCCTGCGCCTGCCGCCGAGGCGCGACAATCACCCCCCCGCAAGAGGACGCCATGACCACCCTGCACGCTGCACGCACGTTGTACGACAAGCTCTGGGACGACCACGTCGTCCACACCGAGGACGACGGCACCGCCACCCTCTACATCGACCGCCATCTGGTGCATGAAGTGACCAGTCCGCAGGCCTTTGAAGGTCTGCGCCTGGCCGGCCGCAAGGTGTGGCGCGTCAGCTGCATCGTGGCGACGGCCGA
>JBBAPL010000167.1:0-8656 GCA_040400895.1 Aquabacterium sp.
CCCCACCGCCGTGCTGCGCACGCTGGACGCACCCGCCGCGGCCGCCGGCCAGTCCATCGCCGGTGGCACGGCCTGGGTCACCCTGGAGCCCTGTGCCCACCACGGCCGCACACCACCCTGTGCCGACGCCCTGATCGCTGCCGGCCTGGCCCGCGTGGTGGTGGCCCTGGATGACCCCTTCGATCAGGTCGCCGGCCGCGGCATCCAGCGGCTGCGCGCTGCCGGCATCGTGGTCGATCTGGCCGGTGACGGGCCTGCCCGCCAGGCCGCACAGGCGTTGAACATCGGATTCCTGTCGCGTGTGCAACGCGGCCGGCCCTGGGTGCGGCTGAAGGTGGCCACATCGCTGGACGGGCGCACCGCCTTGGCTGACGGTCGCAGCCAGTGGATCACCGGCCTCGACGCCCGACAGGACGGCCATGCATGGCGGCGCCGTGCCGGGGCGGTACTCAGCGGCATCGGCACGGTGCTGGCGGATGACCCGCAGTTGGATGTGCGCCTGGTGCCCACGCAACTGCAGCCCATGCGGGTGGTGGTCGACTCCGGCTTCAACACGCCGCCCACGGCCAGGCTGCTGCAGGCGCCAGGCCGTGTGCTCGTCGTCGGCGCGCAAGACCAGCCCGCGCGCATGGCAGCGCTGCGCGATGCCGGGGCAGAGCTGCTGTTGTTGCCCGACACCGATGGCCATGTCGATCTGATCGGCCTGCTGCAGCGGCTGGCAGTCGACGGTGTGAACGAGTTGCATGTGGAAGCCGGCGCCGTGCTGAATGGGGCACTGCTTGGCGCCGGCCTGGTGGACGAGCTGCTGATCTACACAGCCCCGAAACTGCTGGGCCCGGGCCTGGACATGGCCACCCTGCCCGCCCTGCCCGCACTGGACGCCGCCCTGGCGTTCGACTTCGAGGACTGCCAGCGCGTCGGCGATGACCTGCGGCTGCTGGTGCGGCGACGTGGCGCGGCGGACTTTCTGCGCACCCACGCGGGCAAAGCCGGGGCCTGACACCCCGCCCGGCTTGGCAACCCGTCAGCGACGGGTGTCGAGCAAGGTGCCCAGCATCTGGTCGCCGGTCTTGAACACCGCCAGGTTGGCCAAGAATAGATTCTTCGCCATCAGCTGGTCGACCATGTCCGTCTCCATGGCATGGCGCGCCTGGGTGGCCTGGGTGGCCTGGGTGGGCGACGCGGTGGCGCCGCCCGGCACGCTGTCGGCCACCACCACGCCGGCCCGCCGAAATCCGGGCGTGGCCAGGTTGGCGATGTTGTGGGCTGACGCGTCCAGCGACGCCTGCGCAACGCGCATGCCTGACAGGCTGGTCGACGACATGGGGGACAGGGCAAACATGTGAGGGCATGGATGAGAGCGCACCGCGATTGTCGACAGGCTGACGGCCGATGGCACTGCCCGAACCAAGCGATCCAGCCCCGGACGCCCATTTCGTCACGGCAAGACATGGTGCGGCCAGGGCCTCGGGCAGCGCGTTAAGCTGCTGCCAGATGATCAAGCTCGACGCCATGAAGGCCACCCTGCTGCGCTGGCGTGCGGCGCGGCGGCGCGACTCCGGTGCGCCGCAAGGCGCCAGCGATGGTGCACAGGCCGACGCGCAACTGCAGTGGCTGGCGCGCCAGCGCCGCAGCGTGGCGCCCGGTGCGCGCCAGGTGGATGACGAGATCGCCCGCCAACTGGCGGATGCCGAGCGCCGGGGTGAACTGCGCAAGGCCCAGGGCTTCGGTCAGCCGCTGGCCGAAGACGCGGGCTGGCAGCAGACGCCCGACGAGGTGCGCATGCCGTTCAAGATGCTCAAGAGCGCAGGCATCGTGCCGCATGAGGTGGAGCTGCTGCGCAACCGGGCGGTGCTGCGTGAGCGCCTGGCCGCCGCTACCACCGCCGACGAGACACGCCAGGCGCAGGCCGCTCTGGCCGAACTGGAACTGACCCTGGCGCTGCGCATGGAGTCCATGCGCCGCTGACCCGCGTTTGCCCGGCCGGTTCAACCGCGCTTGGCGACCAATGTCAGGATGTCGTAGCTGGCCACCATCTCGGCCCGCTGGTTGCGCACTTCCACATCCCAGGCCACCACGCCCTGGCCCTGGCCCTTGGCGTCGCGCTTGTTCTTGTCGATCTTGCGCTTGCAGGTCAGCCGCGCCTGGATGGTGTCGCCGATCAGCACCGGCTTGACGAAGCGCAGCGTGTCCAGCCCGTAGTTGGCCAGCACCGGCCCAGGCGCTGGCGACACAAACAGGCCCGCCGCCGCCGACAGCACGAAGTAGCCGTGGGCGATGCGCGCACCGAACGGGCTGGACTTGGCCGCCTCGTCGTCGAAGTGCATGTAGAAATAGTCGCCCGAGATGCCGCCGAAGTTGACCAGGTCGGCCTCGCCCACGGTGCGGCGGTGGGTCAACAGGCTTTCGCCGATCTGCAGGTCTTCGAAGTGCCGGCGGAAGGGGTGCACGCCGGTGTCGATGGGCGGCGTGCCGCGCACGAACTCGCCGGTCACGGCCGTCAGCATCGCCGGCGACCCCTGCACCGCTGCGCGCTGCAGGTAGTGGGTGACGGCGCGCAGGCCGCCCAGCTCTTCGCCACCGCCTGCGCGCCCCGGGCCACCGTGCTTGAGCAACGGCAAGGGTGAGCCATGGCCGGTGGACTCAGCCGCGGCCTGCGCGTCCAGGATGTGCAGCCGGCCGTGCAGCATCGCCAGCTGCGGGATGGCACGGGCGGCCAGTTGCGGGCTGCGGGTGACGAGGCTGGCCACCAGGCTGCCCTGGCCATGGGCGGCCAGGGCGACGGCCTCATCGATGCCGCCGGCGCCTGGGTCATAGGCCATCAGCGTGCTGACCGGGCCGAAGGCTTCGATGGAGTGCACCGCTTGGCTGTGCAGCGGGTCGTTGCACAGCAGCAGCGTGGGCGCGAAGAACGCGCCATGCGCGGTGCCGGCGCCCAGCGGCACGGCGCCCTCACCGCCACACACCAGCTCGGCGCTGTGGCGCAGCTGGGCCACTCGCTCGTTCACGTCGACCAGCTGGGCGTGGCTGGCCAAGGCACCCATCGTCACGCCGTCCAGCGCCGGGTCGCCCACCACCACCTTGGACAAGCGGGCGCGCAGCGCCTGGGCCACGGCGTCCAGTTGGGCACGCGGCACGATGGCGCGGCGGATGGCGGTGCACTTCTGGCCGGCTTTCACCGTCATCTCGCGCGCCACCTCCTGGATGAACAGGTCGAACTCGGGCGTGTCGGGCGTGCACTCGGGCGCGAGGATGGCGCAGTTCAATGAATCAGCCTCAGCGTTGAACGGGATGCTGTGGCGCACGATGTTGGGGTGCACGCGCAGCAGGGCCGCGGTGTCGGCACTGCCGGTGAAGGTGACCACGTCCTGGCCATTCAGATGGTCCAGCAGGTCACCGGTGCTGCCGATCACCAGCTGCAGCGCGCCCTCGGGCACCAGGCCCGACTGCACCAGCAGGCGCACTGCCGCCTCGGTCAGGTAGCTGGTGGCGGTGGCCGGCTTGCCGATGCAGGGCATGCCCGCCAGGAAGCTGGGCGCAAACTTCTCCAGCAAGCCCCACACCGGGAAGTTGAAGGCGTTGATGTGCACCGCCACGCCGCCGCGCGGCACCAGGATGTGGGTGCCGGCGAACTGGTTGGTCTTGCCCAGCGCCAGGGCCGGGCCCTCATGCACCAGGTTGCCCGACGGCAGCTCGTTCGCGCCCACGCCGGCATAGGCGAACAACGTGCCGCTGCCGCCTTCGATGTCGATCCAGCTGTCGGCGCGGGTGGCGCCGGTGTGGGCCGACACCGCGTAGAGCTGCTCCTTGTGCTCGTTCAGGAACTTGGCCATGGCCTTGAGCCGCTCGGCGCGCTGCTGGAAGTCAAGCTTCAGCAAGTTGGGCAGGCCCACGCTGCGGGCATGGTGCACCGCTTCGGCAAAGTCGATCGCCTCGGCGTGGGTATGGGCCACGGTGTGGCCGTCGATCGCGCTACGCAGCGCGGTGGCGGGGTGGCTGCCCAGCCAGCGACCGGCGATGTGGCTTTGCAGGGTGTGGCTCATGGGGTCACCTTCTTGGTTGGCGTGGCGCTTGGGGTGAAGACTGGTGCGGCGGTCGCAACGGCCGGCTGGGTGCCGGCCGGGTGGGCGGCGGCCAGCGCCGGCAGGCCACCCAGGAACAGGTCGGCCACCATCGGCGCCAGCGCGTCGTGGTCGAGCGCACCGCCCGGCCGCACCCAGGTGAACATCCAGTTGATCATGCCGAACAGCAGCATGGTGACCGGCTTGGCCAGCGCGGCCTGCGCCAGGCCAGGCTGCAATGCACCCACGGCCTGGGCGAAACCGGCAACCACGGCGCGCTCCATGTCCAGCACCCGCTGGCGATCGCCCGCCGGCAGGAAGCGCACGTCTTCGGTGAGCACGCGGTGGGCGTTCTGCGCGTCGGCGTATTCGGCGACGATGCGGTGGATGAGCGTGCGCAGCCGGGCCTCGGGCGCCAGGGTCAGCGCGCCCACTTCGTCCACCAGGGCCTGCAGCCGGGTGACATGGCCTTCGGCGATGGCCACCAACATCGCGTCCTTGTCGCGGTAGTAGTGGTACAGCGTGGCCTTGCTCAGCCCGCAGGCCTCGGCCACCTGGTTCATTGACGTGGCGGGGTAGCCGCTGCGGGCGAACAAGGCGGCCGCCTGCTGCAGGATGGCCTCCCGCTGGATGTCGTAGCCGGCAGCGCGTCCTCTGGCCATCGGTTCAGCGGTCGTCGAAGCTGAGAACCACCCGCTCGGTCAGCGGATGCGCCTGGCAGCACAGCACGAAGCCGGCGGCCACCTCGGCCTTGTCGAGGGCGAAGTTGCGCTCCATGCGCACCTCGCCCTCCACCAGCTTGGCGCGGCAGGTGCCGCACACGCCGCTGGTGCAGGAGAACGGCACCTCCAGCCCGGCAGCGGCGGCCGCATCCAGGATGCTGGGCTGCTGCTTGCGGAAGGTGATCTCGCGGCGCAGGCCGTCGCGGATGATCACGATGCGGGCCTCCTCGGCGTCACCCGGCAGCGCCTCATGCACCACGGCGCCAACGGCGGCACCCGCCTGCGGCGCCACGCCGAAGCGCTCGATGTGGATCCGGTCTTCCGGCACGCCGGCGGCCAGCAGTGCGGCCTCGGCCTCGTCGTTCATCTGGAACGGGCCGCAGACATAGGCATGGGCGATGCCCGCAGCCGGAACCACGCTGCGCAAGAAGTCGCCGAGCTTGTCGCGGTTCATCAGGCCCATGTTCAGTGGCGAATCCGTGGGCTCGTCGCTGAAGACATGGTGCAGCACCAGGCGCTGCATGTGCTTGTTCTTGAGGTCTTCCAGCTCCTCCTTGAACATGGTGCTCTGCAGGCTGCGGTTGCCATAGATCAGGGTGAAGCGGCTGTGCGGTTCACGCTGCAACACCGTCTTCATGATCGACAGGATCGGCGTGATGCCGCTGCCGCCGGCGATGCCGACATGGTGCCGGCTGGCGGCCGGGTCCAGCGGCACGAAGAAGCGGCCCTGGGGCGCCATCACTTGCAGGGTGTCGCCAGGCTGCAGGCTGCTGTTGATCCAGTTGCTGAACACCCCGCCGCGCACCTTGCGCACCCCCACGCGCAGCTCGCCGTCGTCCACGCCGGCGCAGATGCTGTAGCTGCGGCGCAGGTCCTGCCTGTCGATGGTGTGGCGCAGCGTCAGGTACTGGCCCTGGGTGAAGCCGAAGGTGGCACGCAGGTCGGGCGGCACGTCGAAGCTGACGATCACCGCCTCGGCGGTGTCGGGCTCGATGTGGCGAACGGTCAGCGGATGGAAGAGCGTGCTCATAGCGGCTTGAAGTGCTCGAAGGGTTCGCGGCAGCTGACACAGCGGTACAGCGCCTTGCAGGCGGTGGAGCCGAAGGCCGACAGCCGCTCGGTCTGCAGGCTGTTGCAGCGCGGGCAGGCGATGGCTGGCGCCGCGCGCCGGCCCACCAGGCGGATTGGCACGCCGGCGCCGGCGGCCACCGGGCCGGGCGGTGCAATGCCGTACGCACGCAGCTTGCGGCGGCCGTCGTCGCTGATCCAGTCGGTGGTCCAGGCCGGCGCGCGCTGCATCGTGATGGACACCGGGCCCAGACCGGCGGCGGTGATGGCATCGACCACGCTCTGGCTGATGACCTCGGTGGCCGGGCAGCCGGAGTAGGTGGGCGTCAACACCACATCCAACCTGGCGCCCTGCTCGCGCACATCGCGCACGATGCCCAGGTCACGCAGGCTCAGTGCCGGCACCTCGGGGTCGAGCACGGACGACAGCACGTCCCAGGCACGCTGGGTGCGGGTGGCACCGACCACGGGGGCATCGGTCACCACACGCCCCCGGGGTAGGCGCGCTGCAATTGCTGCATCTCGGCCAGGATGAAGCCCATGTGCTCGGTGTGCACGCCCCGCTTGCCGGTGCTGCGGAAGGCCGATGCGGCGGGCGGCGTCAGGCCGGCCTCGGCCAGCACGGCGCCCACCTCGGCCTGCCAGTCGGCCTGCACATCGGACCAACGCGGGCCCAGGCCGCTGGCGGCCGCGGCGTCGTCCACCGCGTCGGCCTCGAACAACTCTGGCACGTAGCGCCACAACTGGGACAGCGCGGCCTGGCTGCGGCGGGTGGATTCGTCGCTGCCGTCGCCCAGGCGCACCACCCAGTCGGCCGCATGCTGCTGGTGGTAGCGCGCCTCCTTCACCGCCTTGCCGGCGATGGCGGCCAGTTCGGCGTCGCTGGAGGTTTCCAGCTTCTGCCACAGCAGCTTCAGCAGCGTGGCCACCATCAGATTGCGCTGCACGGTGAAGGCGAAGTCGCCGCGCGGTAGCTCGACCAGCGTGGGGTTGCGGTAGTCGCGCTCGTCGCGCAGAAACGCCAGTTGGTCTTCGTCGAAGGCGCGGCCCTCGGTCTGGCCGGCACGGGCCAGCAGCGCACGGGCCTGTCCGATCAGGTCCAGCGCCATGTTGGCAAGTGCGATGTCTTCTTCCAGCACTGGGCCATGGCCGCACCATTCGCCCAGGCGCTGGCCCAGGATCAGGCAGGTGTCGCCCAGGCGCAGCAGATATTGCAGCTGCGGTGTGTGTTGCAGTTGGATCGAGGCTGTCATGGCCGGCGGCTCACATGTGGTCGACTTCGGTCGGCAGCTTGTAGAACGTCGGGTGGCGGTACACCTTGTCCTCGGCCGGGTCGAAGTACATGGCCTTGTCGCCGGGGTCGCTGGCGGTGATCTGGGCGCTGGGCACCACCCACACGCTGCAGCCTTCCTGCCGACGGGTGTAGACGTCGCGCGCCATCTGGATGGCCATGGCGGCATCGGCCGCATGCAGGCTGCCGCAGTGCTTGTGGTCCAGGCCGGCGCGGCTGCGCACGAACACTTCCCACAGAGGCCATTCTTGTTGGGTGTTGGGTTGGTTCATGGTCGTCTCCGGAGTCAGGCGGCTTGCAGCTTGGTGGCCTGCTTCTGTGCATGGGCCAGCGCGGCCTCGCGCACCCAGGCGCCGTCATCCCAGGCCTTCACGCGCTTGGCCAGACGCTCCTGGTTGCAGGGGCCGTCGCCGGCCACCACGCGGAAGAACTCGGGCCAGTCGATGGCGCCAAAGTCCCAGTGCTGGCGTTCTTCATTCCATGTCAGGTCGGGGTCGGGCAGCGTGACGCCCAGCACCATGGCCTGGTCGACCGTGGCGTCGACGAACTTCTGGCGCAGCGTGTCGTTGCTCACCCGCTTGATGCCCCAGCGCATGCCCTGCGCACTGTTGGGGCTTTGATCATCCGGCGGGCCGAACATCATCAGGCAGGGCCACCACCAGCGGTGTACCGCGTCCTGCACCATGGCGCGTTGGGCATCGGTGCCGTCCTTCATCATCACCAACAGGCTGTCGAAGCCCTGGCGCTGGTGGAAGCTCTCTTCGCGGCAGATGCGGATCATCGCCCGCGCATATGGCGCATAGCTGCAGCGGCAGATCGGCACCTGGTTCATGATGGCCGCGCCGTCGACCAGCCAGCCGATGGTGCCGATGTCGGCCCAGCTCAGCGTGGGATAGTTGAAGATGCTGCTGTACTTGGCGCGGCCGCTGTGCAGCGCGTCGATCATCTGGTCGCGGCTGGTGCCCAGCGTCTCGGCTGCTGCGTACAGATACAGGCCGTGGCCGCCTTCGTCCTGCACCTTGGCCAGCAGGATGGCCTTGCGCTTGAGCGTGGGCGCACGGCTGATCCAGTTGCCCTCGGGCAGCATGCCGACGATTTCCGAGTGCGCATGCTGGCTGATCTGGCGCAGCAGGGTCTTGCGGTAGTTGTCGGGCATCCAATCCTTGGCCTCGATGAAGTCACCGGCGTCGATGCGGGCGTCGAAGCGCTCCTGCAGTGCCAGTTCGTCGGCCGAGCGCAGGGCCTTGGGGGCCTCGCCCAATTCCTTGGGCATGGTGTCCATTGCCTGGGTGTACATGCGTTGCCTTTCGTGGATGCGGAAATTCAAATCTTGCGCAGGTCCTGCACGCGGCGGGCCTTGCCGGTCAGGGTGCGCTCGATGCTGTCGGGCGGCAGCACGTCGATGCTGGTGCTCACGCCCACCAGGGTCTTGATGCGGTGCTGCAGCCAGTGCTTCAGTTCGTCGATCTCGGCGGCGCTGGCCTGCACGCTGGCGATGTTGAGCTCGGTGCGCA
>JBBAPL010000167.1:8666-11568 GCA_040400895.1 Aquabacterium sp.
CTCCTCGATCTGCGTGGGGAACACGTTGACGCCGCGGATGATCAGCATGTCGTCGGACCGGCCGACGATCTTGCCCATGCGGCGGAAGCTGCGCGCCGTGGGCGGCAGCAGCCGGGTCAGGTCGCGCGTGCGGTAACGGATGATGGGCAGCGCCTCCTTGGTCAGGCTGGTGAAGACCAGTTCACCGTCCGACCCGTCGGGCAGCACGGCGCCGGTCTCGGGGTCGATGATCTCGGGGTAGAAGTGGTCTTCCCAGACCACCGGGCCGTCCTGCGTCTCCACGCATTCACTGGCCACGCCGGGGCCCATGACCTCGCTCAGGCCATAGATGTCGACCGCCTTGATGGCCGCGTCGGCCTGGATCTGGCTGCGCATGGCCTCCGTCCACGGCTCGGCGCCGAAGATGCCCACGCTGACCGACATGGCCGCCGGGTCCAGCCCCTGGCGTCGGAACTCCTCGATCAGCACCTGCATGTAGCTGGGCGTGACCATGATGATGTCCGGCCGGAAGTCGGTGATCAGCTGCACCTGCTTCTCGGTCTGGCCGCCGCTCATCGGCACCACGGTGCAGCCCAGTTTTTCGGCGCCATAGTGCGCGCCCAGACCGCCGGTGAACAGGCCGTAGCCGTAGGCCACATGCACCATGTCGCCGCGCCGGCCGCCGGCCGCGCGGATGCTGCGTGCCACCAGGTGCGCCCAGGTGTCGATGTCGTTCTGCGTGTAGCCCACCACCGTGGGTTTGCCGGTGGTGCCGCTGCTGGCATGGATGCGCACCACCTGGTCACGCGGCACGGCAAACAGGCCGAACGGGTAGTGGTCGCGCAGGTCCTTCTTGCCGGTGAACGGGAACTTCGCCAGATCGGCCAGCGTCTTGCAGTCCGACGGGTGCACACCCGCCTGGTCGAAGGCCTGGCGGTAGTGCGGCACCTTGTCGTAGGCGCGCTGCAGCGTGGCCTGCAGGCGCTGCAACTGCAGCGCGGTGATCTCGTCGCGGCTGGCGGTCTCGATGGCTTCCAGGTCGCCGGGGGCGGGGCTGCGCACGGGCATGGGGCGTGTCTCCGGTGGTGGTGGTCTGGTCAGGCCGCGGGAATGACCGGCTTGCCGCGCGCGGTGTAGCTGCGGCCGCGGAACACCGCGATGCGTTCGCCGCGCTGGTTGGTCACCGTCACGTCGTACACGCCGGTGCGGCCGGCCTTGCTCACCTCGGTGCAGGTGGCGGTCAGCACATCACCGAGGCGGCCGGGGGCCATCAGGTCGACGGTGAAACCCGAGGCCACCGTCAGCTCGTTGTAGCTGTTGCAGGCAAAGGCGAAGCTGGAGTCAGCCAGCGTGGTGATCAGGCCGCCATGGCAGATGGCGTGGCCGTTGAGCATGTCCTGGCGCACCGCCATCTGGAGGGTGGCGCGGCCCGGCGCCACGCGGGTGATCTGCATGCCCAGCATCTTGGTGGCGTGGTCGCCAGCCCACATGGCATCGCGCACTTGTTCGGCCAGGGCCTGGGCAGCGGCGGCGTCGGGCGGTGTGGCAACGGTCATGGGGTCACGTCCTGGCAGCGACATTGAATTGGTGCGGGGTCGAAGCACTTATTTTCGACCAACCGGTCGGTCAATTTTATGCGGTCGCAGCCGGCTGACGCAAGTCAAGCCACTCAGTAGAAACCCGCCATTTGCGCCAGTGCCAGCGAAGCCGGCTGATTCGCTGCCGTCACCACACCCACAGACCGCGGGACGCTGGCGATACTGCGCGCTTCGCAGCCGACCACCGACCGGAGACCACCATGCAGCAACCCAGCTTCGAACAATTCAAGGCCGACGCCCTGGCCCAGGGCTTCGATGAAGTGCTGGAACGCCAGTGGGCGGCCGGCACCGTGCTGGACACCCACACCCACCCGTTTTCGGTCAGCGCCCGGGTGGTACAGGGCGAACTGCAGTTGACCGTGGGCGAAGACACCCGCCAGTTGCGGGCCGGTGACGCCTTCACGCTCGGCCGCGACGTGCCACATGCCGAACGCTATGGCGACGCCGGCGCCACCTACTGGGTGGCCCGGCGCAACTCGGCCTGACCGGCACCAGCAAGGCGGCCCCAAGGCGGGCGCGACGGGCGACAATGCGCGATTGCCCAAGCCAGCCGCACTGCGGCGCCTCCATGTCCGATCCGACTGACCTGCCTGACCCCGTGCCCGCGCCTGCTGCCGATGCAGCACCCGAAGCCCTCGCGCCGACCGAGACCGATCTTCAGGCCACGCCCTCCGCCGCGGCGGCTGACGTTGACGGCGACACCGAAACCGCCGCACAGGCCGACGATGGTGCCGAGGTGGACAACGAACAGGCAGCCGCGGCCGACGAAGCCCAGGCCCCCGGCACCCCCGCCTTGCCCCAGCTGAACCCGGCAGCTGCGGCTGAGTTGCTGCGCCAGCACTTCCCGGCGCTGTTCAGCGGCCCGGCCAAGCCGTTCAAGCTGCGCATCCAGCAGGACATCCAGGCGCGTGCGCCCGGCGTGTTCAGCAAGGGCACGCTGTCGGCCTTCTTCCGCCGCCACACCGGCAGCACCGGCTACCTGATCGGGCTGAGCAAGGCCACCCACCGCTTCGACCTGGACGGCCAGCCGGCCGGCGAGCTCAGTGACGAACACAAGCAGGCCGCCTTGGCCGAACTGGCGCGCCGCCGCCAGCTGACCCGTGAGCGTGAGCAGCAGGTGCACGCCCAGCAACGCGAACAGCAGCGCGAAGCCCAACGCGCCGAGATGGCCCAGCAGGCCGAGCAGATGCAAGCCCGCCAGGCCCGCGCCGCGCTGCTGCACGACTTCCAGCGCACCACGCTGACGCTGGCCAACTTCTGCGCCTTGAAGGGCATGACGCCCGAGGCGCTGAACCCGCAGTTGGAACAAGCGAAGAAGGAAGCCA
>JBBAPL010000168.1:0-11344 GCA_040400895.1 Aquabacterium sp.
AGCGGGTGTGGCTGTCGCCACCGGTGCCCACGGTGTCGGGCAGCAGCAGGCGGTTCAGCCAGCTGTGGATCACGCCGTCGCCCGGGCGCAGGCTGACGCCGCCGCGGTTGCTGATGAAGCTGGGCAGCTCGCGGTGGGTCTTCACGTCCACCGGCTTGGGGTAGGCCGCGGTGTGGCAGAAGCTCTGCATCACCAGGTCGGCGGAAAAGCCCAGGCACGCCAGGTCCTTCAGCTCGTCGCGGGTCATCGGGCCGGTGGTGTCCTGGCTGCCCACGGTGGTCATGCGGGGCTCGCAGTAGGTGCCCGGGCGCACGCCCTGGCCCTCGGGCAGGCCCACCGCGCGGCCCACCATCTTCTGCGCCAGCGTGAATCCGGCGTTCGTCGCTGCCGGCGGCTGCGGCAGGCGGAAGGTCGTGCTGGCAGCCAGCCCGAGGAACTCACGCGCCTTGGCGGTGAGGCTGCGGCCGATGATCAGATTGATGCGCCCGCCGGCCCGCACCTCGTCGAACAGCACGTCGCTGCGCAGCTGGAAGGTGGTGAGCAGCGCGCCTGCCTTGGTGATCTTGCCGTCGTAGGGGTGGATGTCGATGACATCGCCCATCTCCATGCCGCCCACATCCACCTCGATCGGCAACGCGCCCGAGTCCTCTTGCGTGTTGAAGAAGATCGGTGCGATCTTGCCGCCCAGGGTGACACCGCCAAACCGCTTGTTCGGCACGAACGGGATGTCCTGCCCGGTGGCCCAGATCACGCTGTTGGTGGCGCTCTTGCGGCTGCTGCCGGTGCCCACCACGTCGCCCACATAGGCCACCAGGTGGCCCTTCTTCTTCAGGTCGTCGATGAACTGCATCGGGCCGCGCTTGCCGTCTTCCTCGGGCTGGAAGGCCGCGCCTTCGCGCGTGTTCTTCAGCATCGCCAGGTAGTGCAGCGGGATGTCGGGTCGGCTCCAGGCGTCGGGCGCGGGGCTCAGGTCGTCGGTGTTGGTCTCGCCGGGCACCTTGAACACGGTGACGGTGATGGTCTTGGGCACCTCGGGGCGGCTGGTGAACCACTCGGCGTCGGCCCAGCTCTGCATCACGTCCTTCGCCTTGGCATTGCCGGCGCGTGCCTTCTCGGCCACGTCGTTGAAGAAGTCGAACATCAGCAGCGTCTTCTTCAGTGCAGCCGCGGCCACACCGGCCACTTCGGCGTCGTCGAGCAGCTCGATCAGCGGGTGCACGTTGTAGCCGCCCACCATGGTGCCCAGCAGCTCGGTGGCCTTGGCCTTGCTGACCAGGCCCACGGCCAGGTCACCATGCGCCACCGCGGCCAGGAAGCTGGCCTTGACCTTGGCAGCGTCGTCCACGCCCGGGGGCACGCGGTGGGTCAGCAGGTCGAGCAGGAAGGCGTCTTCACCCGGGTTTTCCACGGTCTGCGGTGCCTTGATCAGCTCGATCAGCTCGGCCGTCTGCTGGGCGGACAGCGGCAGCGGTGGGATGCCGAGGGCGGCGCGTTCGGCCGAGTGTTGGCGATAGGCTTGCAGCATGTCGGGGGCTCCTGTGGAACGGTGGAGAAACGGGTCGGCGTTCGTGGCGCTTTGCCGTTGGATCGGGCGCCGCGGCGGCCAGTGGCCCTGGCGGCCTACGGGTTAGTACCACATTTTATGTCTTATAGAAGACTTGCCAAGTGCTTTTTGCAGTGCGGCAACGCAGCGCGCTGATTGTGGCGCAGGCGGGCGCAAAAAAGCCCGCACAACGGCGGGCTGGCAGTGCATCGCAGGTTCAGCCTGCACAGTGGGTCAGGCGTTGTCGTGCATCCACTTTTCAGCAAAGGCGTCAGACCGGGCCTGGGCTTCGGCGCCGCTGGTCATCAGCCACACCAGGGAGCCGGCTGCGAACAGCAACGGCACGAGAGCAAGCATCACATTGATCATGGTCAGGGAGGTTCAGGGTTGAAACGCAGGCCAGGCAGTCTGCCTCGCATGCTGCGGTGCAGCATAACCGAGCGGCGCCGGGCCTGCCGGACGGACCCGGAAGTCCCCGGATCTCCAGGGCTATCGGCTGGTGCCAGTTGAACTTGAACGCCGGCAGCGCGCCGGCGCGCCATCCGTCTCAGGGCGCGGATGCGGGCGGCGCCATGGCGGCTGGCGGCGACACCGCCACCGTGGGTGTGGCCGGCGTTGAGAGCACCACCGGCAAGGTGGCTGCCGCAGCGGACGTGGCTGCCGGTGCCGGCGCCACGATGCCGATGCCTTGCCCTGCGTCGGTGACGGCGGCCACCGCGGCACGCTGCTCAGCATGCATGCAGCTGTCGACCATGCGCTGGCCGCGCCGGGCGTTCATCAGCATCGACTTGGCGGGGATCTGCAACCAGACGATGCCGTTGACCGGGTCTTCCAGTCGAACGGCGCCGGTCGTGGTCTCGCGCGGCAGCATCCGGTAGTGCCGACCCTGGTGGCTGACGGTGAACAGCCCCGGTTGTCCATCCAGCGCCTGCACGGTGATCCGCTGGTTGAATTCACACTCGGCGGCGCCTGTCAGCACCCGTGCAGCCACATCCAGCTGGCCGGCGCTGATGGCCTCGGCCGTCTGCGTGGCCAGGGCCAGGCCCTTGGCAGTGCTGTCGGCCTGTTGCCTGGTGGTGGCGGGCGCGGCCTTGCTGGCGGGTCTCGGTGCGGGTTTGGCCGCCGGCTTGGCAGGTGCCTTGGATGGCGCGGCTGCCGGCGTGGCTGTTGCAGCGGTGGCAATTGGCAGCCACGCCTGGCTGGTGGCCAGGGTGGCCAGGGCGGCAGCGAGGAAGAAGCGGGGGCGCAAGGGCATGGTCTTCATGGCGGGTCGATTGGAGCAGGGTGGCGCGGCGTTCAGTCAGGCGCCGACTCGCCATGGAACGCCAGTTGGGCCTCGGCAGGCAGCGGCTGGCCGGTGCGGCGCGCGCGGATGATCACCTGCCAGAAGTAGCGGTAGCTGGCACGGTCGTGCAGGGTGTCGTGGTGGCGGATCGGCGCCCAGTCGGCCGCCTGGGCGGCCAGCAGGATGTCGATGGCGGCGTCCACCTCGGCCATGCTGGGCGCGAAGGCGTCGACGATCGGACGGATCTGTGATGGGTGGATGCTCCACATGCGGGTGTAGCCGAACTCACGCGCAGCGCGGCGCGCGGCGGCGGCGATGGCGGACTCGTCCTTGAACTCCGTCACCACGCAGTGCGACGGCACTTTGCCGGCGCCGTGGCAGGCGGCGGCGATCTCCAGCTTGGCGCGCACCACCAGCGGGTGCGTGAACTGCCCGGCCACGCCCATGGCCGACTGCGGGATGGCGCCGCGGTGGGCGCTGACGAAGTCCATCAGCCCGAAGCTGAGGCTCTGGACGCGGGGCAGGGCGGCCAGGGCATGCACGTCACGCAGCGCGCCGTGGGTCTCCACCAGTGCGTGCACCGGCAGCGCTGCGCCGCGGCCATGCAGTCGGGCGGCATGCTCGATGTGGTTGATGGCCAACCGCAGGTCGGCCAGGTGGCGCGGCTTGGGCACCATCAGGTAGGCCAGCCGGTCCCCGGCGCGGCCGACCAGGGTGTCGACATCGTGCTCGAACGCAGGGTGGTCGACCGGGTGCACCCGCGCACCGACGCGGCCGAAGCGGTTGTCTGCCGACAGCGCCAAGTCGGCGCACAGGTGGGCGTGCTCGGCCTCGGCGCCGATGGGCGCGCCGTCCTCGCAGTCGAGCGTGATGTCGAACACCGGGCCCAGTTCGGCCTGCAGCGCCAGCGCCTTGCGCATGCGCTGCTCGGTGCCGCAGTAGTGGTCGCACACCGGCAGGTCGGCGGGCGGGTCGCCCTCGTCGATCAGGGCTTGGCTGGGCAGCAATGGCATGGTGACGGGCGAAAAGAAAACGGGGCTGGCGACATGATGCCGCACAGCCCCGGTGTCGCGGCCCGCAGCGGGCCGGCGGCGTGGTTACAGGAGGTGCTTCACGCCGTCCTGCTCGCCCTGCAACTCGGCCAGGGTCTTGTTGATGCATTCCTGGCTGAAGGCGTCGATCGGCAGACCGTCGACGATCTTGTACTCGCCGCCTGCACAGGTGACGGGGTAGCCGAACATCACATCCTTGGGGATGCCGTATTCGCCGTTGCTGGGGATGCCCATGGTGACCCAGCCGCCGTTGGTGCCCAGAGCCCAGTCACGCATGTGGTCGATGGCAGCGTTGGCAGCCGACGCGGCCGACGACACGCCACGCGCTGCGATGATGGCCGCGCCGCGCTTGCCCACGGTGGGCAGGAAGGTCTCGGCGTTCCAGACCTGGTCATTGATCATGTCCTTGACCGACGCGCCGTCGATGGTGGCGAAGCGGTAGTCGGCGTACATGGTGGGCGAGTGGTTGCCCCACACCGCCAGCTTCTGGATGCTCGCCACCGGCTTGCTGGTCTTGGCGGCGATCTGGCTGAGCGCGCGGTTGTGGTCCAGGCGCAGCATGGCGGTGAAATTCTTGGCCGGCAGATCAGGCGCCGACTTCATCGCGATGTAGGCATTGGTGTTGGCCGGGTTGCCCACCACCAGCACCTTCACGTTGCGGCTGGCCACGGCGTTCAGCGCCTTGCCCTGGGCGGTGAAGATCTGCGCATTGGCGGCCAGCAGGTCGGCACGCTCCATGCCGGGGCCGCGCGGGCGGGCACCAACCAGCAGGGCGTAGTCAGTGTCCTTGAAGGCGGCCATCGGGTCGCTGTGGGCTTCCATGCCGGCCAGCAGCGGGAAGGCGCAGTCGTCGAGTTCCATCATCACGCCCTTCAGCGCTTCCTGGGCCTTGTCGACCGGCACTTCCAGCAGTTGCAGGATGACGGGCTGGTCCTTGCCCAACATTTCGCCAGAGGCGATGCGGAACAGCAGGGCGTAACCAATCTGACCGGCTGCGCCGGTGACGGCCACGCGAACGGGCTTCTTGCTCATGGGAGGCTCCAGAGGGTGAGTGCGAAGGGACAGATGCGGCCCGCCGCGTCTGCCTGTTGCCACCGCCAGACCGTGCACGCGAATGGGGCATCGGTCGGAGTGGGGCGGCCGCAAGAGCCGGGGCAGAGTGTAGGCGAGTGCTGGCTCAATATAGGGGTTCTCACTCATGTTGTCAAAGGTCTTATGTCTTCTATAAGACATCATTCAGCAGGGAATGGACGCGGTGGTGGCGTTTGTGCTGCAATGCCGCACCATGCCAGCCGACCTGCCCCTGCCCGGTGTTTTGGCCGCCCCTGCGGCCGCCTCGAGGGCGCCCGAGCCAGCGGACGCACCCGGCCCGGCCTTCAGCCCGCTGTACCAGCAAATCAAGGGCCTGATCACGCGGGAACTGCAGGCCGGCGTGTGGAAGCCGGGTGAATCCATTCCCAGCGAGTTGGACTTGGCAGCGCGCTTCAAGGTCAGCCAGGGCACCGTGCGCAAGGCCATCGACGAACTGGCCGCCGACAACCTGCTGGTGCGCCGCCAGGGCAAGGGCACCTTCGTCGCCACCCATGCCGAGCAGCAGATCCAGTACCGCTTCCTGCGGTTGATGCCCGACGATGGCAACGACCGCGGCATGGCCCGCCGCCTGCTGGACTGCCGCCGCACCCGCGCCCCGGCCGATGTGGCGCGCATGCTCGAATGCAAGAGCGGTGACGCGGTGGTGCAGTTGCGCCGGCTTCTTCTTGCGCAGGACAAACCGGTGGTGCTCGACGAGATCTGGCTGCCCGGCGCGCTGTTCAAGGGCCTGACGGCCGAGCGCCTGGCGGATTACAAGGGCCCGATGTACGGCATGTTCGAAGCCGAGTTCGGCGTGCGCATGATCCGTGCCGACGAAAAACTGCGCGCGCTGGCGGCCGATGCGGCAGCGGCCGCGCTGCTGGCGGTGGCGCCGGGCTTTCCGCTGCTGAGCGTGGAGCGCCTGTCCTTCACCTATGGCGACAAGCCGGTGGAACTGCGCCGCGGCCTGTACAACACCGAGCAGCACTTCTACCGCAATGCATTGAATTGAACTTGCCGCCAGTTGACGGCGCTGCCCTGGCGGATGTCGCCAAAAGCTCCAAGTCAGCCTGGAGCGTTGCAATAAACTCTCGGGGTTTCACCCGGATCACACAAGACCACACACATGGCAGAACTTTCCAAACCCCGGCCTGGCACCCGCCCCGGCGCCAACATGCGTCTGATCGAGGCCCTGCAGTACCGCCTGCCGCTGGCCGCGCTGGTGTCGATCCTGCACCGCGCCAGCGGCATGCTGATGTTCTTCCTGCTGCCGTTCATCGTCTGGATGTTCGACGCCAGCGTGTCCTCCGAAGTCTCATACGACGGTTTCACCAGCGTGTTTGTGGCTGGCGCCGCTGGGGTGCCGGGCTTCCTGTTCAAGCTGGTTGCCCTGGCCCTGATCTGGGCCTATCTGCACCATGCCGTGGCTGGCCTGCGCCACCTGTGGATGGATGCCACCCACAGCGTCACCAAGCAGCAGGGCCATTCATCGGCCGTGGCCACCTTCGCCATCAGCATCGTGTTGACGCTGGCGCTGGGTGCCAAGCTGTTCGGCCTGTTCTGACCTGCGCGGTCGGGTACTTCTCTTCAAGGCATACAACAACATGGCCGTCAATTACGGTTCGAAGCGCCTGGTCGTTGGCGCGCACTATGGGTTCCGGGACTGGCTGAGCCAGCGCATCACGGCGGTGCTGATGGCGCTGTTCACGCTGGCGCTGCTGCTGCAGGTGGTCTTCGGCGGCCCGATCGGGTATGACAGCTGGGCGGGCATCTTCTCGCGCCAGTGGATGAAGGTGCTGACGTTCGTGGTCATCGTGGCACTGGCCTGGCATGCCTGGGTGGGCATGCGTGACGTGTGGATGGACTACATCAAGCCTGTGGGCGTGCGCCTGCTGGCCCAGGTGTTCACCATGGTCTGGCTGGTGGGTTGCGCTGGCTGGGCCGTGCAGGTGCTCTGGAGGCTTTGAGGGTTTATGGCTGAGATCAAGACAAGCGTGGCCCGTCGCAAGTTCGACGTGGTGATCGTCGGGGCCGGCGGCTCCGGCATGCGTGCATCGCTGCAGCTGGCGCGCGCCGGTTTGAATGTGGCGGTGCTTTCCAAGGTGTTCCCCACCCGCAGCCACACCGTGGCGGCGCAAGGTGGCATCGGTGCCAGCCTGGGCAACATGTCGGAAGACAACTGGCACTTCCACTTCTACGACACCGTCAAGGGCAGCGACTGGCTGGGCGACCAGGACGCCATCGAGTTCATGTGCCGCGAGGCGCCCAAGGTCGTCTACGAGCTTGAGCACTTCGGCATGCCGTTCGACCGCAACCCTGACGGCACCATCTACCAGCGCCCGTTCGGTGGGCACACGGCAAACTATGGCGAGAAGCCGGTGCAGCGCGCCTGTGCTGCCGCTGACCGTACCGGCCACGCAATGCTGCATACCCTGTATCAGCAGAACGTCAAGGCGCGCACCCAGTTCTTTGTCGAATGGATGGCCCTGGATCTGGTGCGTGACGCCCAAGGTGATGTGCTCGGCGTGACCGCCATGGAGATGGAGACCGGCGAGGTCTACATCATGGAAGCCAAGACCACGCTGTTCGCCACCGGAGGCGCAGGCCGCATCTACGCCGCCAGCACCAATGCCTTCATCAACACCGGTGACGGGCTGGGCATGGCGGCACGCGCCGGCATCCCTCTGGAAGACATGGAGTTCTGGCAGTTCCACCCCACCGGCGTGGCCGGCGCGGGCGTGCTGCTGACCGAAGGCTGCCGCGGCGAGGGCGCGATCCTGCGCAACGTCAACGGCGAGCGCTTCATGGAGCGTTACGCCCCGACGCTGAAGGACCTGGCGCCGCGTGACTTCATCTCCCGCTGCATGGACCAGGAGATCAAGGAAGGGCGCGGTTGCGGTCCCAACAAGGACTACATCCAGCTCGACATGACCCACCTGGGCGCCGAGACCATCATGAAGCGCCTGCCCAGCGTGTTCGAGATCGGCCACAACTTCGCCAACGTCGACATCACCAAGGAACCGATCCCGGTGGTACCGACCATCCACTACCAGATGGGTGGCATTCCCACCAACATCCATGGCCAGGTGGTGGTGCCCAAGGGGGTTGGGGCAGACCGCAACCCGAATGCGGTGGTCAACGGCCTGTATGCGGTGGGTGAATGCGCCTGCGTCAGCGTGCACGGCGCCAACCGGCTTGGCACCAACTCGTTGCTCGACCTGCTGGTGTTCGGCCGTGCGGCGGGTAACCACATCGTCGACGCCTTCAAGCGCGCCGATCAGGCCCACAAGCCGCTGCCAGCCGATGCGGCGGACTATTCGCTGGCGCGCCTCGCCCGCCTGGACAGCAGCAGCAGTGGCGAGTACGCGCAAGACGTGGCCAATGACCTGCGCGACACCATGCAGAAGCATGCGGCGGTGTTCCGCACGCAAGATCTGATGAACGCCGGCACGGTGGAAGTGGCCAAGCTGCGCGAGCGGGTGGCCAACATCACGCTCAAGGACAAGAGCAAGGTCTTCAACACCGCCCGCATTGAGGCGCTGGAGGTCGAAAACCTGATCGAGTCGGCCCAGGCCACCATCGAATCTGCTGCGGCCCGCCACGAGTGCCGCGGCGCGCACACGGTGCGGGAGTACGAGCGCGGTGCTGACGATCCGCAGTTCCCGCTGGGCCGCAACGACGCCGAGTGGATGAAGCACAGCCTCTGGTACAGCCAGGGCAACCGGTTGGATTACAAGCCGGTCAACCTGAAACCGCTGACCGTGGACAGCGTGCCGCCCAAAGTCCGCACATTCTGAATTCCGGGATACCCACCATGGCCAAGAGAAACTTCCAGATTTACCGCTACGACCCGGACAAGGACGCCAAGCCGTACATGCAGTCGATCGACGTCGAACTCGACGGCAGCGAACGCATGCTGCTTGACGCGCTGATGAAGTTGAAGTCGCTCGACCCGGCCATCACCTTCCGCCGCAGCTGCCGCGAAGGCGTGTGCGGCTCGGACGCGATGAACATCAACGGCAAGAACGGCCTGGCCTGCCTCACCAACATGCGTGACCTGCCGGGCACCGTGGTGCTCAAGCCGCTGCCTGGGCTGCCGGTCATCCGCGATCTGATCGTGGACATGACGCAGTTCTTCAAGCAGTACAACTCGATCAAGCCCTACCTGGTCAACGACAACGTACCGCCTGAAAAAGAACGTTTGCAGAGCCCTGAAGAGCGTGATGAGCTGAACGGCCTGTACGAGTGCATTCTGTGCGCGAGCTGCTCAACCAGCTGCCCCAGCTTTTGGTGGAACCCCGACAAGTTCGTCGGCCCCGCGGGCCTGCTGCAGGCCTACCGGTTCATTGCCGACAGCCGCGACCAGGACACCGCAGGCCGGCTCGACAACCTGGAAGACCCGTACCGCCTGTTCCGCTGCCACACCATCATGAATTGCGTGGATGTGTGCCCCAAGGGCCTGAACCCCACCCAGGCGATCGGCAAGATCAAAGAGCTGATGATCCGGCGCACCGTTTGAGCGCGGTCCTGACAGCCCGCCGCAAGCTTGTCCATGCACACTGCCTTTGAAGCTGGCCAGCCCATTGGCGAGCGTGAGCTCAGCCGCTTGCGCTGGCGCTGCCGGCGCGGCCTGCTGGAAAACGATCTGTTCATCGCGCGTTTTTTCCGCCGTCATGACATGCATCTCACGGTGCGACATGCCGATGGACTGCAGGCGCTGATGGACCTGGCCGATAACGACCTGCTGGATCTGTTGCTGTGCCGCCGTGAACCCGATGCCGATCTGGCCAGCCCCGCCGTGATCGAAGTGCTGGGCATGCTGCGCGCCAAGTGACTTGCCAGCCTGATTTGCTGCCTGCGTAGAACCTGACCAAGAAAGGGAAAGCCCCCATGACCCCGTCCGACGCGAAAGCCACCCTGTCGTTCTCCGACGGCAGTCCGAGCATGGACATGCCGATTTACAAGGGCAGCATCGGCCCGGATGTGATCGACATCCGCAAGCTCTATGGCCAGACCGGCAAGTTCACCTACGACCCGGGCTTTCTGAGCACTGCGTCATGCAACAGCACCATCACCTACATCGACGGTGACAAGGGCGAACTGCTGTACCGCGGCTACCCGATCGAGCAGCTGGCGGTGCATGCCGACTTCCTGGAGACCTGCCACCTGCTGCTGTACGGAGACCTGCCCGACGTCCAGCAGAAGAAGGACTTCACCGCCCGTGTGACCAACCACACCATGGTCAACGAGCAGATGCAGTTCTTCCTGCGCGGCTTCCGCCGCGACGCCCATCCGATGGCGGTGATGACCGGCCTAGTGGGCGCACTGTCGGCTTTCTACCATGACAGCACCGACATCAACAACCCGGTGCACCGCGAGATCGCCGCGATCCGCCTGATCGCCAAGATGCCCACGTTGGTGGCGATGGCGTACAAGTATTCGGCCGGCCAGCCGTACATGTACCCCAAGAACAAGCTCAGCTATGCCGGCAACTTCATGCACATGATGTTCGCCACGCCGTGCGAAGACTATGAAGTGAACCCGGTGATCGAGCGCGCACTCGACCGCATCTTCATCCTGCATGCCGACCATGAGCAGAACGCCAGCACGTCCACTGTGCGCTTGTGCGGCTCGTCAGGGACCAACCCGTTTGCGGCCATCGCTGCCGGGGTGGCCTGCCTGTGGGGCCCGGCGCACGGCGGCGCCAACGAAGCCTGTCTGAACATGCTGGGCGACATCCAGCGCATGGGCGGCGTCGAGAAGATCGGGGACTTCATCAAGCAGGTGAAGGACAAGAACAGCAACGTCAAGCTGATGGGCTTTGGCCACCGGGTCTACAAGAACTACGACCCGCGCGCCAAGCTGATGCGCGAGACCTGCCACGAGGTGCTGGGCGCCTTGGGTCTGGAAAATGATCCGCTGTTCAAGTTGGCGATGAACCTGGAGAAGATCGCGCTGGAAGACGACTACTTCGTCAGCCGCAAGCTGTACCCGAACGTCGACTTCTATTCCGGCATCGTGCAGCGCGCCATCGGCATCCCGGTGAGCCTGTTTACTGCCATCTTCGCCCTGGCCCGCACCGTGGGCTGGATCGCGCAGCTCAACGAGATGATCGGCGACCCGGAATACAAGATCGGTCGTCCGCGCCAGCTCTTCGTGGGCTCGACCCCGCGTGAAGTGAAGCCGCTGGCCGCGCGCTGACCCGGCGCTTTCCGGTTGCCCCTCACAAGCCGCCTTCGGGCGGCTTGTGTGTTTCTGGCGCACCCGCGATGCAAAAGGCCGCCCGAAGGCGGCCCGGACAATCTGGCGGTGTGCACCGCCTTGCTTCAGGCCTTCGCGAGCAGGGCCTTCAGCAAGCGCGCCATCTCGCTGGGGTTGCGGGTGATGGTGAAG
>JBBAPL010000169.1:0-11235 GCA_040400895.1 Aquabacterium sp.
AAATCCCGTCCACCATCAGCCTGAAATGCCGTCCACGATGGGCTGAAATACGCAGCTGCGGGCGAGACGGTGGTCATCTCCGAAGGCCCGGCCGCGGCGTTTCGCAGCGCCTGGGGTCTGGCCTCGACAGTGAAGGTGGCCGGCGGCAACACGAACAATCTCGGCCGCAGCGACGAGATCAACATCTATGACGCCGGCGGCACGCTGATCGATCGCCTGACCTATGGCGACCAGGTCTATGCCGGCACGGTGCGCGCCGCCACCGCCAGCGCCAACCCGCTGGCGCTGGCCGACTTGGCGTCGCAGACCATCACGCCGAACTGGGTGCTCGCCACCACAGGCGACAGCTTCGGCTCGTATGCATCAGTGAACGGCGACATCGCCAACCCCGGCGTCTTCCTGCTCGCGGTGCCCGAGCCGTCGACCTACGCGCTGCTGCTGGCGGGCCTGGGTCTGGTCGCGGGTGTCGCCCGCCGACGCGCCTGAGGCAGGAAAGAAGCAGCATGAAGAAACTCCTGATTGCGGCTGCTGCCGCCTGTGCATCGCTGGGTGCTTCGGCACAAACCTCCATCGGCCTCGGCAACTTCCAGCTCACCGCCAGCTACGCGCTTGACCGCCTCGGCGACCTGGGCCTCGAAGCCTCGGCAGTGACCTACGCGCGCGACCGCGGCACCTTGTTCTTCGTCGGCGACGAGGGCCTGGGTGTCGTCGAGATCAGCCGCACCGGCACCACTGTCGGCTCGATGGCTTTCAACTGGGCAGGCACCGGCAGCACCAACAATGACGCCGAGGGCCTGACCTACATCGGCAACGGCAAGCTCGCGTTGGTCGACGAACGGCCACAGCGGGCCTACACCTTCGACTACAGCGCTGGCGGCAGCGTTGCGCTGGCGAGTGCCCCATACGCAACCATCAGCAACTACGCGCCCAGCAATATCGGCATCGAAGGCATCAGCTACGACCCGCGCAACGGCAGCTTCGTCACGGTGAAGCAGGATGCTGACGGCAACGTCTCTCGCGGCCCACAGGAGCTGCGCGGCGGCACGCTGTCGTTCGCCGTCGGCGGCGGCACGACATCGGCGATACCGGTGCTGTTCGACGCCGCGCTGCTGGGGCTCAACAGCCTATCGGACGTGCAGGTGCTCTCGGTCGTCGACGGCCTTGCCGGTTCTGCAGCCGCCGACAACCTGCTGATCCTGAGCCTGGACTCGAAGAAACTCGTCGAGGTCACGCGCAGCGGCATCGTGCTGAGCAGCCTGGAACTGAGCGGCCTCACCTCGACGCAGAACATCGAGGGCCTGACGATCGACGAGAAGGGTGTGATCTATCTCGTGGCCGAGCAGAACCAGCTGCCGGGCGCGCCGGCCAATGCGTCCTCGCGGCTGTTCGTGCTGACGAGCACAGCGCCGATCCCCGAGCCGGGCACTTATGCATTGTTTCTGGGCGGCCTGGCTCTGCTGGGCTGGCGCGCCCGGCGCGGCGGCTGACCACCCATGCTGCCTGGCCCGTACGCCAGGCGGCCCTCGGCTATCGGCCTGCTCGGACTTGAGCCCAGCCTGGCCGAGCAACTGGTGCATGACCACGCGGTGCACCACCTGCAGCACCGGCCTCACCGGGCCCCGCACGATAGGCAGAACCCGCCGCTTGCAGCTGAACGCGACTAGCTGGGCCACGACCGCCGCACTCCAAGAAGGCGTCGAACTCGTCCTTGACGGACTGCGGCAGGTCGGCGCCGATACCGTCTTCAGCCTGCGCGATGACCGTCGCGACGTGCTGCTGCACTAGGCGGTACAGCGTCGTCCGCTCCCGGCGGTGGTGGCGCTCGCAGCGTACCCGAGTGACACCCAGCAGTGGCTAAAGGTGCCGGCCGATGGCTTGCACGCGAGGCTCCCGAAGTAGGGTGCCAGCACGGGCTCAAGCCGTGCCCTGCGTCTCAATTGCACGTTGTGCCTTCCGCCGATGAGCGCTCTCTGCCGCGGGGCTGCTACCGGGTGCATTTGTGCGAGTCCCAGAGGCATTGGCGGCACCCGATGCAGCCAAACGCCAATCGGTGTGCCAGTGCCAAAAAGCGCCGCCGCAGCCAACGCCGCGGCGACTCCCGGAAGGAACAGCGCGTTTGGATCGTGGGCGCCACGTTGGGCCATGGCCTACTTCAACGCAAAGCGCACAGTGCCTGCCGGCTTCCCAGCAATGGTCACCACGGCGACGACCTTGGTGCCAGGGCCCACCTTGAAGGCGCCCGTGGCCTCCAGCTTGTCACCGGCCGGCTTGAGTTCGACCTCCTGCTTCTCGGTGCCGCTGAGCAGTGTCAGCTTGGCGCTGGCTTTGGATACGTCGACCGGCTTGCCATGGTCGCGCAGGTGCAACTGGATCGCGGCCGGCCTGGCGACCAGTTCGTAGTCGATGTCCTTGGCCTCTGTGACCACGCCGCCATGCTTGGGGCTGTGGTCGTGTGCGCCTCCGGCGTGGACGGCGCTGGCCAGGGCAAGGGCGATCGCGGCTGCGACATAGAACTTGGCCTTCATGAGCTTCCTTTCAGTGGAGTGGGAACGGGGGAATGGTTGGGATCAAGCTCACAGCGCCTCGGCGTCCTTGGCATCCAGGAGCTTCTCTGCCGGCTTGCGGCCGAACAGCCAGAACATGGCGGGCGTGAGGAAGGTGTCGAGGAGGGTCGAGCTGATGAGCCCGGAGAAAATCACCACGGCCACCGGGTGCAGCACCTCGGTGCCGGGGCGCTCGGCCTCGAACAGCAGCGGTGCCAGCGCGAAGGCAGTGACCAGCGCCGTCATCAGCACCGGGCTCAGCCGCTCCAGCGAGCCTCGCACGATCAACTTGTGGTCGAAGTTCTCGCCCTCGAAGCGCATCAGGTTGATGTAGTGGCTGACCTTCAGGATGCCGTTGCGCACGGAGATGCCGGCCAGCGTGACGAAGCCGACCATGGCCGCGACGCTGAGCGGCTGGCCCGACAACCACAGCCCGATCACCGCGCCCACCAGCGCCAGCGGGATGTTCACCATGATCAAGGCCGACAGCACGGCGCTCTGGTAGCGGGTGTAGAGCACCACGAACATCAGCGTCAGCGACACGATGGACAACAGCCCGATCAGGCGCGAGGCTTCCTCTTGCGCCTGGAACTGGCCGCCCAGCGTGATGAACATGCCCTCGGGCAGCCGCGTCTCGGCGGCCACCTTGCGGATGTCGGCCACGATCTCCGACAGTGCACGTCCCGAGGCGTTGGCCGACAGCACGATGCGCCGCTTGCCGTCGTCGCGGCTGATCTGATTGGGGCCGTCGCTGTCCTCGATGCTCGCCACCTTCGACAGCGGAATGCGCCCGCTGGGCGTCTCGATGAGGATCTGGCTCAAACCCTCGATCGAACGCGCCGACTCCGGCAGCCGCACCACGAGCGCAAAGCGTCGGTTGCCCTCGACGATCTGCGCCACGCGCTCGCCTTCCACCAGGCCCTGCAGCGTGGCCAGGATCTGCGGCGCCGCCACGCCGTACTGCGCCGCGGCCGCGTAGTCCACGCGCACCTTGATCTGTGGCGCGAGCACCTGCTTCTCGATCTGCAGGTCGGCGATGCCCGGAATGTTGGCCAGCTTCGCACGCAGCGCATCGGCCTGGCCGCGCAGTGCGTCCAGATCTTCGCCATAGATCTTGATCGCGATCTGCGAGCGCACGCCCGAGAGCATGTGGTCGATGCGGTGCGAGATCGGCTGTCCGACCTCGATGGCAGCGGGAAGATTGACCAGTCGACTGCGGATGTCGGCCCGCACCTCGTCCATGGTGCGCGTGAGCTGCTCGGCTGGAACGATGCCGACATCGAGCTCGCTGACATGCACACCCTCGGCGTGTTCGTCGAGTTCTGCCCGACCGCTGCGCCGGCCGACGTGCGTGACCTCGGGTACCTGCGAGATCAGCACCTCCGCCTGGCGCGCCAACGCCGAGCTCTCGGTGAGCGTGACGCCGGGGTTCAGGCGGATGCCCACCAGCAAGGTGCCTTCGTTGAAGGGCGGCAGGAAGGTGGTGGGGAAGAAGGGCACGGCGGTGCCCGCCACCAGCACCGCCAGGCCGGCCGCCGCCAGGGCGGCCTTGGGGCGGTTCAGCACCGCCTGCAGGCCGCCGCGGTAGTGCTTCTTCAGCCAGGCCAGGGCGCGCGTGTCGCCGTGGTCCAGCGTCTTCAGCCGGGGCAGCAGGTAGTAGCTGAGCACCGGCGTCACTGTCACCGATACCAGTAGCGACGCCAGCGTCGAGGCGATGAAGGCCACGCCCAACGGCACGAACAGCCGCCCCTCGATGCCCGGCAGCGCGAACAGCGGCAGGAAGACGAGCACGATGATGACGGTGGCGTACAGGATGCCCGAACGCACCTCCATCGAGGCCTTGGCCACCAGCTGCAGCGGGTGCAGGCGGTGCTGCGGGTGGCGTGCCCGGTCCTCTTTCAGCCGGCGCAGGATGTTCTCCACGTCCACCACGGCGTCGTCCACCAGGCCGCCGATGGCAATCGCCAGGCCACCCAGCGTCATCGTGTTGATCGACAGGCCGAAGTAGCGGAAGACCAGCGCGGTGATGAAGATCGACACCGGGATCGCCGTCAGTGCGATCACAGTGGGCCGGACCGTGCCGAGGAAGAAGAAAAGGATCACCGCGACGAAGATCGACGCGCCAATCAGCTTGCCTTGCAGCGTGGTGATCGAGGCTTCGATGAAGCTGGCCTGCCGGAATGTCACCCGCGGTGCTTCCATGCCTGCGGGCAGTGAAGCCTTCAGCCCTGTGAGCGCTTCTTCGATGGTGCGCGTGAGCGCGATGGTGTCGGCGGTGGGCTGCTTCTGGATGCCCAGGATCACCGCCGGCTTGCCTTCGAAGCCGCCCTCGCCGCGCTTGATGGCCGCGGCGAATGTCACCTCGGCGATCTGGCGCAGCAGGATGGGTTGACCACGGTTGCTGCCCACGGCCAAGTTGCTCAGGTCTTCCAGCCGCGAGGTGCGGCCCAAGTGGCGGATGAGGTACTCGCGCCCGTTGAGCTCCAGGAATCCGCCGGAGGTGTTGGCCGAGAAGCCGCGCAGCGCCGCCTCCAGCTGGTTTTGCGTGATGCCGAGTTCGGCCATGCGCGCGGTGCTCGGTTGCACCTGGAACTGCCGCACCTCGCCGCCGATCGGGATGACCTGCGCGACGCCGGGCACCGCCAGCAGCCGGGGCCGCAGCACCCAGTCGGCGTACTCGCGCACCGCCATCGGGCTGATCTTGCTTTCGTCGACGGGAATCGCGATCTGCATGATCTCGCCCATGATCGAGCTGATCGGCCCCATGCGCGGCACCAGGCCTTCGGGCAGACCTTCTTCCATTGCCGACAAGCGCTCAGCCACGAGTTGGCGGGCGCGATAGATGTCCACGCTCCAGTCGAAGGTGACGTACAGGAACGACAGGCCGGCCGATGAGGTGGAGCGCACGCTCTCCACGCCCGGCAGGCCGTTCATCGTCGTCTCCAGCGGGAAGGTGATTAGCTGCTCCACCTCCTCGGCGGCCATGCCGCCGGCCTCGGTCATGATCGTGACCGTGGGCTTGTTGAGATCGGGGAATACGTCCACCGGCGTGCGCGTCAGCGTAAACGCGCCATAGACCATCAGCACGACGGCCGCGATCAACACCAGCAGCCTGTTGGCCAGGCTGCTTTCGAGTAGCCACTTGAACATGTCAGGCCTCCCGCCGGGCCGTCCCAAGGGAGGCCTGCGCCCCCTCGGGGGGCAGTGAACGAAGTGAACGTGGGGGCTTCATGTCAGCGCACCTGGTTGATCAAGGTGGCGCCCTGTGTCGCGACGCGGTCACCGGGCTCGAGCCCTGAGGTGACTGCGGCATTGACACCGTCCAGCGGCTCGGTGGCGACGGTTCGGGGTTCGAAGCGTTCGGGCGCCGTCTTCACCCAGACGACGGTCTGGTTGGCCGGGTTCTTCATTAGCGAGGCCACCGGCACCGGGATGCCCTTGACCTTGTCCTTCGACTGCACGAACACCCGCACCGGCTGGCCGATGGCCAGCTGGTCGAGTGCAGCCCCCTGGGCGCGGAAGGCCAGGGGCAGCGCCTGTTCACGCAGGCTGCGCGAGGCGCCGATAAAGGTGAGCGGCATGCGTTTGTCGCCCAGGGCCATCGTCGCAGTGCCGATGTTGGAGGCGATGGCGGCATCGAAGGCCAATGCCTCGACGCGCAGGCGCGAGGGGTCGACGATCTCGAAGATCAGCTCGCGTGCATCGACTACCTGGCCTGCCACGACGTGGGCCGAGGCGATCACCCCCGACACCGGTGCCAGCAGCGCCTCTCGCGTGGACAGGCCACCAACGACCGCCGCAATGCGCGACGCCAGGCTGGCGGCTTCGCTCTCAGCGGCTTCGATCTCCTTGCGCGGCACCGTGTCGGCCAGTTCCTGCAGACGCGCGATGCGCTTGTCGGCCAGGGCCTTGGCGGCACGCAGCTCGGCGAGCTGTGCAGCCTGGTTGGAGCGCTCGATTGGCGCCGCCGATGGCACGACGTAGGCGAGCACCTCCCCCTTGCGCACCGTCTGCCCGGGGTTGGGCAGGCCGCGCGGCCCGGGTTCGATGCGGCCGGCGTTCAGCGGTTGCACCTTGCCACCGGCATTCGGGTCCATCAGCACCTTGGCGCTCAGTTCCACCGTGCGGGGCAGTTCGGCCGCTTCGGTGACGACGGTGCGCACACCCAGTTGGCGTTGCGCGGGCTTGGGCAGGAAGACGCTGCCGTCAGGCTGTCGCTGCGGTCCGTTGGCGCTGGGCGCGGCGGGGGCGTCGCCGTGGTCGTGGCCGGGGCCGGCATGGGCTGAGCCCAGTCCTGTCAGGGCGATCAGCAGCCCCAGGCTTGAGGCAATCAGGGTGCGCTTCATGCTGCAGCTCCTGCACGGACGCTGCGCGCATGGACCGCACGACGCCCGCCCCAAACGAGTGAGCCCAGCGCGGCGATGCCGGCCACGGCCCATCCCGCGTATTCCGTCCACGAGTGCGCGTGTGCAGCCTCGTCGGTGTGCGCCGCCTCGTGGATGTCGAGTTCGCCTGCCAGCAGGTCGGCCTCGTTGCCGGCAGTCACCGTGGCGGTGACGGGCAGGACGCCGGGCTTGGGTGCTTCGGCCAGCACGACCTCGTAGGCGTCGTCGCCTTGCTTCACCGCCTTGAGCTTCGTGCCCCCGATCTCGAGCTCGATCTGCGCGCCGCGCACCGGACTGTTGTCGGCAAAGCGGTCAAGGTACAGCGTGATCTGCTTGCCGCTGAGCACGCCGACGAGTTCGAAGGTCTCGGACACGGCCGAGAAGCGCGGCAGCGCCTGGCCGACGGCCACGGGCGCCGCGTCACCGTGGTCGTGGCCTGGGCCGGCCCAGGCTGGAGATGCAACAAGGATGGCCGCAGCACACAGTGCGGCCGGGAGATTCGGGAAGTTCATGGGGATGTCCTGAAAGATTCGTGGAGTGGCGTGTCGGGCGTGTCACTGGGGCAGCAGCCCCAGGGCCTGCCGCCACGCAGAGATCGCCGCAGCGAGCTCGATGCGTGTACGTACGGCCTGGCGTTCGGCCTCGGCCGCTTCGGCCTCGATGCGCAGGCGTGTCGGCAGATCGGTTTCACCCAGCCGGAAAGACTTGTCGAAGAAGCCGCGCGACTCGCGGGCCAGCTGTGCGCGCCGTTCTGTAGCCATCAGCTGCGTGCGCGAGGCCTCGACCCGCACGCGCGTCGCTTCCTGTTCTGCAGCGAGGCGCTCCCGTTCCAGGGCCAACTGGGCCTGAATCTCGGTTGCTTCAGCGCGTGCGTTGGCGCTGCGGGCATCGAAGCGCGGGCCAGCGCCGAAGGGGATGCGAATACCCAGCGTGATGGACTGCTGGGACGCTTCGCCGCGCGCACCGCGGTCGCGCGTCGTCGTCAGCATCAGCTCGGGGTTGGCTCGCGACTGGGTGGCGGTCAGTGCGACGGAACGCTGCGCCACGGCGGCACGGTCCTTGAGCTCTTGCAACGCCGCGTGGGATCCAAGCTCCGCAGCCGCCGCGTCGGGCGCCGGCTCCGCCAGTGCGTCACCTGCCCCAGACGAGGCGGGTGCGACGCCGGCCAGCGCACGCAGATGCTGCCGGGCTGCCGCAAGGCCGGCCTCGGCCTGGGCCATGCTGGCCTCCGCGCTGGCCATGACGCCGTCGGCCTGGTGCTGGTCGGCGCGCGCCAGATCGCCGGCCTTTGTTCGCCGGGCCACGTCGGCGGCGATGAGACGGGCGTTTTCGAGTTGATCGCGGGCGGTGCCGACCTCGATGCGCGCACGCTGCCACTGCCACCAGGCTTCACGGACAGTGGCGGCGACACGCAGCTGCGCCGCAGTGGCCCGGCTCTCGGTGGCGGCTCCTTCGGCGTCGGCCAGCGCGACGCTTCTGCTGCGCTCCCCGGGTAGCCACAGAGGCACTGCGACGCCAACCTCGAACTCACGCGCGCCCAGGTTTCTGCCCAGGCGATCGGTCTTGTTCGACAGTTCCAGGGCCGCTGGCTCCGGCGTCCAGGCCTTGGCCGCACGTTGCTGGGCACGGGCGGCGTCGCGCCGCGCCTGCAGCGCCATCGCGTCGGGCTGGCGGGCCCAGGCTGCGTCAAATGCTTGCCGCAGGCTCAGAGAGTTGGGGGCACTGGCTGCGCTGACTGCGACCAGGGGTGCAGTGTTCGGGGTGGCATCCTGGGCCTGCGTGGCCAGGCTGCAGGCGGCCATGGCGGCAACCACGCTGGCGCGCAGCAGCCTGGCCTTCGTTCGAGTTCTTGGTGTCATCCGATGCTCCAGTGTTGAAATCAACCCACGGGAGATCGGCAAGCGGCGACCAAGCGGTCGCGTCGTGCCCGGAAGCGCCGCATGCTGCGGCGCGCACTCAGGCGCGAACGGGCTTCAGAAAGGGAAGAGACCCGCCTCGCCGATCAGGCGAGGGGCAGCCACTGAGGGCGTTCGGGTCGGGTCGGTGCGTGTGCACCACCCGTTTCGTCGAGGGTGGCGCTGGGCAACGCGGTCGAGAGCGCGCCGGGCAGACCCATCGGCAATGTCAGCATCGCGCTGCAGGTGCCGTGACAGTGCCCGCAGTCCAGGTCCATGGCGCTTGGCGCCTTGTCGCCGTTCGAGCCACCGGCCTCTTCCGGGGACGAAGTCAGATCTGCACCCGGATCAACAGCCGCCCCGGCATCGCTGCCGGCGTCGGCGTGGCGCTCATGGTCATGGTCATGGTCATGGTGACCAAAGTGTCCCGTGCTCGCCTGACTCTCATGCCCGCAATAAGTCGCTACCGCTGCCCAGCTGAACTGGAGCGGAAGCATGGCGAGCAGAAAAATGGCGAGGAAGCGACGCACGGCCGAGAGTCTAGCTGCTACAGGGTTTGTCCTGGCGCATGCAAGGCGCAAGTCGTGGGGTTTCACCACTTCGACTCGCGGATGCGAGCGACGTTGCGGTTCATCGCATGGCGGATCATGCGCCGGTACAGCCAGCGTTTGAGGCCCGAGAGATTGGAGCCGTGGCACGCGTAGAAGGCATCCGGGCTGTCGAAAACACCGAAGTCGTCGGCGATGCCTTCCTTCTGGATGTAGGTGTCCTCGCCGCGCCATTCGACGCCGGGCGCCGACAGGTCGGGCGTGGCAGCACCGTAGCCACAGAAGCGGCGTGCCTGCGGAAACCGGCGCTGCAGGCTGACCGGGTATGGCTCATCGAGGATAAAGCCTTTCAGCGAGATCCAGCGGCCTTCGAGGCTGTGAGTACGCGATCTTCGGATGCAGACGTTCGCCGCGATCTCATGCCTGGCGATGATGGCCGCCCCCGAATGACCGCTGTCGCCATCTCCGGGTTACTAGGCGGTGTCGACCAAGGTCAGGTTCCAGGGTAGACCGGTCGCTCGCTCCGAAATCGGCCACGGGCAGCAATGGGTCGCCCATTGCCGGCCGTGAGCGTCAGCTATCAGGTGGCTCAAGTTGTGAGTCAGCTTTCCGGCGCTGAGATCGCGCCCCCGACCGACGCAAGCCGACCCAAACCGGAAGCTCAAGCTTCTCCAAAGCTGCCCGACGCTCAAACCAGCCTCTTCGTCCTCAGCCGGACGTTCGTTGGAGGTCATTTTGAGCGTTCGACCGACAGCTCCTCGGCGACGAAGTCGCGACCGCGAGTGCCTCCCATTGGTCGGCTTGCGCCGGTCAGGCGCGCGATCTCATCGCCGGAAAGCCGCCACCCAACTTGAGCCACCGGATAGCTGACGTCTGCGGCCGGCAGAGGACGACCCATTGCTGACGCTGGTCCCGCGATCTTCGACGCCCGTAAGCGGACGGTCGAACAACACACAAGGGCAAATTCAGGATGCTCCACCGAACAGGCGGTCAGCAAGACCCTTGGCGCGCAGCATGCCGGCCTCAGTGAGGTACACCGACTCAGCGCGGCCGTTCGGATCTGTGATCAGGCCCTTCGAATGCAAAGCCTCCATGACATCGAAGTCGTACCGCTTCCAAGCTCGGCCGTTGCCAAACTCGAAAGCGCCAAGAAGCGCCAGCACCGTGTCTTCGAGCTTGCTTGTGTCGTATAGCGGTTCAGGTTGGCGCATTAATTTCTCCGTAGTCTCAAATCTACTGCAGAGCAACAAATAAATAGGTTTCCTGCAGTGACCGGGTAGCACTGTGCATGTTTATGGAATGCCGAGGGAGCGAAGGGTTAGGCATCGCCTTTAGAAAGAAGTGCACGGTAACCATCCATCGACAACTGTCCACCAGCCTCTTCAACTCTCTCTTTGTCTTCAGTGGAGAGCACATCGTTGAATATGTCGAGGCGCTTCCATTGTGCAAGCGGCTGGGACGCGCTAGGCTGAGGTAGGTACTTTGAGCGCTCCGACAATTTACGCTTGTGGACGTAGCGTGGGCAGTTGACATAGATAGAGGCTACAGCAACTTCGACGACAAGCAGTGCGCCTGAATACTGCGCGATTGCGTCTTTGGTTCTGTTCAAGGAGGCTGTGCCCTCGACTCGAAGCCGATGTGGCATATCGAAGCTGATGAAGAGCATGCCGACCTTAGATGTATCTTGAACATTGCCAGTTGACAGGAACATCCCGTTTCCGTCGAAGATCGGAAAGTGCAAGGTCTTTGGATTCACGACATTGACGAACCCCGGTTCTCCACCTTTATAAGAGCATGTGGGGTAGCCCGCACTGGCCGGCCTCAAGTTTGAAGCGCGACACCGCCCAACCTGTAAGGTGTCGCC
>JBBAPL010000170.1:0-10914 GCA_040400895.1 Aquabacterium sp.
GACGAACATGCTGACGGCGAAGAACAGGCTCAGCAATGCCACCAGTGCGCGCTGCGACGTGGCCGCTGCCGGCTGCACCGGCGCCGCCGCCGCCGCGGTCGCGGCTGGCGTGGGGGCCGCTGCGGTGGGCGGGGCAACCCGCGGCAGCAGCGCATTCAGCGGCAGCCCCACCAGCAGGTGTAGCGCGGCCCAGCCCAGGCAGGCGCCACGCCAGCCGTGCTGGCTGAGCATCCAGGCGCTGAGCGGCCAGCCCACGGTGCTGGCAAAGCCGGCGATCAGGGTGATGCCGGTGATCGGGTTGCGCGCGGCCTGGCCGTACAGCCGCACCAGCGTGGCAAAGGCCGCCTCGTACAGCCCGCCGCCCATCGCCAGCCCCAGCACCGCCCAGGCGGCGAACAGGCCCCACGGCCCCTGCGCCAACGCCAGCAGCACCAGACCCAGCGCGAAGACGCCGTTGCAGCCCAGCAGCACCGGCCGGCCGCCCAGCCGGTCGATGGCGCGGCCGGCGGCCGGACCCACCGCGGCCGAGACCACCAGCGCGACCGAGAACGCCAGGTACACCGTGGGCGGCGGCAGGCCCAGGTCGGTGGCCATCGGGTGGGCCAGCACCGCCGGCAGATAGAACGACGAGCCCCAGGACAGCGTCTGCGACAGGCCCAGCAAGGCCACCGGCCGTGCGCGGCCGCCGGCCGCCTGGCTGAAGCGGGTCCAGGCCATCAGGCGCGGGCAACGTAGGGCATCGTGGGCCGATTGTAGGAAGCGCCCCGCTGTCCCGGCCGGGCCGTGGCCCGGCGCCTGGCATCAGGCCGCGCCCGGGCCACCCGCGGGCGCGGTGGCCGGCCAGCACACCGTCACGGCCAGACCGCCCAGGCTGGCCGACCGGGCCACCGCCACCGTGGCGCCCTGGGCCGCGGCGATGCGCCGCACGATCGACCAGCCCAGGCCGCTGCCGTCCTGCCCGCTGCCCAGCACGCGGAAGAAACGCTCACCCAGGCGCGCCAGGTCGGCGTCGGCCAGGCCCGGCCCGCTGTCGTCCACCTGCAGCTGCACCTGGTCGCCGGTGTGGGCCACCGCCACCCGCACCTCGGCGCCGTCGGGGCTGTAGCGCAGCGCGTTGTCCACCAGGTTGCGCAGCAGCACGGCCAGCAGGGTGTCGCTGGCGGGCACCTGGCAGCCGGGCTCGGCGTCCAGGCCCAAGGTCTGGTGCCGGTCGATGGCGCGCGGCGCCAGGTCACCCACCACCCGCTGCGCCAGGCTGCCCAGGTCGACCGAGGGGCCCGCCGTGGCAGCCGTCGCCGCGCCTGTTGATGCCGCGCCGGCCTCCAGCCGCGACAGGGTCAGCAGCTGGTCGACCAGGCGCGCGGCACGGTCGCAGCCGGCCAGGGTGGCGCGCAGGGCATGGGCCCGCTCGGCGGCATCGGTCTCTGCCAGCGCCACCTGGGCCTGGGTGCGGATGGCGGCGATGGGCGTGCGCAGCTCATGCGCGGCGTCGGCGGTGAAGCGGCGTTCGGCCACCACCATGGTGGTGATGCGCTCGAACAGGCGGTTCAGCGCATCGACCATCGGCAGCATCTCGGTGGGTGCGCCGGGCACGGCCACTGGTTCCAGCGCCTGCGGGTGGCGCTGGGCCAGCGTGCGGCCCAGGGCGCGCAGCGGCGCCGTGCCGCGGCGCACGGCCCACCAGATGGCGGCGGCCAGCAGCGGCAGCGCCAGCGCCATCGGCCCCAGCAGGCCGCGCACGATGGCCCACAGGATGTGGTCGCGGCTGGCGACCTGCTCGCCCACGTAGACCAGCACGTCCCGCTCGGCCCCGCGGGCGACGAACACACGCCAGTCGGCGTTGTCGAAGCGGGCCGCATGGAAGCCGGGCCCGGGTGCATCGGCCACCATCGGCGTGGCCGGCGCGGCGGCCGACCGCAGCACCAGCCGGCCGTCATGCCAGACCTGGAAGGCCACCAGCGGGCTGTAGCGGTGCAGTTGCGGCGCTTCGGTGGTGCGGGCGTCGTCGTCCTCGCCCAGCTCGGCGGCCTGCTGCACCACCAGCAGCGCGGCGGCCTGGGCCAGGTGGCTGTCGAGCAGCTCGTCGAGCTCGTGGCGGGCGTCCAGCCAGGTGACGGTGGCCGTGGCCAGCCACACCAGCACCACCGCGCCCAGCAGGCCGGCCAGCAGCCGGGCTTGCAGCGAGCGCGGTGCGCTGGGCATCAGGCAGTCTCGCGCGGCAGCAGGTATCCCACGCCGCGCACGGTCTGGATCAGCGTGGCGCCGAGCTTCTTGCGCAGGTGGTGCACATGCACCTCCACCGCGTTGCTGTCCACCTCCTGGCCCCAGCTGTAGAGGTGCTGCTCCAGCTGCTCACGCGACAGCACCCGCCCGGCGTTGAGCATCAGCGCCTGCAGCAGGTCGAACTCCCGCGTGGACAGCGACACCGACTGGCCACCCTGCTGCACCGTGCGGGCGGCCGGGTCGAGCTGCACGCCATGCAGTTGCAGCAGTTCCTGCGCCTGGCCGTGGGCGCGGCGCACCAGGGCGCGCAGTCGGGCGGCCAGTTCGTCCAGGTCCACCGGCTTGACGACATAGTCGTCAGCACCGGTGTCCAGGCCCTTGATGCGGTCGGGCACGGCGTCGCGGGCGGTCAGCACCAGCACCGGCAGGTTGACGCCGGCACGGCGCACGCTGGCCAGCACGTCCAGCCCGTCCATCAGCGGCAGGCCCAGGTCGAGCACGGCAGCGGCATAGGGCTGGGCACGCAGCTCACGCTCGGCGGCGGCGCCGTCGCGCACCCAGTCGACCTGGAAGCCGGCCTGGCGCAGGCCGGCGCGCAGGCCGTCGCCCAGCAGGTTGTCGTCTTCGGCCAGCAGGATGCGCATGGGGTGGGGCGGTTGGGGTGGTGGGGTCGTGTCGGGCGTCGGGTCAGTCGTCGTCGTCGCCCTGCTTCTGGCTGGACCCCGGGGCCGACAGCAGGCTGCCGCCCGGCGCAGTCTGCCACTGCCACGCCCAGAACCCGAGCACCGCCACCATCAGCAGGCCGGCCAGCCAGCCGCGGTTGCGGGCCACCAGGTCGGGGCCGCGGCCGGGCAGGCGGCCGGTCAGCATCGGGCCGGCCAGGTTGCGCCGGCGCAGCAGGCTGAGGACCACCACCGCGCCGATGTGCGCCAGCACCAGGGCCAGTGAGGTGTTGCCGAAGAATTCATGCAGCTCTTCCATCCAGTCGCCAGTCAAACCCTGGTCGCCCGCCCAGCCGCTGGCCAGGGTGGCCACCAGGCTGCCCAGCAGCGCCACGATCAGCAGCAGCATGCCCAGGTGTTGCACCTGGGTGGCGGGCCAGGCACCCTGGCGCAGTTGCTGCAGCACGCCGGGCAGCGCCCGCAGTCGGGTGGCCCAGCCGGCAAACCGGGTGCTGCGCGGGCCCAGCAGGCCCCACAGCACGCGCCAGCTGATCAGACCCACCAGGCTGTAGCCCAGGGTGATGTGCACCAGGCGCCAGCGTTCACCGTCGGCGGTGGCGTAGGCGCTGGCAAAGCACAGCGCGGTCAGCCAGTGGAAGGCCCGGGTGGGGGCGTCGATGGTGCGGCGTGATGGGGCCATGGGGGCCGCCGGGGCGGCGCCCAGGTCAGCGGGGGATGCGGATGTCGCGTTCACGGAACTCTCCTTGGTCGGCACGGGTGTGGCAGGCGGCGCAGTTGGCCGCGCTCTTGACGGCGGGCAGCGCCCAGGTGGCGGGGCGCACCTCGTCGTGCTCGCGCACGAACCAGGCGGCCCGGGTGATGCGGTCTTGCGGCGGTGGCGACGGGTCGCGCGCCACCTTCTTGTCGGTGCCGGCGTGGGCGGCCAGCCAGCCGTTGAGGTGCTGCAGCGTGGGGCCGTCCAGCGACGCGTCGGTGCGGAAGTGGCGCGGCAGGTTGTCCATCAGCCGGCGCCAGGACGCAGCCGGCAACATGCCGGGTGGGAAGGCCAGGTGGCAGGACGCGCATTCCTGCTGGTAGGCAGGCAGCAGCGGCACCCGGGCGGCGGTGCGGTCGCCGTCGGCCCGGCTGGGGCCGGCAGCCAGCAGGCAGGCCAGCAAGGCCAGCAGGGAGAAGCGATGGGTGTGGAGTCGGTGCATGGTGGCCTCGGCGGGTGGGTCAGGGCCGCAGGCTGATCAGCCAGGCCAGGACGTCGGCCTTTTCGGCCGGGGTGCAGACGCGGTCGGCCACGTCGTTGCAGTTGCGGCGGAACCACTTCTCCACCTTGGCCGGGTCGATGAAGCGCTCGGGGTTGAAGGCCGGCGCCAGGGTGGTGATCGGCTTGCCGGTGCTGGCGTGTTTGCCGGCCTGCGTGGGCACGGCGCCGTGGCAACTGGCACAGGACCAGTCCTTGCCCTGCTTGCTGTTGAAGAAGGCCTGGCCACGGGCGGCCTGTGCCGGCGCGCCGGCCTGCGCGGTGTAGCCGGACAGCAGGTCGGCCGGGGTGGCAGCCTGGGCACTTCCGGTGGCCAGGGCGATCAGCAGGACACCGGCTGCGGCCAGCCGGCGGCGGTGGTGGAACAGGTCTGGGTGGGTGTGCTGGTGCATGGCGACTCCTTGGCCACCATGTTCGACACCCAGTCTGATGGCTGGCTTAAGCCGCCAGGCCGGGCGCAGTGCTCGCTACCATCGCGGCTTCAGCTGCCGGAGCCTGCCCACCCATGACAACCACCCCCAAGATCCTGGTGCTCAACGGCCCCAACCTCAACCTGTTGGGCACCCGCGAGCCGGCGGTCTACGGCCGCACCACGCTGGCCGATGTGGAGGCGCTGTGCCATGCCGCTGCCGCGGAGCGCGGCGCCGAGGCCGATTGCCGGCAGAGCAACCACGAAGGCGTGCTGATCGACTGGATCCATGCCGCCGGCGCCCAGCACCGCGCGGGTGAACTGGCCGGCATCGTGTTCAACGCTGGCGCCTACACCCACACCAGCTTGGCCCTGCACGACGCCATCAAGGGCAGCGGCGTGCCGGTGATCGAGGTGCACATCAGCAACGTGCACGCCCGCGAGGCCTTCCGCCACCACAGCTACATCTCGCCGGCCGCCGCCGGCATCGTGGTGGGCTTCGGCGTCGACGGCTACGTGCTGGCCATTGACGGCTTGCTGCGCAAGACGCGAACTTGAGGCACCCGGCGGCGGCGTACCGCCGCCACCCGCCGAGCGGGTCGCCGGCCGGCTTGGGAGCGGCCCGGCGCCCGGCCGGCGCGGCCTGAGCGCCGCGCCGCCGCTCAGGCAGCCGTGATCAGCTCGGCCGGGATGGTGTGGTTCTGGCCGCCGCGCTGGGCGATCTTGATCGCGCCCACCCGGTTGCCCAGCGCCGCGCAGCGCTGCAGCGGCCAGCCCAGGCTCAGGCCATGCAGCAGGGCACCGCGGTAGGCGTCGCCGCAGCCGGTGGGGTCGAGCACGGCATCGGCCTTCACGCCCGGCACATGGGTGCGCTCACCGGCGATCCACAGGTCGCAGCCCTCGGCGCCCAGCGTCACGATCAGGCCCTGCAGCTGGGGCTGGCGCGACAGCGCCTCCAGCGTGGTCTCCATGCGCTCGCACAGCATGGCGGCTTCATAGTCGTTGACGGCCACCCAGGTGGCCTGGCTGACGAAGCTGCGCAGCTCGTCACCGCTGAACATCGGCAGGCCCTGGCCCGGGTCGAAGACGAACGGGATCTTCGCGGCCGCCAGCTGGGCGGCATGGCTGATCATCGCGTCGCGCCCGTCGGGAGCGATGATGCCCAGGGTGATGTCGCCTCGGTCCAACGGCACCACGGTGTTGTGGGCCAGCTGCATGGCGCCGGGGTGGAAGGCGGTGATCTGGTTGTTGTCCTCGTCGGTGATGATCATGCACTGCGCGGTGTAGGTGTCACCGGCACGCAGCACCTGCGAGGTGTCCAGGCCCCAGCCCTGCAGGCGCGCCAGGTAGTCGCCACCGTCGTTGCCCAGCGCGGCCATCACCAGCGGCTGCCCGCCCAGCAAGTGCAGGTTGTAGGCGATGTTGCCGGCGCAGCCGCCGAACTCGCGCCGCATCGTGGGCACCAGGAAGCTGACGTTCAGGATGTGCACCTTGTCCGGCATGATCTGCTGCGAGAAGCGGCCGGGGAAATTGGTGATGGTGTCGAAGGCGAGCGAGCCGCAGATCAGAACAGACATGGTGGTGGGCGGCCGGGGTGGGCGGCGGGGTTGAAGTCAAGGGGCTGGGGGTGCCGCGCACCCTCAGGGATAGAACAGTTCTAGCGTGTAGCCTTCCACGCGGTGCTCGCCGGTGGACACCAGTGCCGTGATCGGCAGTTCCTGCCCGGCCTGTAGCGCGGCCTGCGCCACGCCCAGCTCGGCCACCGGCAGCACGCGTCGCGCCACCAGCTGGCCCTGCGGATCGGTCAGCGCCAGGTCGAGCGCGGGCACCATCACCGCGGTGTCGGCGCGGTTGCGCAGCACCAGCTGCAGGCGGTACAGGCTGGAGCCCTCCAGCCGGTTCAGGCCCGAGCTTTCCACCGACAGCTGCTGGATGCGCCGCAGTGGCTGCACGCTGCAGCCAGCCAGGCGGCAGGCCGCCTGCAGTGCTGGCACCGTGCCCGGCAGGTGGGCGGCCAGGGTGTCACGCCACAGCAGCGCCATCTGCAGCAGGGCGACCAGTGCCATCGCCACCACCCCGGCCCACAGGCCTGCCAGCCTGGCCGGCTGGCGCCAACGCGCCGCACGCTCGGCCTGGCGCATGAAGCTGGGCGCCGCCTGTGTCTGGGCGCTGATCGGCGCATGCAACGGCGCTGCGACCGGGGCCAGCGTCGGCTCCAGCGGGCCGGTCAGCGTGGCGGCGGGCGCCTGGGCGATGCCATCGCCCAGCCTGGGTGCCCGGGCGATGGCATCTCCTGGGGCGGCGGCCGGCGCCGCCGGCGGCGGCACATGGTCGGTGATGAAGATCGGCTCGTCGTCCTGCTCGCGCGAGGGCGCGCGCAGCAACGGTTCGTCGCGATCGCCGTGCGGCGGCGGCTCGAAGCGGGGCTCGATCCGGTCGGCCGGCGCCGGGGCAGGCCAGGCTGCCGGGCCGGCCGGTGCAGCTGCCACCGGTTCGGTGTCGCTGCCTGTCGGCAGTGCCAGCCGCATCGGCGCGCCGGTGTCGATGTCGAACAGCACCTCGGCGGCGTTGAACACGCTGTTGCAGCGGCCGCAGCGCACCCAGCCGTCCGACGCCAGCAGCTGGGATTCGGACAGGCGGAACACCGTGCCGCACGACAGGCAGCGCGTGGCCAGGTTCATCGGCAGGGGTGGTTGGGCTGACACGGCGGGCGCGATGATGCCAGGTGTGCGCGGCCGGGCGCGGCTCAGGCCGGGCGGTGGGCCGTCATCAGGATCCAGCCGTCTTCGGTGTCGGCCACCTCCAGCGCCAGCCAGGGGGCGTAGGCCGCCTTCAGCTCATCGGCCTGGCGGTCCAGGATGCCGGCCAGCACCAGGTGGCCGCCCGGCGCCACATGGCCGGCCAGCAGCGGCGCCAGCAGCTTCAGCGGCGTGGCCAGGATGTTGGCCAGCACCAGCGGGTAGGTGCCGCTGGCCCGCTCGGGCAGGCCGGCCGTGAGCTGCACGCCGTTGGCCTGGGCATTGGCCTCGGTGGCGGTGACGGCCGCGGCATCGATGTCGACCGCGTCGATGCCCTGCGCGCCGTGCAGCGCGGCCCCGATGGCCAGGATGCCCGAGCCGCAGCCATAGTCCAGCGTGCGGGTCCAGCCCGGCGCCAGCGCGGCGGCATGCTGTGCCGTCCAGCGCAGGCACATGCGGGTGGTGGGGTGGGTGCCGGTGCCGAATGCCAGGCCAGGGTCGAGCCGGATGACCGTCTCGGCCGCTGGCGGCGCGTCGTGCCAGCTGGGCACGATCCAGAAGCTGGGCGTGATCTCCACCGGCGCGAACTGGCTCTGGGTCAGCCGCACCCAGTCCTGGTCGGCCACCGGGCGCAGGGCCAGCACCGCCATGTCGGCGGCCCAGTCCTGCGCGCGCAGCAGCGTGGCGGCTTCGGTGGCAGCGGCCTCGGTCTCAAACAGCGCTGTCAGATCCGACCGCTGCCAGCCCTCCTTGGGCGCGGGCATGCCCGGCTCGCCGAACAGCGCCTGCTCGGCAGCGGTGCCGGCGTCGGCATCGGCCACCGACACGCTCAGCGCGTCGAGTTCATCGACCAGCGCCTCGCTGACGGCTTCGACCAGGCTCTCGGGGAGACGCAAGACAAGTTCGTGCATGTTCAGTTCTATGCAGGTCGAAGCCGAGCCAGGCGGCCGCCGTGGAACCGGCTCTGCCGGGCCACCTGCGGCGCCCCCTGGGGGGAGCGCCGCAGGCGCTTCGGGGGGGTCAACGTTTGCGCCGTTCGAGCCAGCCTTCCAGGTAATGGATGCTGGTGCCGCCCTCGATGAACTTGGCATCGACCATCAGTTCGCGGTGCAGGGCGATGTTGGTCTGGATGCCTTCGACCACCGTCTCGCTCAGCGCGGTGCGCATGCGGGCCAGCGCCTGGTCGCGGGTGTCGCCGTGCACGATGATCTTGCCGACCATCGAGTCGTAGTTGGGCGGCACGGTGTAGTTGGTGTAGATGTGGCTGTCGACCCGCACACCCGGCCCGCCCGGCGGGTGCCACATGCTGATGCGGCCCGGGCTGGGGGTGAACTTGTACGGGTCTTCGGCATTGATGCGGCATTCGATGGCGTGTCCGCGCATCTGGATCTGGCGCTGCGTGAACGGCAGTTTCTCGCCGGCGGCCACCCGGATCTGCATCTGCACGATGTCGATGCCGGTCACCATCTCGGTCACCGGGTGCTCCACCTGCACGCGGGTGTTCATCTCGATGAAATAGAACTCGCCGTTCTCGAACAGGAACTCGAAGGTGCCGGCGCCGCGGTAGCCGATCTTCTTGCAGGCGGCGGCGCAGCGGTCGCCGATGCGCTCGATCACCCGGCGCGGGATGCCCGGCGCCGGTGCCTCTTCGATGATCTTCTGGTGGCGGCGCTGCATGCTGCAGTCGCGCTCGCCCAGCCACACCGCGTTGCGGTGTTCGTCGGCCAGGATCTGGATTTCCACATGGCGCGGGTTCTGCAGGAACTTCTCCATGTAGACGCCCGGGTTGCCGAAGGCTGCGCCCGCCTCGGTGCGGGTGGTCTGCACCGCATGCAGCAGGGCCGCCTCGGTGTGGACCACGCGCATGCCACGCCCGCCGCCGCCGCCGGTGGCCTTGATGATCACCGGGTAGCCGATGGCGCGCGCCGCCTGCACGGTGGCCTTGGGGTCCTCGGACAGGGCGCCTTCGCTGCCAGGCACGCAGGGCACGCCCGAGCGGATCATCGCCTGCTTGGCCGACACCTTGTCGCCCATCAGTCGGATGGATTCGGGCGTGGGGCCGATGAAGGTGAAGCCGCTTTTCTCCACCCGCTCGGCGAAGTTGGCGTTCTCGCTGAGGAAGCCGTAGCCGGGGTGGATGGCCTCGGCGTCGGTCACCTCGGCCGTGGCGATGATCGCCGGCATGTTGAGGTAGCTCTGCGCCGACGCCGCCGGGCCGATGCACACCGCCTCGTCGGCCAGCTTGACGTACTTGGCCTCGCGGTCGGCCTCGGAATAGACCACCACCGACTTGATGCCCATCTCGCGGCAAGCCCGCTGGATGCGCAGCGCGATCTCTCCACGATTGGCGATCAGGATTTTCTTGAACATGGTGCCGCCAGCGCGTGCTGTCACTCGATGACGAACAGCGGTTGGCCGAATTCGACCGCAGCGCCGTTCTCGACCATCACCCGCACGATGGTGCCGGTCTTGTCGGCCTCGATCTCGTTCATGATCTTCATCGCCTCGATGATGCAGATGGATTCACCTTCCTTCACCGACTGGCCGACGTCGACCAGCGGCTTGGCGCCTGGGCTGCTGGCGCGGTAGAAGGTGCCCACCATCGGGCTCTTGACGACGTGGCCGATGTCCACCGGCTCGGCCGGTGCGGCGGCCGGCATGGCCGCGGCCGGCGCCATGACCATCGGCGCGGCGGCCTGGGCCGGGGCCATCATCATCATTGGCGTGCCGGCAGTGCCCGGCGCACCGGCCTTGACGATGCGCACCTTGCCTTCGGCTTCGGTGATTTCCAGTTCGGTGATGTTCGATTCAGACACCAGGTCGATCAGTGTCTTCAGCTTGCGCAAGTCCATGGGTTGAACCTCAGATGGGGCGTCGCGGCCCGGTGCGGGCGGCGGGCAGACGGTGGTGGTGCCGGCGGCGTCAACAGAAAGGACAGCGGGCCGGCGCGGAGGGTAAGTGGTTTGAAAAGCGGCAGTTCTCGCCGCATACAGCCGTCAACAGGCTGGAATTGTGTCACAGCCCACGGGGCTGGCATGCTGGGGTTGACGCGCTTGCGAATTCCGCATTTGGCGTGGACTTGGCGCCTGATCTGCATCAAATCGGCACTTGATCGGCAGCAGATCGCTGCGATTGCGGAAATCCGCCCCAGCGGCCATCTCAGGCCTGGCGGGCCCAGCCTGCCAACTCGTCGAAGTGGGTTTCACCCAGTTTGCGCTGCAGCACCTGGCCGTTGGCACCGACCAGCACGCTGAACGGCAACGCACCTTGCGCATTGCCCAGGCTGCGCACCAGCTCGGTGCCGCCCAGTCCGGCCAGGCCGATCGGGAAGCCGACCTTCACCCTGGCCAGGAACTCGCGCACCGCCGTCGGCCCGTCGATGGCCAGGCCCACCACCTGCCAGCCTTTCGGGCTGAACGCCTGGTGGAAGCGGTCGAGCTCGGGCATCTCCTTCACGCAGGGCGGGCACCAGGTCGCCCAGAAGTTGATGAGCAAGGGCTTGCCGCGCAGGTCGGCCAGCACCAGTTCGCCGCCCTCGGGCCGGGCCAGCCGCAGCGTCCACAGCGCGGCCAGCGCGGCGGCGTCACCCGGTGCCGCCGCCGCGCTGGC
>JBBAPL010000171.1:0-10411 GCA_040400895.1 Aquabacterium sp.
TCCAGGGCGGCCTGAACTGGTACCGCAACAGCACCGACCCGCAGGGCCAGGCCGAGCTGCAGCTGATGGCCGGGCGCACGATCGACGTGCCCGCGCTCTACATCGCCGGCGCCAGCGACTGGGGCATCCACCAGCGCCCGGGCGCGTTCGAGGCGATGCAGGCCGGCGCCTGTGCCGACCTGCGTGGCTGCCACCGGCTGCCGGGTGCCGGCCACTGGGTGCAGCAGGAGCAACCCGAGGCCGTCAACCGCCTGCTGCTGGGGTTTCTGCAGCCGGCCTGACGCGCAGCGATGCGGGTGCGGCCACCACCACGCCATCGGCGGCCGGGGTGGTGGATGCGGCGCGCGCGCGCAGCTGGCCGCAGCCGCCCTCCACGTCCTGCCCGGCCGAGTGCCGCAGCTTGGTGAGGATGCCGCGGCGGTGCAGGTGGCGCGCCATGGCGGCGGCGCGCTCCCAGCTGGGGCGCTGGAACGGCATGCCGTCCACCGTGTTCCACGGGATCAGGTTCAGCACGCCGAAGCGGCCGGCCAGCAGGCGTTCGATGCCGGCCAGTTCGTCGTCGCCGTCGTTCACGCCGGCCAGCAGCGTCCACTGGTATTGCACCGGGTAGCCGCTGGCGCGTGCGTAGGCGTCGGCCTGGTCGACCAGCTCGGCGGGCGTCAGCCGCGGCGCGCGCGGCAGCAGGCGCTCACGCAGCGCGGCATCGGTGGTGTGCAGCGACAGGGCCAGGGCCGGGCGCACATCGCCCTTGCCCAGGGCGTGCAGGTGGTCGAAGGCGCGCGGGTCTCCCACGGTGGAGAACACCAGGTTCTTGTGGCCGATCTGGCCAACCGTGCCCAGCAACGTGATGGCCTCCATCACGTTGTCGAGGTTGTGCGCGGGCTCGCCCATGCCCATGAACACCACCTTGTGCACCGGCCGCAGCTGCCGCGCCAGCGCCACCTGGGCCACGATCTCGGCGCTGCCCAGCTGGCGCAGCAGGCCGCCCACGCCGGTCATGCAGAACTGGCAGCCCACCGCGCAGCCCACCTGGCTGCTGACGCACAGGCCCGCCGCCCTGCCCGGCTGCAGCAGGACGGCCTCCACTGTCTGCCCGTCGGCCAGGGTCAGCAGCAGGCGTTCCGACCCGTCCTCCGCCGGGTGGCGGCTGTGCAGACGCACCAGGGCGGCCAGGTCGGCGTCCAGCGTGGGCAGGTCGTCGCGCACCGCCTTGGGCAGCCAGTGCTCGGGCTGGCGCTTGTTCTGCGTGTGCGGCAGCGCATGCGTCCAGTGGCGCAGCACGCGCTGCTGGTGCACCGGCTTGGCGCCCAGGGCCTGCAGGCGCTGCTGGATGTCGGCAATGCGCATCGGCGGGGGGCTCAGGTGCCGATCAGGCCGCCGTCGCGCTTGCGGATCACCACCGTGGCCGAGCGCGGCCGCGCCGCGCCGGCGCCGTCGGGCCAGGTGGAGAAGCGGGTGGGCTGGGTCGGGTCACTGCGCTCGCTGGGCGATTCACCCGGGTGCTGCACGTTGATGAACATGGTGCGGCCGTCGGGCGTGAAGGCGCATCCGGTGATCTCGCAGCCCGCCGGGCCGGTGAGGAAGCGGCGGACCTCTCCGCTGGCGGTGTCGCAGGCCAGCATCTGGTTGTTGCCGAAGCGCGCCATCTCGCCCTGGTGCATCACCGACGACGAGATGTCGGTCTGGATCCACAGCACGCCGCGGCTGTCGAAGGCCAGGCCGTCGGGGCAGGCGAAGAAGTCGCCGCGCACGTTGCCCTGTGCGTCGGCGCGCGCCTGCGCCGGGTCGCCGGCCAGCACCAGGTGGTTCCAGCGCAGGGTGCTGCCGTCGAAGTCGCCGTCATCGACCCAGCGGATGATCTGGCCCATCGCGTTGTTGGCGCGCGGGTTGGTCGCGTCCGGCCCGGGCTGGCCTGGCGCGCCGCGGCTGCTGTTGTTGGTGAGGGTGCAGAACACCTCGCGGGTCTTGGGGTCGATGGCCACCCATTCGGGCCGGTCCATCTTGGTGGCGCCCAGCAGGTCGCTGGCCTGGCGCGCCTTGATCACCACCTCGCCCTGGTCGGCAAAGCCGTTGGCCGCGGTGATCGGGCCCTGGCCGTGCACCAGCGGCAGCCAGCGGCCGCTGCCGTCGGCGTCGAAGCGGGCGACGTAGAGCGTGCCGTGGTCCAGCAGGGTGGCATTGGCCTGGGCTTTCGTCAGGTTCCCGCCACCGGGGGCGATGCGGTCGCGGCTGACGAACTTGTAGATGTACTCGAACCGGGCGTCTTCGCCGCTGTAGACCACCGCCCGGCCGTCGCGGGTGGTGGCCACCCAGGCACCCTCGTGCGCGGCGCGGCCCAGCGCGGTGCGCTTGACCGGCGTGCTGGTGGGGTCCATCGGGTCGATCTCGACCACCCAGCCGAAGCGGTTGGGCTCGTTCGGGTGCTTGCCGGCGTCGAAGCGCGCGTCGTGCAGGGACCAGCGGTAGAAGCCGGTCGGGCGGATGCCCCAGCGGCGCTGGTGGGCATCCGGCTGGGCGGGGCCGTTGAAGTAGCCGGCAAAGTTCTCCTCGCCCGACAGGTAGGTGCCCCAGGGCGTCATGCCCGATGCACAGTTGTTCAGCGTGCCCAGCACGGTGCGGCCGGCGGGATCGGCGGCGGTGCGCATCAGCGCATGGCCGGCGGCCGGGCCGCCCACGGCGAACGGTGTGCTGGCGGTGAACCGCCGCGCATGGCGCGACGGCCGCACCAGTTGCCAGCCATGAGGCCCCAGCGCGACTTCGACCACCGACACCCCATGCGCCGCCTGCGCCTTGCGCACCTTCTCGGCCGACCAGTCGGCCAGGCCGCCGGGGTGCAGCAGGCCGTCGTCGGTGTACTCGTGGTTCATCACCAGCAGGCCACGGCGGCTGGCCTCGGCGCCTTTGGCAGCATCGGCCAACGGGTAGAAGTGCAGGCCGTCGTGGTGCATGCCCAGCTGCAGGGCCTGGTCGGCGGCGGTGTTGCCGGCGTCGGGCCGCCAGGCGGGCATGGCGCCGGGGATGCCCACAGGATCGCCCCAGGGCGCGATCACCTGGGCGGTGTAGCCGTCGGGCACCACCACCGTGTCGGCGCGCGTTGGGGGCACCGGCTGGAAGCCGAGCTTCGGCCCGCCGTCGGTTGTGGCGCAGCCAGACAGCCCCGCTGCCAGCGGCCCGAACGCGGCCGCCAGGGCGGCGCCCAGCCCCCCCTGCAGCCAGACCCGGCGCGCCGGGTCGGACACCGCTTGCCACGGCTGGTTGCCGCTGCGGTTGCTGTCTTCCATGGAGTCAAAGTCTTTGGCCATGGCGGCATTCTGCCGCCTGGCTGCACCCACGGCCTCGCGGAGCTCGGCCGCAACGCCTGAGCACCAAGCCTCCTCAGGAGGCTTGGTGTCCGGGCTCAGCCACGCAGGTGGCAGGCCACCATGTGGCCGTCAGCGCCCGCTGGCTTCAGCACCGGCGACTGCACGTCGCACAGCCCCTTCTGCGCGATGCTGCAGCGGGTGTGGAAGTGGCAGCCCTTGGGCGGGTTGATGGGATTGGGCACGTCGCCCTGCAGCGGGATGCGCTTGCGCTTGACCTGCGGGTCGGGGATGGGCACGGCCGACAGCAGCGCCTCGGTGTAGGGGTGCTGGGGGCGGGTGTAGAGATCGTGCGACGAGGCGATCTCGACGATGCGGCCCAGGTACATCACCGCCACCCGGTCGCTGATGTGCTCCACCACGCTCAAGTCGTGCGCGATGAACAGGTAGGTCAGGTTGAACTGGCTCTGCAGGTCTTCCAGCAGGTTGATCACCTGGGCCTGGATCGACACATCCAGCGCGCTCACGGCCTCGTCGCAGACGATCAGCTTGGGGTTGACCGCCAGCGCACGTGCGATGCCGATGCGCTGGCGCTGGCCACCTGAGAACTCATGCGGATAGCGCCGCAGGTGGTCGGCCGACAGGCCCACCGTCTGCAGCAGATCGACGATGCGCGCCTCGTACGCCGCCGGGTCGGGCGTGAGCTTGTGGATGGTCAGCGCCTCGCCGATGATGGCCTGCACCGTCATGCGCGGGTTCAGGCTGGCGTAGGGGTCCTGGAAGATGATCTGCATGTCGCGCGCCATGGCCCGCAACTCGGTCTTGCACATGGCGCTGACGTTCTTGCCCTCAAACCACACCGTGCCGGCGGTGGGCTCGATCAGGCGCAGGATGCAGCGGCCGGTGGTGCTCTTGCCGCAGCCTGATTCGCCCACCACGCCCAGGGTTTCGCCAGCCTGCAACTCGAAGCTGACGCCGTCGACCGCATGCACCTGGTCGACGGTGCGGCCCAGGATGCCGCCCTTGACCGGGAAGTGCTTGACCAGCCCTTCGACCTTCAGCAGGGGTGCGTTGCTCATGCCAGCGCCGCTTCCAGGATGCAGGCCACCTTGTGGCCGGGCTTGGCTTCCACCAGGGCTGGTGTCGCGGTGCGGCAGGCCGGCATGGCGTGCTTGCAGCGGTCGGCAAAGCGGCAGCCTTCGGCCGGATCGATCAGCTTGGGCACGGTGCCGGCGATGGCCTCGAGCCGCACCTTGTGGGTGGCGGCGGTGTCGATGCGCGGAATGCTGCGGATCAGGCCCTGGGTGTAGGGGTGGCGCGGGCGGGCGAACAGGTCTTCCACGCTGGCTTCTTCCACCACCTTGCCGGCGTACATCACCACCACGCGCTGGGCGGTCTCGGCCACGACGCCCATGGCATGGGTGATCAGCAGGATCGCCATGCCCATGCGCTCCTTCAGCTCGACCATCAGGTCGAGGATCTGGGCCTGGATGGTGACGTCGAGCGCGGTCGTGGGCTCGTCGGCGATCAGCAGCTTGGGGTTGCAGGCCAGGGCGATGGCGATCATCACCCGCTGGCGCATGCCGCCCGAGAACTGGTGCGGGTAGTCGTTGACCCGGCGCTCGGGCGTGGGGATGTTGACCAGCTTGAGCATCTCGATGGCGCGGTTGTGTGCCTCGCGCTTGCTCAGGCCTTCGTGCAGGCGGATGGACTCGGCAATCTGGTCGCCCACGGTGTACACCGGGTTCAGGCTGGTCATCGGCTCCTGGAAGATGATCGCGATTTCCTTGGCGCGGATCTTCTGCATCTCCTCGGGCCCCAGCGGCACCAGGTCGCGGCCCTGCCACAGCACCTGGCCGGCGACGATCTTGCCCGGCGGCATGTCGATGAGCTTCATCACCGTCTTGGCGGTGACGCTCTTGCCACAGCCCGATTCGCCCACCACGCACACCGTCTGGCCGGCGTCGATGGCGATGTCGACGCCGTCCACCGCATGCAGCCAGCCGTCGTCGGTCTTGAAGTGGGTTTTCAGGCCCCGGATATCGAGCAGTGGCATGTCAGCAGCGCCCGGCCGCCCGAAGCGGCTGACAGCCCCCTTGGGGGGCAGTGAACGAAAGGGAGCGTGGGGGCATCATGTTCAGAGGACTCGCCTTGGGTCCAGCGCGTCACGCAGGCCGTCGCCGATGAAGTTGATGGTCAGCACGGTCAGGAAGATGGCGATGCCGGGGAACAGCGCCCAGTGCATGGCGAGATCCATGTAGTCGCGGCCGTCGTAGAGGATGCGGCCCCAGGTTGGCACGTCGGGCGGGAAGCCCAGGCCCAGGAAGCTCAGCGTGCTCTCGGCAATGATGGCCGCGGCGATGTCGATGGTGCCCGCCACGATCACCGGGCCCAGGCTGTTGGGCAAGATGTGGCGCACCACTTGCCGCGACGTGCTGGCGCCCAGCGCGCGGGCGGCCTCGACGAATTCCTTCTCGCGCAGGCTGAAGAACTGGGCCCGCACCAGGCGCGCCACCGGCATCCAGCTGAAGCCGCCGATCACCACCACGATCAGGATGAAGATGCCCACCTCCAGCCCGAAGGCGGCCTTCAGCGGCTCGCGGAACAGGAAGATCAGCAGCAGCAGCAGCGGCAGTTGCGGCAGGCTGAGGAACAGGTCAGTCACCCACATCAGCGCCGCATCGACCCAGCCGCGTGCCATGCCGGCCACCGCGCCGATGAACACGCCCACGGTGACGGCCATCAGCATGGCCGCCAGTCCCACCGCCAGCGAGATGCGCCCGCCATACAGCACGCGGGCCAGCAGGTCGCGGCCCAGGTCGTCGGTGCCCATCGGGTGCTGCCACGACGGCGTTGCCAGCTTCGAGCTGAAGTCGACATCGTTGATGCCGACCTTGTAGAACAGCGGGCCGATCAGCACGGCCGCCACCAATGCGCCCAGCAGCCACAGGCTCCAGTAGGCGAGCCGGTGGCGCTTGAAGCGCTTCCAGGCTTCGCTCCAGAGACCTGGAGCCCCCCGGCTGGCGGGTACGCCAGCCGGCCCCCCGAGGGGGCCGCCGACCGGCTTGGGGCGGCCCGGCGCTCGGCCGGCCTCGCCTTCGTTCGCCGCGTTAGCGGTAGCTGATGCGGGGGTCAAGCCAGCCATAGAGCACGTCGGCAACCAGGTTGAAGAAGATCACGAGACAACTGAAGACGAAGGTGACCGCCATGATCACCGGCGTGTCGTTGCGCAGGATGGCGTCGATCAGCAGGCTGCCGATGCCGGGAATGCGGAAGATCTGCTCGGTGACGATGGCGCCGCCGAACACCGCCGGCATCTGCAGCGCCACCAGCGTGACCACCGGAATCAGCGCATTGCGCACCACATGCTTGTTGATCACCGCCCGCTCGCCCAGGCCCTTGCTGCGGGCGGTGGTCACGTAGTCGAGCCGGATGACGTCCAACACCGCCGAGCGCACATACCGCATCCAGCTGGCAGCCTGGAACAGCCCCAGCACCATGATCGGCATGATCGACTGCTTGAACTGGTCCACCCACCACTGCCAGCCGGTGGACGACAGGTCAGCCCGGTAGACAAATGGAAACCAGCCCAATTGCACCGAAAACAGCAGGATGAACAGCACCCCGGTGAAGAAGGTGGGCAGCGAAAAGCCGATGAATGCCGCCGTGCTGGCGATGCGGTCGAACCAGCTGTAGGGCTTGACGGCAGCCAGCACACCCACCGGCAGCGCCACCAGCAGGGCGACGAGCTGCGACATGCCAATCACCGCGATGGTGACGCCGATGCGCTGGCTGATCAGCGCATCGACGTCGATGCGGCTGACGAACGAAAAGCCCCAGTCGCCCTGCAGCATGCTGGAGAGCCAGCGCAGATAGCGCTCCCAGATCGGGTCGTCCAGCCCGAACTGCGCCCGCAGCGCCATGCGCACCTCGGGCGGCACGTTCGGGTTGTTGGCCAGTTCCTCGAACGGGTCGCCAGGTGCCAGCGCCAGCACGGTGAACAGCACCAGGCTGATGCCCAGCAGGCTGGGCAGCGCGATCAGCAGGCGGCGGATGATGTAGTTGAGCAATGTGGAGCCCGGCGTTCAGACCAGTCGGGTGGTTGGGTGCCCTGGCGGGCAGCGGCCAGCGTCGCGAGCGGCCCGAGGTTGCGGCGAGAGGCGCAGCCGTACTCCTGTACGGCGAGCATCACAGGCGCAAGATCGGGTCGCGCAGCAGCTGGAAGCGACCGTCAGGCGTCGCGGGTCCAGTAGCCGATGGACCAGGTGGTGTTGTCCCAGGCCGACAACACCGGGCGCAGCTTGGTCAGGATGCCGAACGGCCGCGGGCGGGCGAACAACGGGATGATGTGCTTGTCGTTGACCACCAGGTCGTTCATCTTGATGAACAGCGCGGCCCGCTTGACCGGGTCGAACTCGACCTGCGATGCCTTGTGTGCAGCGTCGAACTCGGCGTTGGACCAGCGGGCCAGGTTGCGGCTGCTCCACTTGTTGACCTTCTGGGACAGTTGGTCGGTGGTGAACTGCTCCATGAACACCTGCGGGTCGGGGCTGCCCATGGTGGTGGTGAACATCTGGATGTCAGTCCAGAACTTCTGGTACGTGTCGGGGTTCGCGGCATCGCTGCCGAAGAACACCGCGGCCACCACGCTCTTCAGTTCCAGGTCGATGCCGGCCTTGGTGCAGGCGTCCTTGATGATGGCCTGGCACTTCTGGCGCGGGCCGCTGACGGACGTCTGGAACACGAACTTCAGCTTCACGTCGCCTTTGGCGCGGATGCCGTCGGCACCCTTCTTCCAGCCGGCGGCCTCCAGCACCTGGTTGGCCTTCTCGATGCTGAACTCGTACTTGGTGTTCGGGCTGCGGAAGCGCGGCGGGTTGTTCAGGAAGTTGCTGGTGACCACCGCACCGCGGCCGTAGATCTGCTCGCCGATGTTCTTGCGGTCGACGAGCATCGACATGGCCTCGCGCACCGCTTTGTCGGTGAAGGCGGGGTGCTTGCTCTTGGCGCTGCCGCGCTCGCCGTCCACTTCCTTCCAGGGGTCGGTGACGTTCAGACTGACGAACTCGATGTCGCTGCCGGCGTAGAACTCCATGCGGCCCTTGCCGGCGCCTTCCAGGCGCTTGAGCAGTTCGTCTTCCACGGCCAGGTTCCAGGCCAGGTCGTATTCGGCGGTCTGCAGTACCGCGCGGGCGGCGCTCAGGGCGTCGCCGCCGCCCTTGATCTCCAGCCGGTCGAAGAACGGCTGGTTGGGCACGTAGTAGGTCATGTTGGCTTCGGCCAACAGGCTGTCACCCGGCTTGAAGTCGACGATCTTGTAAGGCCCTGTGCCCACCGGCTTGGTGTTGGCAGACGCCTCGCGCGACTTCGCGCCGGTGAAGGCCTCGAACACATGCTTGGGCAGGATGCAGCCGACGATGCCGGTCAGCGCCTCGGCCCAGAACGGCGTGGCCTTGGGGTAGGTGACCTTGACGGTGTGCGAGTCGATCTTCTCGACCTTCAGGTCCTTGTAGGTGGCCACGGTCACGGTGCTGGTGGCCGGGTCGCCGACGTACTGGGCGGTGAACACCACGTCGTCGGCGGTGAACGGCTTGCCGTCGTGCCAGGTGACACCCTTCTTCAGCTTCCAGGTGACCGACTTGCCGTCGGCGGCCACGCCGCCGTTTTCCTTCGACGGGATCTCGGCGGCCAGCGCGGGCACCAGGTTGCCTTCGGAGTCCCAGCCGGCCAGCGGCTCGTAGAAGATGCGGCTGGCGTCCTGGTCCTTGGTGCCGCCGGCGAAGTGCGGGTTCAGGTGCACGGCGGCCTGCCAGTAGATCAGCTTGAGCACCCCGCCGCCGCCGCGCTTGGTGCCCTTGTAAGGGATGGTGGCCTGCGCATTGGCCACACCGGCGTGCATCAGCAGCATGCCGGCCATCGGGGCGGTGAGGCCCAGGCCCACCATCTGCGAGATGAAGCTGCGGCGCGGCAGCTTGCCGTCGCGCACCTCGTCGATCAGGTGGCGGATATTGGATTCATGCTTGTCCATGCGGGGCTCCAAAGGTCGGATGCGAAGGTCTGGGTGGCGGGCAGCTGCCCGCCGGGTGCGCCATGCTATCGGTTGCGAAGGGTCAGGCTATCGGGGTCGCCCCGAACAGGTGCGTGCATGCGGGGGCCTCGGGCGGATACTGCGGGGCATGATCACCGATGACGTGCTGCGCATCCACGGGCCCCGGCTGGCGGTGCTGCCGCTGGTGCTGGACTCCCCCCATTCGGGGATCCGCATGCCGGCAGATTTCGGGGCCGCGTTGCCCGAGTCCGACCTGCGTGATGGAGAAGACTGTTTCATCGACGAGTTGTACCTTCCGGCCGCCGAGCGGGGCATCCCCCTGCTGGCAGCGCAATTTCCGCGCACCTACCTCGACCCCAACCGCCATGCGGGCGACATCGACACCGACCTGCTGGACGCGCCCTGGCCCGGTGAACTGGTGCTCAGCGGCAAGGCGCGCATCGGCAAGTCGCTGGTCTGGCGCACGCTGGACGATGGGCGGCCAATCTACAACCGCAAGCTGACAGTGCAGGAACTGCGCCAGCGCATCGCGCGCTGCCATGCGCCCTACCACCAGGCCCTGCAGAGCCTGCTGCAGGCCGCCCATGGGCGGCACGGGCAGGTGTTCCACATCAATTGCCACTCGATGAACGCGGTGAGTGGAGCCATGGGCGAGGGCGGCGCAGGGCAGCCACGCGCCGACATGGTGCTTGGTGACCGCGATGGCACCACCTGCGCGCCTGCATTCACCGCCTTCGTGCGCGAGGCGCTGGTCACCCGGGGATACGACGTCAAGGTCAACGACCCGTTCAAGGGCGTGGAACTGGTGCGGGCTTACTCGAACCCGGCCGCCGGCTTCCACAGCCTGCAGCTGGAAGTGAACAAGCGGCTGTACATGGACCAGGCCACGCTGCAGAAGCACGCCGGCTTTGTGCGCCTGCAGGCCGATCTGATGGCGTTGCTGGACGCGATTGCGGAGCGGTTTGGTCGGGGGTAGGGCGGCTTCGGGCTCATTGCTGCCTTCGTTGGTCTCGAGATGCGGACGTTCGTCGTCTTGTGCAACGACGAGGCCGGCGGGCAACTG
>JBBAPL010000172.1:0-10278 GCA_040400895.1 Aquabacterium sp.
CGGCGACGTGCTGCAGCGCGGCTGAGCGCCGGTGTGGCGAGGCCCTCAGCAGCCCGCCACCGGCGTCGAAAGATTCGTCTTTTCAGAAGTTTCGGTCCTGAAAATGCTGCTTTTCTCGAATTGAAGACGGGTCCACAGTCGGGGACTTCGCCATCCTCCGGTCTGCCACCCATGAAATTGTCCTCGCGCTTGATCTCTATCGTGTCCGCCCGCCTCGGGCAGCAACTGCAGTTGCTGCAGGCGTCGCTGAACCGGTGGCTGCCAAAGCAGGCGCCCGCGATGGTGCCCATCCCGATCCGGGTCGACCGCCACCCAGCCGACCCGTTTGGCCGGCATGCCAGGCGCCAGCCAGGCCGGCACCGTTGAGCCGGCCGCGCCACCCCAGTCAACCCTGAGAAGCTCGCCCACCATGCGCCGCTACCCCCGCAACAGCCCCGAAGCGGCGGCACGCATCGTTGCACTGGTCCTCATCGCCGACGGCCAGATGTGCAGTTCCGAGACCGCCGCCCTCAATGCGCTGGGCGCTGAGCAGGCCCTCGGGCTGGAGCCCCATCTGCTGCCGCACATCGTCTACACGCTGAGCGAGGAACTGCTGGCGGGCGGGGCGAAAGACGGCGCATTCGTGGGCAGCATCGACGACAGCGCCCTGGCCTTGCTGATGGCAGAGATTTCCGATCCGGCCCTGCAACGGACCGTCTTGCGGCTGGCGTTGGCCGCTGCGCGTGCCGATGGCCGCCTCGCAGACGGTGAAGCCCTGGTCGTGCAGGCTGCGCGGCAGCACTGGAATCTCGTCGATGGCGACGAGCCCCATGCCCGAAAGCCGGCCCGCCGCCGCACAGCATGACCTTCACTGCAAACGATTCTCATTGGCACGAGTCCGGCGTCTCAGCATGGGACATCCGGCCCGGTTTCCATATCCGACCAAGGGTTTTGCCCAAGTACCTGAATGGGGCCGCTATGCAGATCATTGCATATGGCAAAACCAGCGCATGGCGCGCGGGTGGGTGCCTCAACCTCTTTCAGCCCCAGCGGAGAAGAACGCCATGCAGAAAAGCCTGCACATCAACCCGGAGAAATGCACCGGGTGCCTGCAATGCGAGATGGCCTGTTCCTTTGAGAACTACGGCACCTACGCGCCCGCCAAGTCGCGCATCAAGGTCTTCGATTTCCACCACACCGGCCGCAAGGTGCCCTACACCTGCACCCAGTGCGACGAGGCCTGGTGCCTGCACGCCTGCCCGGTGGAGGCCATCACCGTCGACAAGGCCACCGGCGCCAAGGTGGTCAATGAATCCACCTGCGTGGGCTGCAAGGTCTGCACCATCGCCTGCCCGTTCGGCACGGTGAATTACGTGCAAGAGACCGGCAAGGTGCAGAAATGCGACCTGTGCGGCGGCGAGCCCGCCTGCGCCGAGGCCTGCCCCACCGGCGCCATCACGTACATCGACGCCAACTGGACCGGCCTGAACAAGATGGCCGCCTGGGCCGACAAGCTGGGCAACCAGCCTGGCGTCTGATCTTCAAGGTTCAAGGAGCACACACATGTCCTGGGCAGGAAAAATCCTCCGCGTCAACCTCACCGCGGGCACCGTCACGTCCGAACCCCTCAACATGACCTGGGCCAGGCAGTACCTGGGCTCGCGCGGTCTGGCCACCAAGTACCTGGTGGAAGAGATGGACGCCAAGACCGACCCGCTGTCGGCCGACAACAAGATCATCTGGGCCACCGGCCCGTTGACCGGCACCATGGCCAGCACCGGCGGGCGCTACACCGTGGTCACCAAGGGCCCGCTGACCGGGGCGATTGCCTGCAGCAACTCGGGTGGCTACTGGGGCGCCGAGCTGAAGATGGCCGGCTGGGACATGGTCATCTTCGAAGGCAAGAGCGCCAAGCCCGTCTACCTGAGCATCCAGGACGACACCGCCGAGCTCAAGGACGCCAGCCACCTCTGGGGCAAGAGCGTCTGGGAGACCGAAGAAATCTTGAAGAAGCAGGCGCAGGACCCGCAGGTGCGCGTCAGCTCCATCGGCCTGGCCGGTGAGAACCAGGTGCTGTACGCCGCCGTGGTGAACGACCTGCACCGCGCGGCCGGCCGCTCGGGCGTGGGCGCCGTCATGGGCAGCAAGAACCTGAAGGCAATTGCCGTGCGCGGCACCAAGGGCGTGGGCAACATTGCCAACCCCAAGGAGTTCATGAAGGTCACCTACGAGAAGAAGAAGATCCTCGCTGACAACGCCGTCACCGGCCAGGGCCTGCCGACCTACGGCACCCAGGTGCTGATGAACGTGATCAACGAGATCGGCGCGCTGCCCACCCGCAACCACCGCGACAGCCAGTTCGAAGGCGCCAAGGACATCTCCGCCGAGGCGATGGCCACCCCGCGTGAGAGCGACGGCAAGAAGCAGCTGGTCACCAACCAGGCCTGCTTTGGCTGCACCATCGCCTGTGGCCGGATCAGCAAGATCGACCCCACCCACTTCAGCGTGGTCAACAAGCCGCAGTACTGGGGCGCCACCGGCGGCCTGGAATACGAAGCGGCCTGGGCCCTGGGCGCCGCCAACGGCGTCAACGACCTGGAAGCGCTGCAGTACGCCAACACCATCTGCAATGAGCAGGGCATGGACCCGATCACCTTCGGCACCACCGTGGGCGCGGTGATGGAGCTGTTCGAGATGGGCGTCATCACCCAGGAGATGCTGGGCCTGGACGCCCCGTTCGGCAGCGCCAAGGCGCTGTGCGAGCTGGCCGACATGACCGCCAACGGCGTGGGCTTCGGCAAGGAGATGGCCCAGGGCAGCAAGCGGCTGACGGCCAAGTACGGCCACCCCGACCTGAGCATGAGCGTCAAGGGCCAGGAGTTCCCGGCCTACGACGGGCGTGGCATCCAGGGCATGGGCCTGGCGTACGCCACCAGCAACCGCGGCGCCTGCCATCTGCGCGGCTACACCGTGGCCTCTGAAGTGCTGGGCATCCCGGTCAAGACCGACCCGCTGGTGGCCGAAGGCAAGCCCGAACTGGTGATGGCCTTCCAGGACGCCACCGCCGCGTTTGATTCCGCCGGCATCTGCATCTTCACCAGCTTCGCCTGGGGCTTGGCCGACGTGCAGCCGCAAGTGGCCGCCGCCTGCGGCGACGAGTTCACGCTGGAGAACCTGTCGCTGATCGGCGAGCGCATCTGGAACCTGGAGCGCGACTTCAACAACCGCGCGGGCTTCACCGCTGCCGACGACACCCTGCCCAAGCGCCTGTTGACCGAGGCGGTGAAGACCGGCCCGGCCAAGGGCCTGGTCAGCAAGTTGCCCGAGATGCTGCCCAAGTACTATGAGATCCGCGGCTGGGACACCGGCGGCAACCTGACCAGCGCCACGCGCGCCAAGCTCGGTCTGTAGGCCCGCAACGCGGGTGTCCAGTCGCAAGGCGGTTCTCGGACCGCCTTGTTCATTTCCGAAGAGAGCCATCCATGAAGCACGTGATCCTGGGCGCCGGCCCGGCCGGTGTGATCGCCGCCGAAACCCTGCGCAAGCACGCCCCGCACGACGACATCACCCTGATCGGTGACGAGCCCGAGGCGCCGTATTCCCGCATGGCCATCCCCTACCTGCTGATCGGCCAGGTGGGTGAAGAAGGCACGCACCTGCGCCACACGCCGGGCCACTTCGAGGCGCTGCGCATCACGGTGCGCCAGGCCCGGGCCCAGACGGTGGATGTGGACAAGCGCTGCGTGGTGCTGCAGGGCGGCGAGGTGGTGCCGTTCGACAAGCTGTTGATCGCCACGGGTTCGTCGCCGGCGTCGCCGCCGATCCCGGGCATCAACGGCCCCGGCGTGCACCCCTGCTGGACCTTGGCCGACGCCCGCGCCATCATGGCCCTGGCCAAGCCGGGTGCGCGGGTGCTGCAGATGGGCGCCGGCTTCATCGGCTGCATCATCATGGAAGCCTTGGCGACGCGCGGCGTCAAGCTCAGCGTGGTCGAGATGGGCGACCGCATGGTGCCGCGCATGATGGGCCCCACCGCCGGCGGCATGATCAAGGACTGGTGCGAGAAGAAGGGCGTGGCGGTCTACACCGGCGCCCGGGTCGATGCCATCGAACGGGCCCGCCCGGCCGCTGCCGCAACGGCTGCGCCAGCGGCACCGGCTGCGCAGCCCGGCCTGCTCAGCCGTCTGGCGCAGGCCGTGGGCCTGGGCTCGCCGCCAGCACCGGCACCCGTCGTGGCCGCTGCCGCAGCCGCTGCCCTGCCATCGGCGCCCATGCAGGTGCGCCTGTCCACCGGCCAGGTGCTGGAGGCCGATCTGGTCATCAGCGCCACCGGCGTGCGGCCCAACATCGGCTTCCTCGAACATTCCGGCGTGCGCTGCCTGGTCGGCGTGCTGACCGACGAGCACCTGCAGACCAACGTGCCCGGCATCTACGCCGCGGGCGACTGCGCCGAGGCCTTCGACAAGGTCAGCGGCACCACCATCGTCAGCGCCATCCAGCCCAACGCGGCCGAGCAGGCGCGGGTGGCGGCGCTGAACATGGCCCACCGTGGCCCCACGCCGCTGGCGGAGCTGAAAGGCGTCACCCAGATCAACGTGCTCGACACCCTGGGCATGATCTCGGCCAGCTTCGGCAAATGGGACGGCGTGCCAGGCGGAGAGCATGTGGAACTGGCCGACCGCGACAGCGGCAAGCTGCTGAGCCTGCAGTTCAGCGGCGACAAGCTGATCGGCTGCAACTCGGTTGGCTGGACCGAGCATGTGGGCGTGATGCGTGGCCTGGTCGAGGGCGAGGTCAAGCTCAGCGCCGACTGGAAGCAGCGCCTGATGCACGACCCCACGCTGCTGATGGAGGCCTACCTGGCCAATGCCCAGGCGCAGTCCGACATGGCCCTGGTGCGGCAGCGCTGAACCGGCGGATCATGCGCCGATGAAGATCACCTTCAAGCTCTACGCCAGCCTCACCGAGTACCTGCCGCCTGCGGCCCGGCGAGACAACCGCATCGAGCTGGACGTGGCGGCCGACGCCACCATCGCCCAGATCATCGAGCCGCTGGGCATGCCGCCCAAGCTGGTGCACCTGGTGCTGGTCAACGGCGTCTACATCGCGCCGGAGGACCGGGCCACGCGCACTTTTGTCGAGGGTGACGTGCTGGCCATCTGGCCGCCGATCGCTGGCGGGTGAGGGTGTGCAGGGTCACTACCCAGCCGAGTTCCACCGCGAGCAGGGCTTCACCGAAGCCGACTGGCTGGCCTGCCTGCCCGGGGCCGTGCGCGGCTGCGCGCTGACCACCGCCGGCCCGGGCCGCGCCACGGTGGCGGTGGGCGCTGGCCTGCTGCACCTGGCCTGGCAGGTGATGCCACCGCGCCGCATCGCGCTGATGCGCATGCCGGTGCTGGCCACGCACTACCGCTTCGACGGCGTGGCCGAGGCCGACCGGCACGCCTTCATGAAGTTCTTCGACCTCTACACCCAGCGCGGGGGTGGTTGATCCGGTGGCGGCGTGAGCGCCGCATGCGGCCAGCCCAGCAACTCGGCCAGGCGCGTCACCACCCAGGCGGCTTCGGCCGGGCTGAAGCCGGCGCCGTCGGCCGCCAAGCCGGCTTCCGTGCGCTGCAGGACCAGGTCTTCGCTCAGGCCCTGGTCGTGCAGCCGGGCCTGGCAGGGCTCGACCAGCATCTGCGCCATGTCTTCGCACAGCTCGTAGCGGGCGCGGAAGTCATCGCGCGGCAGCGTCAGGCGGCCGCGCACATCGCGGTGCACGGCCTCGAACGACGGCGGGATGTGGATCTGGGATTCATCGGACATGCGCCGCTTGTAACCGATCCGGCGCCGCACGGCTGCTGCAGAATGAACCGACCGGCAGCCCGACGCCGCGAACCCCGCCGACCCGAAACCCCCGAGCCCACCGGATGCCGCCACCGGACCTGAGCAACTGGCTGGCCAGCCAGTGGGAAGCCTGGAGCTTCTTCTCGCCACGTCACCTGCTGGCCTACGCCGCCGGCGCGCTGGCCGTGGGCTTCGCCGCGGCGGGCGCACTGGTGCGCACCATGATCCCGCTGCGCTGGCTGGCGGTGGGCAGCAACCTGGGGTTTCTGGCGTTTGGCGCGCTGTTCCCGTCGCCGGCCACCCTGGCTGTGGCGGCCGTGCTGCTGCCGATCAACCTGTACCGCCTGCACGAGATGGTGCGGCTCACCCGCCAGGTCAGTGCCGCCGAGGGGGGCAGCGACCTGTCCGGCCTGTGGCTGCGCCCCTACATGACGGCCAAGAAGCTGCGCGCCGGCACGGTGCTGTTCCGGCGCGGCGACGCGGCCGACCGGCTGTACCTGCTGGCCGAAGGCCGCATGGCGCTGGTGGAGATCGGCCAAGAGATCCCCGCCGGCCGGGTGTTCGGCGAGATCGCGTTGTTCTCCCCCGCCAAGCGCCGCACCCACAGCGCGCGCTGCCTGACCGCCTGCACCGTGCTGCACATCTCCGAAGACACGGTCAAGCAGCTGTACTACCAGAACCCGGCCTTCGGCTTCCACCTGATCGGCCTGGTGGCCGCCAGGTTGTCGGACGATGTGGAGCGTGCCTCGCCGCCGTTGGTCAGCACACCGCATGCCGGTGCGCCGGCTGACAGCACACCGGCCCGGCAGACCTGAGCGCGCCTCAGCTGGCGCAGCCAGCGTCCACCACGGCCTGCGGCTTCACCGGCACGGGGTCGGGCACCCGGTAGCCGTAGCGCACGGCAGTCAGTTCGGCCAGGATGCTGATGGCGATCTCGGGTGGCGTGCGGGCACCGTTCTTCAGCCCCACCGGGCCGTGGATGCGCGCCAGTTGGTCGTCGGTGATGCCGAAATGTTCCTTCAGCCGGGCCTTGCGTTTGGCCTGGTTGGCGCGCGAACCGATGGCGCCGATGTAGAACGCCGCGCTGTTGACGGCCTCCATCAGCGCCAGGTCGTCCATCTTCGGGTCGTGTGTCAGCGCGATGATGGCGGTGTGGCCGTCGGGCTTCATGGCGACCACGGTGTCGTCGGGCATGCTGCGCAGCAGCGTGGCGCCGGGCACTTCAAAGCCGGTGGCGTACTCTTCCCGCGGGTCGCACACCAGCACCTGGTAGTCGAGTGCGGTGGCCATCTGCGCCAGGTACTGCGTCATCTGGCCGGCGCCGATCAGCAGCAGCCGCCAGCGCGGGCCGTGGTGGGTGACCAGGGTGGTGTCGTCCAGCGCCAGCTCGTCGGTGGTGTTGCCGGGCTGCAGGTCGACGTCGCCAGTGGCGATCGTCAGCACCCGGCGCACCCGCGCGCCGGCGTCCAGCCTGGCCAGCAACTCATCCAGCCGGGTGCGCGGCGCCACCGGCTCCAGCACCAGCTCGATCAACCCGCCGCAGGGCAGGCCGAAGCGCTGCGCGGTGTCGGCGTCGATGCCGTAGCGCACCACCTGCGGCAGGCCGGTGGTCAGGGCGCCGGCGCGGGCCTTGTCGACCAGGTCGTCCTCGATGCAGCCGCCCGACACGCTGCCGGCCACCAGGCCGTCGTCGCGCAGCGCCACGCTGCTGCCCGGCGGGCGCGGGGCCGACCCCCAGGTGCGGGTGATCGTGCCCAGCACCACCCGGTGGCCCTGGCCCAGCCAGGTGGTGGCCTGGCGCAGCACATTCAGATCGACGTTGTCCATGGTGGTGGCTTCAGAGTGCGGAGATGCAGTGGAACCCAACCGCGGCGGGCCCTGCCGGCGACGCCGCGCAATCCCCTAGAACCGGCAAGCATACGGCGGCCTCTGGCACCGGGCGTTCCCTTATGCAGTGGGCTTCATAAGGGAAAGCGCATCGATGCGCTGCACTGCCGATCTGCCTAGCATCCGCCGGGCCTGTCCACGCTGCCTGCGTGCGCTCCGGCTTCAGACACCGCAGACCAACACCTCCAGGAGATGCTCCCATGGGCATGCAGATCACGCTCACCGTCAACGGCGAGTCCGTCACCCGCGAAACCGCGCCGAACCAGCTGCTGGTGCAGTTCATCCGCGACACCTTGCGCCTGACCGGCACCCATGTGGGCTGCGACACCACCCAGTGCGGCGCCTGCACCGTGCATCTGGACGGCAAGGCGGTGAAGAGCTGCGGCATGCTCACCGCCCAGGCCGCTGGCAAGAGCGTCACCACCATCGAGGGCCTGGCCGCGGCCGACGGCACATTGCACCCGATGCAGGCCGCCTTCCGCAGCTGCCACGGCCTGCAATGCGGCTTCTGCACCCCGGGCATGGTGATGAGTGCCGTCGACCTGGTGCAGAACCACGGGTGTCACAACGAGCAACAGGTGCGCGAGGCGCTGGAAGGCAACATCTGCCGCTGCACCGGCTACCACAACATCGTCAAGGCCGTGCAGCAGGGTGCTGCCGCCATGCAGGCCTGAACTGGAGCGCCACACCATGAACGCACGCCAAGGTTTCATCGGCCAGTCGGTCGAGCGCCGCGAGGACAGCCGCTTCCTTACCGGCAAGGGCCAGTACACCGACGACATCACCATGCCCGGGCAGACCCATGCCTTCTTCTTGCGCAGCCCGTATGCGCATGCCCGCATCACATCGATCGACACCAGCGCCGCGGCAAAGGCGCCGGGCGTGGTCGGCATCCTGACGGGTGACCACTTCAAGGCCGTGGGCGGACTGCCCTGCGGCTGGCTGATCAACAGCCTGGACGGCCAGCCGATGAAGGAGCCCAAGCACCCGGTGCTGGCCGACGGCAAGGTGCGCTACGTGGGTGACCGCGTCGCCCTGGTGGTGGCCGAGACGCTGGACCAGGCCGAGGCCGCCGCAGCCTTGATCGACGTCGTCTACGAAGAACTCACGCCGGTGGTCGACGCGCTGACCGCGCCGCAGATCAAGGCATCGGTGCACGACGAGGCGCCCGACAACCGCGTCTACCAGTGGGGCATCGGCGACAAGGACGGCACCGCCGCCGCCATGGCCGGCGCCGCGCATGTCACCACGCTGACCTACCGCAACAACCGGCTGATCCCGAACGCGATGGAGCCGCGCTGCGCCAACGCCAGCTACGACGTCAACGCCGACAACTACACGCTCTACGTCGCCAACCAGAACCCGCACGTCGAGCGGCTGCTGATGTGCGCCTTCGTGCTGGGCATCCCCGAGCACAAGATGCGCGTGGTGGCGCCCGACGTGGGCGGCGGCTTCGGCAGCAAGATCTTCCTGTACGGCGAAGAAACCGCCATCGTCTTCGCCAGCAAGCTGCTCAAGCGCCCGATCAAGTGGACCAGCAGCCGCAGCGAGGCCTTCTTGTCCGACGCCCACGGCCGCGACCATGCCACCACGGTGAGCCTGGGCCTGGACAAGGACGGCAAGTTCCTGGCGCTGCAGGTGCACACCACCGCCAACCTGGGCGCTTATCTGTCCACGTTTGCCACCAGCGTGCCCACCATCCTGTACGCCACCTTGCTGGCCGGCCAGTACGCCACGCCCAAGATCTGGTGCGCGGTCGATGCGATGTTCACCAACACCGCGCCGGTGGACGCCTACCGCGGTGCCGGCCGGCCTGAAGCCACCTACGTGGTCGAGCGCATCGTCGAGACCGCCGCGCGTGAACTGGGCATCGACCCGGCCGACTTGCGCCGCCGCAACTTCATCACCAGCTTCCCCTACGCCACGCCGGTGGGCCTGACCTACGACACCGGCGACTACGAAGCCACGATGGCGCGCGCCATCGAGCTGGCCGACGTGGCCGGCTTCGAGGCCCGCAAGGCCGCCAGCGCCGCCAAGGGCCTGAAGCGCGGCCTGGGCTACAGCGCCTACATCGAGGCCTGCGGCATCGCCCCCAGCAGCGTGGCGGGTGCGCTGGGCGCCCGCGCCGGCCTGTTCGAGGCCGGCGAGGTGCGGGTGCACCCCACCGGCAAGGTGACGGTGTTCACCGGCAGCCACAGCCATGGCCAGGGCCACGAGACCACCTTCGCCCAGGTGGTGGCCGACAAGCTGGGCATCCCGCTGGACGACATCGTCATCGAGCATGGCGACACCGCCAAGGTGCTGTTTGGCATGGGCACCTACGGCAGCCGGTCGCTGGCGGTGGGCGGCACGGCCATCGTCAAGGCGGTCGACAAGGTGATCGCCAAGGGCAAGAAGATCGCCGCCCACCTGCTGGAGGCCGCGGACACCGACATCGTGTTCGAGAACGGTGAATTCAAGGTGGCCGGCACCGACAAGAAGGTGCCGTTCGCCGCGGTCAGCCTGACGGCTTACGTGCCGCACAACTTCCCGCACGACAAGCTGGAGCCGGGCCTCAACGAGAACGCGTTCTACGACCCCAGC
>JBBAPL010000173.1:0-10245 GCA_040400895.1 Aquabacterium sp.
TCGGCACTGACAGCGGATTTCATCCGAGGCGTCGCGCTTCAAGCTTGAAACCGCCTAGTCCCCATTTTTGAATTTGCCTGTAGAACTACAGAGCGGCGTTCCGCAGGGGGTGTTGCAATATGTGGATATTCATTAATATTGAGTCCTTGATATTTCTAGGGTGCGTGGTCATTATTGACTTGACAGGTGGGTGATTTCACCCGAGCTACGGTTAAAATGGGTATTGGTCAATTTCTCGCTCATTGGGAAGGCGACTTTCAGGTTGGGCTGGCGGCCGTCGCATATCCCACGGCGCCGTCGTTGGCGGCACCTGCCCCCTCATTCGGCATAGCCCACTGCACCGCATACGCACTCAGCAACCCCCAATACGCCGAACTCAATTCCACCCGTACCGCGCGCCCGTCCTCGCCGATCTTGTGCACGCTGATCCACCCGATCGTCTCCAGCCGACGCAGGTGCAGGCGGATGCCCTTTTCGCTGTAGGGCAGGGCCAGATACAGCCGCTTGAGCAGGCCGGCTTGGCGGTCCCCGCCGTCGGTGGCCACCAGTTCCGCCAGTTTCATGAACACCTCGTAGCCTAGTTGTGTGCCTTCGGTCGGCAGGTGTTGTCGCTCCCACTGTCGCAATGCCAGGCCGTGCTGCGCCAGCCTGGCGATGTCCATACTGGTCACGTCATGAAGTTCATTAAAAAGCTCATTAGCTTTAAGACGCTTAAACATTAGGAAGTGCATGTTGCTCAACTTCACTGCTGTGGGCCAGCACAGATTGCGGTAATGATTTCCGGCGGCGCTGGTTGCGATGTTCCGGCTCCTGTTTCAAGCTGAAAGAGTTGCCAATCCAGCGTCACACCAGAGACGCCCGCCGCGCCGATTGATCAGGCTCTAAAGCGCTGAAAAATCAGCATCCCCGCGCGATTTCAGGTCAGTGGGTGCGTCTGAGTTGCGGCAAAAATGGCGACAGCGAAGCCTGAGATCGTTTTAAAAGTGCGTAAAACGACATTCGGTGGTCAGGTCTGGTGCCCGCTCGGTGCACCGGCCAAGCCTTGAAGACGCACCCTGGACGCACACGCGTCCGCCTGGGCTGCACGTTGGCAGTGGCCAGCGCGTTCCGCGCACTGGCCGTTTGCGTTGCGCGGCCTGCTGACCATGCTGCTGGCTTGTTGCCTGCTGGGCGGCCACGCACCCGTGGTCGCCCAGGCGGCTGGCGCCCGTCTCGCTTCCCTGCTGCGTGACGCCCAGGCGGTCTTCGATCGCGGGGATTTCCGGCACGTGCAGGGCCTGGCTGAAGAGGCCCTGGCCCTGGCCGAGCAGGTGCAGGGTGGTCCGACGTCTTCGTCGGTCATGGCGCACGGCGCTGGACACGGACGGGCGCGATCGTCGCGGCCACGCTGGCCGGCGGGTGGGTGCGCCACGCCACAATTGCTGGCATGCCTGCCCCGCCACTGCGTTCATCCGGCACATCGCCGCTGGACCTGCCTCGCCTGGTGATGCGGCGCGCCAGCGCCGTCAGCCTGCTGGTGCTGCTGCTGGCCGTGGTGCTGGGCCTGGCCCGCATGGGTGAGGACATCGAGGACGAGGTGGATGCCGCCATGACCCTGGCTGGCGTGATGGCCCGCCTCGGCCAGCTGGGCCAGGCCGACGACCGCACTGCGCTGGATTCGCTGCGCGCCATGCAGGCCGAGCACCCGCTTCGCCACCTGTCGCTGCGGGTGCACGCCCGTGACGGCACGCTGCTGCTGGCCCCGCCGCCGGCTGCGGCCGTGCCGGTGCCGATGCGCTGGCTGCTGCAGTGGCACCAGGACTGGCTGTCGGTGCCCGACCCCCGCCGCGTGGCGTGGCCGGTGCAGCGTGCCAATGGCACCTGGTGGACTGTGTCGCTGGCCGCGTCGCATGACAGCGAGCGGCGCGAGGCCATGGGCAGCCTGCTGGGCGTGCTGGGTTTGCTGCTGCTGGCGGTGGCCGGCCTGCTGGCGGTGATGCACTGGAACGTGCGCCGCGCTTTTGCCCCGCTGGGCCGGTTGCTGCAGGCGATTGCCGGCATCGAGGGCCATGATGCACGCCAGGTGCAGGCCCTGCCTACCATGCCCACCCGCGAACTGGAATCGTTGGCCGCCGCCCTGCGCCAGCTCGGCGCCGCGCTCGACCAGGCCGAGGCCCAGCGCCGGCAACTCAGCCAGCAGGTGCTGACGCTGCAAGAAGACGAGCGCGCGCGCCTGGCGCGCGACCTGCACGATGAATTCGGCCAGCGCCTGACCGCACTGCGGGTCGACGCCGCGTGGCTGGCGCGCCAGGTGGCGGGCGATGCCCGGCTGCAGCAGGTGGTCGACGGCATGGCACAGCAGTGCGCGCTGGTGCAGGCCGACATCCGATCGCTGCTGACACGGCTGCAGCCCTTCGGCCCGGCGGGCCCCGACGCGGCGCAGGCCGAGAGCCTGGCGCGCGGCATGGCGCTGCTGCAGGCCCTGGTCGACAGCTGGCAGGGCAGCGGACCGGAGCCGGGTCTGGCCTGCGCGCTCGACCTGTCCTGGCGCGACGCCGACGGGCGGCTGCAGGCCTGGCCTGCGGGCGACGCCGCCCAGGCCCTGTGGCTGCCCCGCCCGCTGTGGTTGGCGCTCTACCGCATCAGCCAGGAAGCCCTGACCAACGTGGCCCGCCATGCCGATGCCCGCGCCGCCGGACTGCGCCTGCACCTGCGCGGCGGCCAACAGCCGGGCGATGGTCTGCAGGTCGACTGGCAGGCCTGGGACGACGGCGTCGGCCTGCCGCAGGCCGATGGGGGACTGCCGGCAGATCGGGCGCTGCCGGCTGAGGGTGTGCTCCCGCGGGGCAACGGCCTGGCCGGCCTGCAGGAGCGGGTGTGGGCCCAGGGCGGCACGCTGCAGTGCAGCCCGGTGCAGCCCGGTGCCGCGCGGCCCGGCCTGCGCCTGGCCGCCAGCTTCCACACCCGGCTGCTGTCGCCCCCGGTGGCAGCCGACTGAACCGCCGCGTCAGAACTTCAGCCGCAGCCCCAGCCACAGGCTGCGCGGCGCGCCAGGCGCGACGAACAGTGCGTCTTCCTCGTTGCCGGTGAAGTTGCCCTGCGCATCGAACACCGTCTCGGCCAGCGCGCCGTAGGTCTCATAGCGCTTGTTCAAGGCGTTCTGCACCCGTGCCACCACGCTGAGCGCCGGCGTGGCCTGCCACTGCAGCCGCAGGTGCAGCAGGGTGTGGCCCGGGATGCGCAGGCGGTGGAGGTCGCTGGCGCCGTCTTCGAGCAACCCGTCTTCATGGCCCTGCACGCCGCGCGACGACACGATCTGCATGTCGGCGCCCACGCTCAGGCCGCGGCCCAGCGCCCAGTCGGCGCCCAGCTTGGCGCTGTGGCGGGGCAGGCCGGCCATGCCGATGCCGGGGGTGATGGTGACGTTGCGCTCGCCCATGCGCAGCAGGCCGTGGGCTTGGTAGGTGGCCTGCAGGTGGCTGTAGGCGGCGGTGACTGCCACCGGGCCAACTTGCGCCTGCCAGGATGCATCCAGCCCCTGGTGGCGGGTGCGCTGGAAGTTCTGGAAGTAGCCCAGCTGGCTGGTGGGTCTGACGCTGCCGAAGACGATGTCGTCGCGGTTGTCGGTGCGGAACAGCGCCAGTTCCAGCCGCTGCCCAGGCGCCGGACGCCAGCGCAGGCCGGCCTCCAGGCTGGTGGCGCGCACCTGCTTCAGGTACGGGTCGCTCTGCAGGCCCACGGGCAGGCGGCAGGGTTCGGCCGGGTCGGCGCAGCCCAGTTCGATGACGGTGGGCACGCGGGTGTTGCGAGCCAGGTTGGCAAACACCGCCAGGCCGGTGCCCAGTTGCTGCGTGAGCCCCACCGCCGGGTTCAGGCTGGTGTAGGTGAAGCTCTCCTTGGGCTTGGCCTCCAGCACGCCGGTGTCGTCGTCCACCGTGGTCAGGGTGTTGCTGACGCGGCTGCGGTTGGCGCGCAGCGTGGCGGTGAGGTGGGTGCCCGGCACCACCTGCCAGGTGTCGGTGGCGTACAGGCCCAGGTGCAGGCTCTTGCCGGTGACCGACGCGCTGAGCTCGGGCGCTTCATCGCCGGCCCGCACGCCGCGGCTGGCGTCGAAGCTGCCTTCCTGCTCCAGCTGGCGGTAGCGCACGCGGCTGCTGTCCACACTGGCGCCCACCTGCCACAGGTGCGCGCCGCTGCGCTGCGCCAGGCTCAGCGCCGCGCCCCAGGCCGACTGGCGCGTGGCGGTGGTGTTCAGTGATGCGTTCTCGTCGGGCTGCAGCGGGTCGAATGCTTCCGCGCCATCGCCGTTGACGGTGTCGCGCCGGCTGTTGCGGGCATAGGCCAGGGCCTGCAGCCGGCTGCCGGCACCCAGTTGCTGGCTGACGTTGAAGGTGGCCTGGGCCAGCTGGTTCTTCGTTTGGTCGGGGTGGGTGAACACGGCGCTGCGCGAGCCGGCATACAGGTCGGGCGTGGCATTGCCGTCGTCCAAGGTCACGCTGGGCAGCAGGCCGTTGCCCACCAGGGTGGCGCTGCCGCCGAGCACGCCCACGCTCCAGTCGGTGCCGCCCTGGCTGCGGCCCAGCTTGGCCAGCACCAGCGCCTGCCGGCCGGGGGAATAGGCACGCCAGCCGTTCTCGTCGAACACCGTGCCGCCCACATAGCTGTGCCAGCCGTCGGCATGGCGCTGGCCCAGACCCACCTCGGCCCGCTTGCGGCCGTGGCTGCCGAAGCCCACCTCGGCGCGCAGGCCCTCGGCGCTGCGGCCGTCCACCGTCTCCAGCACGATGGCGCCGCCCAGGGTGTTCAGGCCGAAGCTGGGGTTGGCCCCAGGCAGCACGGTGAGCGACTGCAGCGCGAACTCCGGCACCATGTCCCAGTGGATGACATCGCCGAAGGGTTCGTTGATGCGCACCCCGTCCAGGTACACCGACAGCCCTTGCGATGCACCCAGCAGGCCCGAGGCGCGGTAGCCACGGTAGGTCAGGTCGGCCTGGAACGGGCTGCCCTGGATGTCGTTGACCTGCATGCCCGGCAGGCGCCGGGCCAGGTGGTCGGTCATGGTGTCGGCCTGGGCCTGGTCCAGCGCGCTGCGGCGCACGGTCTGGCTGGCATAGGGCAGCAGGTTGCGGTCGACGCCCAGGCCAGCCATGGGCGAGGTGCCGATCACCTCCACCTGCTGGGCGGGGGCGGTCTGGGCTGCGACGATGGCAGGGCTGGCCACCGTGACGGCGGCGATGGCAGCCAGGGCCAGGGGGGTGCGGCGCAGGCGTGGGAACATGGCAGAACGTCTCCTCGTTGTGGTGTTGGAAAGCTGTTGATGCGCCTGCAAAGCATGGCCCCGGTGACCCGGGAAAACTTCCCGATCTGCGCTGGGGAAACCCAGGGATGACACTGCACGTGATGCTGGTGGACGACCACGCCGTGGTGCGTGCGGGCTACCGCCGCCTGCTGGAGCTGGAGCCCGACTGCCTGGTCAGCGCCGAATGCGCCGATGGCGATCGTGCCTATGCCCTGCTGCAGCAGCGCCAGCCCCCGCTGGTGGACGTGATCGTGCTGGACCTGTCGATGCCCGGTCGCAGCGGGTTCGACCTGCTGCGCCGCATCGCGCTGCGCTGGCCGGCGGTGCGCCGGTTGGTGTTCAGCATGCACGACAGCCCGGCGATGGTGGCCCAGGCGCTGACCGCCGGGGCGGACGGCTTCGTCACCAAGAGCAGCCCGCCCGAGGTGCTGGTGGCCGCGTTGCGCCGGGTGGCGGCAGGCGAGCAGCGGGTGCTGTCGCCCGACATCGCCGACGCGCCGTCCCAGCCGGGGGCGCAGGCGCCGCACCTGGCGCTGTCACCGCGTGAATTCCAGGTGCTGCAGGGCCTGCTGGCGGGCGACGCGCTGGACGTGATTGCCGAGCGCCTGCACCTGAGCGCCAAGACGGTGTCGAACCACCAGACGCTGATCCGCCAGAGGCTGGGGGTGGGCAGTGCGATGGAACTGCTGCGCTATGCGCAGTTGCACCGGTTGTTCTAGTCGGGCGCTGAGCCTGCGACGGCTTGACCGCAGCGACTTGAACGGCCTCTGGCCTGGCCTCAGGCGTGTTCGCGGGTCAGCCGTTCAGCAAACGAGATGCCGATGGCCGACAGCACGAAGGTGAAGTGGATGACGGCGATCATGGCCACGATCTGGATGTTCTCGAGGGTCAGTTCGCCGCTCAGATACGTCTTCAATGCATGGACACCCGAGATGGAGATGATGGCGAAGGCGAGTTTCAGCTTGAGGTTGTAGGTGTTGACATGGTCCAGCCAGTCGGGCTTCTTCATGTCCGTCTTGTCGAAGTGGCCGGTCGTCACAAACAGCGACACACCGGCCAGCGCCACGACCCAGACCAACTGCGCCACCATCGTCATGTCCACCAGTTCAAGCACCTTGATGATCAGATCGATCTTTGCCAGTTGGCCAAACAGCAGCGTGTCCATCAGCTTGTAGGTTTCCAGCATGAACTTGCCCAGGATGCCGAAGATGATCCCGACCAGGCCCACGTAGAAGAACAACATGGTGAAACGCATGCCGTAGAGCAGTGACCCAACGGCTGACAGAAGCTTGTCCACGATCTTGGTTCCTTGACAAAGTGAGTCTGGCCCTGGGTGTCGTCTCCAGGGCGCACAACGACAGGCTGGCTTGCCGGGGGGGCGCCGGCGCGCAAGCGTACTTCGGGCTGCATCGGGCATGACCGCCCCGCCCACGGTCAATCCCGCTGCGCCAGCCCCAGCTTGTCCACCACCACCCGCTCGTGGTCGTACGCCGCTCGCAGTGCGCGGCCGTAGTCCTCCGGCGGCAGGTATGCCAGCTCCTGGTCATAGCGCGCCAGCTCGGCGATGAAGGCCGGGTCGTGCATCGCCGCCTTGAAGGCCTGGTGCAGCACCTGCACCACGTCGGCCGGCATGCCGGCCGGGCCGGCCAGGCCGTAGGGCGACATGGCCACGATGCCGTGCCCCAGTTCCTTCAGCGTGGGCACGGTGGGCCAGCGCTTCGTGCGGTGCTCGCCGAAGGTGACCAGCAGCCGCAGCGTGCCCGCGTCGACGAAGGGCGCAAAGCCGTTGCTGTTGACGCCCACCATCACCTGGCCGGCGGCCACCGCCACCATCTGCTCGGACGTGCCCTTGTAGGGCACGTGGATGTAGCTGAGGTTGCGCTTGCCAAACAACTCGTCGATCACGACATGCGGTGTGGTGCCGGCGCCGTTGGTGGCGATGGAGAGTGCGTTCGGGTGGGCCTTGGCATGGGCGAACAGGTCGTCCAGCGTCTTGAACGGGCTGGCCGCCGGCACCACGATGCCGAAGGTGACGCCTGACAGCTGCAGGATGGGCGTGGTGTCGCGGATCGGGTCCCACAGCACCTTGCGGGTCCACGGTGCCCGCAGCACCGTCTGCGGCAGCTGCGCCAGGGTGTAGCCGTCGGCGGCGGCCTGCTGCAACACCGGCATGGCCAGGGTGCCGCCGGCGCCGCTGCGGTTCTCGATCAGCACCTTCTGGCCCAGGCGCCGGGCTGCGCCGTCGGCCAGCACCCGGAAGGTGAGGTCGGTGGCGCCACCGGCCGGCCAGGGCAGCCACAGCGTGACCGGCCGGGTGGGAAAGCGCTGCGGCGCCTGCGCCAGGGCAGCGGCCCAGGCGGGGCCCAGGGCCAGGGCGCCCGCCAGTCCGCACAGGCGGCCCAGCAGTTGCCGACGGTGGTTCAGTTCCATGCGAGAAGCTCCGGAGTCATCTTGTCACTGGTCAGGCGGGCGGCCGAGCCGGCCATGCCGCTGCTGGCGCTGCTGGCGCTTCTGGCGCATCGGCGCCAGCCATTCAGCCGCCACGCTTGGTCAGCTGGCCGAAGCCGCGCTGCGGATCGTAGCCCCAGGCGGCCAGGAAGAAGCAAAGCGCCAGCGTTCCCAGCACGACCCAGGGCGACATGCCGGGGTCCTTGTCGTAGAGGGCAAAGCGCATCCACTCCACCACATGGGTGAAGGGGTTGAAGCGGGCGATCTGGTAGACCCAGGCCGCCCCCGACTCTTCCAGCTTCCACAGCGGGTAGAGCGCGGTGGACATGAAGTACATCGGGAAGATCACGAAGTTCATCGTGCCGGCAAAGTTCTCCAGTTGCTTGATGTGCACGCTGAGCAGCAGGCCCAGCGCGCCCAGCATCAGCGCCGACGACACCGCAGCGGCCAGCACCATGGGTGTGTTGGGTCCGATCACCGGCAGCGTGGTGCCCAGCGCCCAGGCCACCAGCACGAAGGCCGCGGCCTGCGCCAGGCTCAGCACCGCGGTGGCGGTGAGCTTGGCGAACAGGATCCACCAGCGTGGCAGCGGCGCGGTCAGCAGCAGGCGCATCAGGCCCATCTCGCGGTCGTACACCATGGCCAGGCTGCTCTGCATGCCGTTGAACAGCAGCACCATGCCGACCAGGCCGGGCGCGATGTACACGTCGTAGGGGATGTAGGTGTCGTAAGGCTCGCTGATCGCCACGCCGAACACGTTGCGGAAGCCCGCTGCAAACACCGCCAGCCACAGCAGCGGCCGCACCAGGGCCGACACCAGGCGGCCATACTGGCGACCGAACTTCAGCAGCTCGCGCAGCACGATGGCGCGCAGCGCCTGCAGGGCATGGTTCATCGGGCTTTGCAGAGTTTCTCTGGCGCATCGGCGCCCAGCGCGTCGAGTGCGTTGGTCGGGTGCAGGATGCCTTCGGCCGGCGCGGTGGTGATCACCGCCTGGCCGTCGGTCAGCAGCAGGGGTTGGCGCAGCTGACCGTCCCAGGGGCGGAAGCCCATGGCCACGCCCTTGCTGCCATCCAGCTCGGCCTTGGCCAGGGCCTGGGAGAAGGCCGCTGCCGGGCCCTTGGGCGCGGCCACGGCCGCGGCGATCAGCGCCTTGCCGGCCAGCCAGGCCGACCAGGCATGCGCGTCCATCGGCCGCCCTGCAGCGCGGGTGAGCCGGCGCGTGACCTGCGGCGCGCCGAAGCGCTCGTACCTGGCCGACCACGCCAGCGCCACCAGGCCGCCGTCGCCCACCACCGGGCGGGGCAGGGCGGTGCGGTAGGGCAGGTTCATCGCAAATTCACCGTCGGCATCGACCACCCACACCACGTCGTACTCGGCGCCGCCGCCGGCAGTGCCGGTCAGCAGGGCCGGGTTGGCCAGGTCGCGTTCACGCGGGTCGGCCGACAGCTTGAAGGGCTTGCGGCCCACCAGCTTGAGCCCGTAGCGCTGGATGGCGGCAGCCGCCACCGCACCGCGCTCGGCGTCGGCCGCGTCCTGGCTGACCAGCAGCAGCACGTTGCGCCAGTTGCGCGCCACCAGGGTCTGGGCGATGGCATCGGCGCGCATGCGCTCGCTGGGGCCGATGTGCAGCAGGTTGCTGCGGCAGTCGGCGCCGCGCAGGCTGTCGGCGGCGGTGTACAGGTTGAGGACGGGCAGCTTCGCGCCGTCGGCGGCAGACACCGTCCAGGTGGCAGGCAGGTCGGTCAGCACGGCGGCGGCCCCCGCCTTCTCGGCCGCGGCGGCAGCGGCCTTGGCGGCAGCGGCATCGGCCACCGGCACGGTGTCCAGCGCCAGGCTGGCGCCGGCGGCATCCAGTTCCAGCTTGCCTTCCTTCAGCGCCACGCCCAGGGCGTCGGCGGCCGGGCCGGTGGGGTGGCCCAGCACGGCGCGCTCCAGCCGGTTGCGGGTCAGGCGTGGGTCGTCGGCCGGCACCAGCAGCACGGCCTTGAAGGCGGCGGCCTGGGCGCTGGCGGCGGCAACGGTCAGCAGCGCGGCGGCTGCCAGTCGGCAGCCAGTCATTCGACGACCACCACGCTGTGCGGCACCCGGCCGACCTTCACTGTCTTGGTGGCCTTGGCACTGGCCACGTCGACGATGCTCATGTCGTCGGACAGCCCGTTGGCCACGTAGAGCGTCTTCTCGGCCCTGTCCAGCGTCACGCCCCAGGCGCGCTTGCCCACCAGCACCAGGTCGGTCGTCTTGCGGCTGGCCACGTCGACGAAGGCCACATGGTTGGCTTTGCCCAGGCCCACGTAGGCGCGCTTGCCGTCGCGCGCCATGGTGATACCCACCGGCGTGATGTCGGCCGCGCGCGCGCCCTTCACGCTGAACTTGATGGTGTCCAGCACCATCTGCGCCTTGGTGTCGATGACGCTCACGCTGGCGTCCAGCTCGTTGGTCACCCACAGCTGGGCGCCGTCGGGCGTCAGCGCAAACCGGCGCGGGCGCTTGCCCACGGCGATGTTCTTGGTCACCTT
>JBBAPL010000174.1:0-10195 GCA_040400895.1 Aquabacterium sp.
GAGCAGCGCCTCGGCCGTGGGCGGGCATCCCGGCACATAGACATCCACCGGCACAATGCGGTCACAACCGCGCACCACCGAGTAGCTGTAGTGATAGTACCCGCCACCGTTGGCGCACGAACCCATGCTCAACACCCAGCGTGGCTCGGCCATCTGGTCATAGACCTTGCGCAACGCCGGACCCATCTTGTTGCAGAGCGTGCCGGCCACGATCATCAGGTCGCTCTGACGCGGGCTGGGGCGGAACAGCATGCCGAAGCGGTCGATGTCATAACGCGCCGCACCAGCGTGCATCATCTCCACCGCGCAGCACGCCAGGCCGAACGTCATCGGCCAGAGAGAACCGGTCTTCGACCAGTTGATCAGCTTGTCAACCGAGGTGGTGACAAAGCCTTCCTTCAAGACGCCTTCAATGCCCATGGTGTTCCTCGTGTGCCGTGATTCGGGGTCGCATCACTCCCAATCGAGCGCGCCCTTCTTCCACTCGTAGACAAAACCCACCACGAGGATGGTGAGAAAGACCATCATCGCCCAGAAGCCTGACGCCCCGATGTCACGCAGTGCGACAGCCCAAGGGAATAGGAAGGCGATTTCCAAGTCGAACAGGATGAAGAGGATGGCCACCAAGTAGTAGCGCACATCGAACTTCATGCGCGCATCCTCGAAGGCCTCGAAGCCACATTCGTAGGGGCTGTTCTTGGCAGCGTCGGGACGCTGCGGCCCGAGCAGAAAGCCGAGCACCTGCGGCGCCACGCCAACCCCCACGCCAACCAGGATGAACAAGATGACAGGGAGGTACTGTTGCAGGTCCATGGCTTCAGCGGCAGTGATGGGTGCGGTCTCGTCCGGCCAAAAAAATCGGCGCGCCACCTGCAGCCCGGATATTGGCTGCCGGCGGTGCGCGCCGCTCTTGCTCCCTGCAGTGACGGAGGGCGCACAAGCCAGTGCCGGATCAGGGGCTGGCTTGAAAGGAACTTGGTTGGTGCCGTCGGCGAGACTCGAACTCGCACAGCTTTCGCCACTACCCCCTCAAGATAGCGTGTCTACCAATTTCACCACGACGGCACAGAAACCAGACCGAGGCCTGGCTCACTGCATGACTGCCCAACTTGCATGAGGTTTAGCTCGTTGGACAGCCTCGGATTCTATCTCGGAAATCCCCCAATCTCCGGGTTTGTGCTGAGCTTCAATCGGGTTCTTGGACCAGCCTGATGCGAGTCCCACTGGCGGTCACTTGGTGGGAATGCTGCCGGGTGCCGATGCCGCTGCCGGCTTGGCCGCCGCGGGAATGGCAGAGCCGCTGGCCGCTGGCCCACTGGCTGGCACCGCAGCGCGCTCGAGGATGCTGCTGCCCTCGGTCGGGGCACGCCCGGCCACGCTGTTGGACATGTAGGCCAACGTCAACGTGCAGGTGAAGAAGACCGCCGCGCAGACCGCTGTGGAACGTGAAAGGAAATTGGCGCTGCCGGTGGCGCCAAACAGGCTGCCCGAGGCGCCACTGCCGAATGACGCGCCCATGTCGGCGCCCTTGCCGTGCTGCACCAGCACCAGGCCGATCATCGCGAGGGCAGACAGCAGCTGCACCACCAGCACGAGATTCATCCAAACTTGCATGTTCTTCTTGCTCCAGATAACTTGAGTTCTGCGCGGCCGGGTTTCAGCCCGCGGCGCGGCAGATGGCGACGAAGTCGGCCGCCTTCAGCGCGGCGCCACCGATCAGGCCACCATCGATGTCGGGCTGGGCCAGCAGGCTGACCGCGTTGTCGGATTTCATGCTGCCGCCGTACAGGATCTGCATGGCGTCGGCATGCGGGGTGGCCGCCTTCAACTGCGCGCGCAACAGCGCGTGCACCGCCTGGGCCTGCTCGGGCGTGGCCACCTTGCCGGTGCCGATGGCCCAAACCGGCTCATAGGCCACCACCATCTCGCCGGCGCAATGCGCCAGGGTGTGGATGACGGCAGACAACTGGCGCTTGACCACCAGTTCGGTCTCGCCCGCCTCGCGCTGCGCCAGGGTCTCACCCACGCAGACGATCGGCGTCAAGCCCTTGGCCAGTGCCGCCTTGGCCTTGTCGGCCACGCGTTGGTCGGATTCACCGTGGTACTGGCGGCGCTCGCTGTGGCCGACGATCACGTAGCGGCAGCCGAACTCGGCCAGCATGCCGGCAGACACCTCACCGGTGTAGGCACCAGCGGCATGCGCCGAACAGTCTTGCGCACCCCAGCGCAGGTCGGTGCCGGCCAGGGCCACGGCGGCTTCCGCCAGGTACGGGAACGGCACGCAAACGGCGACATCACACCCAAACGGGCGTGCCGCGGTGATGCCGGCCAGCAGTTCAGCGTTGGCAGCATGGCTGCCATTCATCTTCCAGTTGCCGGCGACGAGTTTGCGACGCATGGTGTCAGTCCTTGGTCACGACGCTCAGACGGTCCAGTCCAGCATGATCTTGCCCACGTGCTGGCTGGACTCCATCAGCGCGTGGGCCTGGCCGGCCTGCGCCGCAGGGAACACGGTGTGGATCACCGGCTTGATGCGCCCGGCTTCGATCAGCGGCCAGACATGCTGTCGCAGCGCCGCCGCGATGGCACCCTTGAACGCGATCGGCCGCGGGCGCAAGGTGCTGCCGGTGATGGTGAGTCGGCGGCGCAGCACCTCGCCGGCATTGACGGCGCAGTTGACGCCGCCCTGCACCGCGATGATGACGATGCGGCCGTCGTCGGCCACGCATTGCAGTTCTCGCGCCAGGTAGTCGCCCGCCACCATGTCGAGCACCACATGGGCGCCCTGCCCGCCCGTGGCGGCCTTGACCTCGGCGACGAAGTCCTGCGTCCTGTAGTTGATGCCGACATCGGCGCCCAGGGCCATGCAGGCAGCCACCTTCTCGTCGCTGCCGGCCGTGACGATCACCTTCGATCCCATGGCCTTGGCCAACTGGATGGCGGTGACGCCGATGCCGCTGGACCCACCCTGCACCAGCAAGGTTTCGCCAGTCTGCAGGCGGCCACGGTCCCACACGTTGGACCACACGGTGAAGAAGGTCTCGGGCAGGCTGGCCGCCTCGATGTCGCTGAGGCCCTTGGGCGCCGGCAGGCACTGCGGGATGGGCGCGGTGCATCGCTCGGCATAACCGCCGCCCGCCACCAGCGCACACACCCGGTCGCCCAGTTGGAAGCCGGCAGCAGCCAGTTCAGCCACATCGCCACCGATGATGGTGCCGGCGATCTCCAGCCCGGGCAGGTCGGATGCGCCGGGCGGGGGCGCATAGGCGCCCTTGCGCTGCAGCACGTCGGGCCGGTTGACGCCCGAGGCCGTCACCTGCACCAGCAGTTCACCTGCAGCAGGCATCGGGTCGGGACGCAAGGTCTCGACCAGCACCTCGGGCCCGCCGGCGGCGGTCATGGCAATGGCGCGCATGCTGTGCTCCTCACTCGTGTGGCGTGGCGGCCGGGATCAGGCCGGGTTGCCGCTGTTGCCGTTGTCGGCAGCGGGTGCAGCCGGTGCGGCAGGCGCATCGGTGGACGGTGCGGCATCAGCTGCCGGTGCATCGCTGCGCTCCGGGCGGTCGCTGCGCTCACGGCGCGGCGGGCGGTCGCCACGGTCACCACGCGGGCCACGGTCGGGGCGGTCGCCAAACTCGCGGCGCGGGCGCTCGAAGCGCTCTTCTTCCATGCCTTCGGGCCGCTCCAACAGGGCCTTCATGCTCAGCTTGATGCGGCCCTTCTCGTCGGTCTCCATCACCTTGACCTTGACGATCTGGCCTTCCTTCAGGAAGTCGGTCACCGCTTCCACGCGCTGGTGGGCGATCTGGCTGATGTGCAGCAGGCCGTCCTTGCCGGGCAGGATGTTGACCAGCGCACCGAAGTCCAGGATCTTGGTGATCGGGCCTTCGTAGACCTTGCCGATCTCGGCCTCGGCGGTGATCTCGGCGATGCGCTTCTTGGCGAACTCGGCCTTGTCGCCGTCGGTGCTGGCGATGGTGATGGTGCCGTCTTCGCCGATGTCGATGGTGCAGCCGGTTTCTTCGGTCAGCGCGCGGATGGTGGCGCCGCCCTTGCCGATCACGTCGCGGATCTTCTCCGGGTTGATCTTCATGGTGTACAGGCGCGGGGCGAACTGGCTCACCTCGGCCTTGGCTTCGCCCACGGCGCCCTGCATCACGCCCAGGATGTGCAGGCGCGCTTCCTTGGCCTGGGCCAGTGCCACCTGCATGATCTCCTTGGTGATGCCCTGGATCTTGATGTCCATCTGCAGCGCGGTGATGCCACCGGTGGTGCCGGCCACCTTGAAGTCCATGTCGCCGAGGTGGTCCTCGTCGCCCAGGATGTCGGTCAACACCGCGAAGCGGTTGCCGTCCTTGATCAGGCCCATGGCGATACCGGCCACGTGGGCCTTCATCGGCACGCCGGCGTCCATCAGCGCCAGGCAGCCACCGCAGACGCTGGCCATGCTGGATGAACCGTTGGACTCGGTGATTTCAGAGACCACGCGGATGGTGTACGGAAAGTCTTCCTTGCTGGGCAGGGCGGCGATCAGCGCGCGCTTGGCCAGGCGGCCGTGGCCGATCTCGCGCCGCTTGGGGCTGCCCACGCGGCCCGTTTCGCCGGTGGCGAAGGGGGGCATGTTGTAGTGCAGCATGAAGCGGTCTTCGAAGTCGCCAGCCAGCGCGTCGATGCGCTGGGCGTCGCGGTCGGTGCCCAGGGTGGCGATCACCAGGGCCTGCGTCTCGCCGCGGGTGAAGAGCGACGAGCCGTGGGTGCGCGGCAGCACACCGTTGCGGATCTCGATGGGGCGCACGGTGCGGGTGTCGCGGCCGTCGATGCGGGGCTCGCCGGCCAGGATCTGGCCACGCACGATGCGGGCTTCGATCTCGAACAGCAGGCCTTCGACTTCCACCTTGTCGAAGGCGGTGCCGTCGGCCTTCAGCGCGGCCATCAGGTTGCTGGTCACGTCGCGGCAGGCCTGGGTACGGGCCTGCTTGCTGCGAATCTGGTAGGCGGCGCGCAGCGGGCCTTCGGCCAGCTCGGTCACGCGGGCGATGAAGGGCTCGTTCTTGGCCGGGGCGGCCCACTGCCACTCGGGCTTGCCGGCGTCGCGCACCAATTCATGGATCGCGTTGATGGCGATCTTGCCCATGTCATGGCCATAGACCACGGCGCCCAGCATGATCTCTTCGCTCAGCTGGTCGGCTTCAGATTCCACCATCAGCACGGCGGCTTCGGTGCCGGCCACCACCAAGTCCATCTGGCTGTTGGCCAGCTCGGTCTTGCCCGGGTTCAGGATGTACTGGCCGTTGACATAGCCCACGCGGGCAGCACCGATCGGGCCGGTGAACGGGATGCCGGAAATCGACAGCGCGGCGCTGGTGCCGATCATCGCGGCAATGTCGGCCTGCACCTCGGGGTTCAGGCTCAGCACATGGATGACGACCTGCACTTCATTGAAGAAGCCCTCAGGGAACAGCGGGCGGATCGGGCGGTCGATCAGGCGGCTGGTCAGGGTCTCCAGTTCGCTGGGGCGGCCTTCGCGCTTGAAGAAGCTGCCCGGGATGCGGCCGGCGGCGTAGGTCTTCTCGATGTAGTCGACGGTCAGCGGGAAGAAATCCTGACCGGCCTTGGCGTCGGTCTTGGCCACCACGGTGGCCAGCACCACGGTGCCTTCGATGTCGACGATGACGGCGCCGCTGGACTGGCGGGCGACTTCGCCGGTTTCCATCACGACCTGGTGGTTGCCCCAGGTGAAGGTCTTGGTGACTTTGTTGAACAAGCTCATGGGTTCATCTCCAGTGGTTGATCAGCGCACTTGCGGTGGCGCCAGCGGGAACCGGGAGCGTGGGGCCTCGTGGGCGGGATGCCATTCCAGTGATGTCCTGTGGACGCCGTTGGAATGACACAGCACTGCCGTTGACGAAGCGAAATACAACTCCAAAACAAGAAGAGCCTGTGCTGGAAAATGCCAGACAGGCTCTTCATCTGTCAGTGCCGCCCGGCCGCCCGAAGGCGCTGCTGCATCCCTTCGGGGGGCAGCGAACGCAGTGAGCGTGGGGGCACGTTCATTCTTGAGCTTACTTGCGCAGGCCCAGCTTGGCGATCAGCGCGGTGTAGCGCTCGGGCGCCTTGCCCTTCAGGTAGTCCAGCAACTTGCGGCGGCGCGAGACCATGCGCAGCAGGCCGCGGCGGCCGTGGTGGTCCTTCAAGTGGGTCTTGAAGTGGGGGGTCAGGTCGTTGATGCGGGCGGTCAGCAGCGCCACTTGCACTTCTGGGCTGCCGGTGTCGCCGGTGCCACGGGCGTTGCCGGTGACGATGTCAGCGCGGATGGCTTTGTCGATGGACATGGTGTTTCCTGTTGGAATGGAAGCCGCCATCTCCAGCCATCTCAGGTGCTGGGGCGGTTTCCGGTTTTGACTTGCGGTCGCGGGTGAAACCAACCTGCGCCGTGCTGTGCCCCACGCACCGGGGCTGTGCCCCAGAACGCAAAACCGCCGGATTATAGCCTGAGGGCGGCCTTCAGCCGGTCGACGCCGGCCAGCAGGCGCGCGGTGTCCTGTGACGCAAAGCACCAGCGTAGCCAGCCCTCGCCCTCGGGCCCGAAGGCCGCGCCGGGCGCCAAGCCCAGGCCGTGGTCGGCCACGAGGTGCCTGGCGAACGCCAGCGAATCATCGGCGCCGGGCACCCGGAACCAGGCGTACATGCCGCCGTCGGGGGTGGCCGACTGCACGCCAGGCAGCGCCGCCAGCGCGGGGCACAGCGCATCCCGCCCGGCCCGCAGGCGGGCCACCAGCGGCGGCACGAAGGTGTCGGCCATGGCCAGCGCCTGCAGCCCGCCGCGCTGCACGAACACCGGCGCACAGCTGCTGTTGAACTCGATCAGCTTGCCCACCGCGTCCAGATGGCCGGCAGGCAGCAGCAGCCAGCCCAGCCGCCAGCCGGTCATCAGAAAGCTCTTGGAGAAGCTGTGCACCACGATCAGCCGGTCGTCGGGCGCGCTGATGTCGGAGAAGCTGGGCGCTGCTGGGCCGGGCCCGAACCACACCCGGTCGTAAACCTCGTCGGCCACGATCCAGGTGCCGGTGCGCCGGCAGTGGGCCAGCAGCGCCTGCTGCTCGGCACGGGTCAGCGCCCAGCCGGTGGGGTTGTTGGGGGCGTTGAGCAGCAGCACCCTGGTGGCGGGGGTGACCGTGGCCAGCAGCCGGTCGAGATCGAGCCGCCAGGCGCCGCTGTCATCCGGCGCCAGCGGTACGCGCACCACGTTGGCGCCCAGGATGGCCGGCTGCGCCGGCAGGTTGGGCCACACAGGCACCACCACCACCACCTCGTCGCCCGCATCCACCAGCAACTGCATGGCCGTCATCAACGCGGTCACGCCCGACGACGTGACGGCGATGCGGTCAGGGCCTGGGTCGCCGTGCAGGCCCGCGGTGTAAGCGCGCAACGCCTCACGCAGCTCAGGCATGCCCAGGTTGTGGCTGTAGAAGGTCTCGCCGCGCAGCAGCGCGTCAGACGCGGCCTGGCGCACCTCGATCGGCGTGACTTCATCACTCTCGCCGAACCAGAAAGCCAGCACATCGGGGCGGCCCAGACCGGCATTGGCGACGTCGCGGATCTTGCTGCCGGGCAGCTGGGAAATGGTGGGGCGCATGGTGGTCAGGGGCTGGGATTTCAAGGGGACAGTGGCTTGCGATGGCGCAAAAAACAGCCCCTTGAAACAGGCCGCCGCGCTCTCAATTCGGATGCACGGGCAGCGCGGCAACCACCCGCCAGGCGCCGCCCGCCACCCCGCAACCAGCCCAGGAGTTGACCATGTTTCTCATGCCGATGACCCGCCACAGCGCCGACCTGGCGCGCTCCTTCGACCGCCTGTTCGACGAAGGTCTGTTCGGCGTGCCCAACCGCGCCGAAGCCCCTGCCACCCGCAGCCCCGCGCTGGACGTGGCCGAGACCGAGCGCGCCTACACCGTCAGGCTCGACCTGCCCGGCGTGGCCAAGGAAGACGTGAAGATCGCCATCGAGGGCCGCCGCGTCAACGTGGAAGCCACCACCGTGCGCAGTGACGAGAAGAAGGACGGCGAACGCGTGTTGTATGCCGAGCGCTCGGTGGCGAGCTATGCGCGCAGCTTCAGCCTGCCGGTGGATGTGGACCAGGCCGAATCCAGCGCGCGCATGGAGCACGGCGTGCTGACGCTTGAGTTGGCCAAGCGCGGTGCCACCAAGGCCACCCAGCTCACGGTCAACTGACCGGCGTCGGGGTGTCGATCTGGTCCAGCGGCCAGCGCGGCCGCACGTCGAAGGCATGGTCCATCGACGCCTGCCCCGCGCCGGCCTGCAGACGCATGGCCGCGGCCAGGGCGATCATCGCGCCGTTGTCGGTGCACAGCGCCAGCTCGGGGTAGTGCACGCGCCAGCCCTGCCGCTGCGCTGCCGCATTCAGCTGGCGCCGCAGCTCGGCATTGGCGCCCACGCCGCCCGACACCACCAGCCGCCCCAGGCCGGCGGCCTTCAGCGCGGCCAGCGACTTCTTCACCAGCACCTCGACGATGGCGGCCTGTGTGCTGGCGGCCAGGTCGGCCAGTTGCACATCGGTGGGTGCCAGGCCCAACTTGCGGTGCTGGGTGAGCACCGCCGTCTTCAGGCCGGCGAACGAAAAGTCGAGGTTGCCGCTGTGCAGCAGCGGGCGGGGCAAGGTGAAGGCATCGGCGCGGCCGCCTTCGGCCAGACGGGCCAGCGCCGGCCCGCCGGGGTAGCCCAGGCCCATCAGCTTGGCGCTCTTGTCGAAGGCTTCGCCGGCGGCATCATCGATGGTCTCGCCCAGCAGTTCATACCGGCCCACGCCGTCCACCCGCATCAGCTGGGTGTGGCCGCCTGAGACCAACAGCGCGACGAATGGAAATGCGGGCGGGTCCTCGGACAGAAACGGCGACAGCAGATGGCCTTCCAGGTGGTGCACGCCCAGCACCGGCTTGCCCAGCGAAGCAGCCAGCGCGCAGGCCACGCCGGCGCCCACCAGCAGGGCGCCCGCCAGCCCGGGCCCGCGGGTGAAGGCCACCACGTCCACCTCGGCCAGCGTGGCGCCAGCCTGGGCCAGCACCTGCCGCGTGAGCGGCAGCACGCGGCGGATGTGGTCGCGTGAGGCCAGCTCCGGCACCACCCCACCATAGGCCTGGTGCATGCTGATCTGGCTGTGCAGCGCGTGGGCGAGCAACTCGGGCGTGCCGGTCGCGCGGGTGCGCACCAGGGCCACGCCGGTTTCGTCGCATGAGGATTCAATGCCCAGCACATTCATCGCGAGCGAGTGTACGGGCCGCCTCCGCAGCCGCCACGCACCGGGCCGCCGGGCAGCCTGCCGGTGCATGCGCACTGATTTGCTGCGCGGCACGCCGAATCCAGCCGCCTGACTGCCGTGTTTGGTGCATCGCAACATCGCCAAGATGACCCGCGCCGGGCCAGCATGGCGCGCGCGGCCTGGCACAGGGTTTGCGAGCGGTTGGCTGCCTGAAGGTCAACGACGGCCTTCCCTGATCAGCCGCAGGTGCCACCACAGCGCTGCCTGCCGGCCCGGACGATGGCGTCCCCACCCTTGGCTCCTGCAGAGCTTCCCGGTGCGGACGCCTTTTTGTTGTTGTCTCAGCAGAAAGCACGCGCCATGACTCCCAAGCTTCCGAACCCTGCCCTGATGACGGCTGCCCCGGCCGCCACGGCCGTGGACAACGGCCGCCGCGGCCTGATCCGCGCCGGCGCTGCGCTGGGCGCCACCGGGCTGATCCCCGGCCTACAGGCCGCCGTCTATGCCCAGGGCTCGGACAAGCCCGAGAAGGAGGAGGTCAGGATCGGCTTCATCCCGCTGACCGACTGCGCCAGCGTGGTGATGGCCAGCGTGCTGGGCTTCGACAAGAAGTACGGCGTCAAGATCATCCCCACCAAGGAAGCCAGCTGGGCCGGCGTGCGCGACAAGCTGGTCAATGGCGAGCTGGACATGGCCCATGTGCTGTACGGCTTGGTCTACGGCGTGCACCTGGGCACGGCCGGCCCCAAGAAGGACATGGCCGTGCTGATGAACCTGAACCACAACGGCCAGGCCATCACATTGAGCAAGAAGCTGGCGGACAAGGGCGCAGTCGACTGCCCCAGCCTGGCCAAGCTGATGGCCAGCGACAAGCGCGACTACACCTTCGCCCAGACCTTCCCCACCGGCACCCATGCG
>JBBAPL010000175.1:0-10160 GCA_040400895.1 Aquabacterium sp.
TGGTCACCTTCCAGAGCCGGCTGGGCCGCGCCAAGTGGCTGGAGCCCTACACCGAGCCCACCGTCAAGTTGCTGGCCGAGCAGGGCGTGAAACGCATCGACGCCATCTGCCCCGGCTTTGCGTGCGACAACCTGGAAACGCTGGAAGAGATCGCGATGGAAGCCAAGGAGGCGTTCATCCATGCAGGCGGCGAGCGCTTCGATTTCATCGACTGCCTGAACGACCGGCCCGACTGGATCGGCGCCCTGGCCGACCTGAGCCTGCAGCACCTGCAGGGCTGGCCGCTGGGCGCGCCGGTGGCCGACGACGCCCAGCGCCAGCGGGCGCTGGCGCTGGGCGCGGCCAGCTGATCAAGCAGCCGGGCGGCTGCGCTTCACGCCACCCGGCGGCGCCGGGCCAGCCAGCCCAAGCTGGCCAATCCCGCCAGGAGCATGGCGGTGGTGCCAGGCTCGGGCACCGGGGTGGCCGTGAAGTCACCAGCGCCAGTGGTTGCGCTGAAACTGAAGTTGGTGATGGTGTAGGCCTCGGCGCTGGCTTCAAAGCCGACATTGCCGAAGAGCTCGGGCGCCAACGTTCCGGTGGTGCCGTTCTGATCCTGCATCTGGAAGAAGGTGCTGGTCTCGAACCCGCCGCTCTGCTGGAAGGCGTTGGGATCGGTCGCCCCCAGGAACCGGAACTCCACCTTCAGGCCACTCAGGTCCAGCGGCTGGCCGGCGTTGAACACCAGTTCGTCGGTCTTGAAGCCGCCGTTGCCGTCGGATTCCACTTCCAGGATCAGCCGGCTGCCGGCCTCGGCGTTGAAGCCGCCATTGATCTCCAGCCGGCCAGGTGAGTTGCCCGGGGCAAAGATGCCGCGGTTGGTCACCACGCCATTGATGGTGCCGGTGCCACCCAGGAAGCCGTTGGTGCCGATGATGATCTGGTCGGCGTTGAGCGTGGAGTTGATCAGCAAGAAGGTGCCGGTGCCGCCGTCGGTGTCGCCGATGTCGGTCTTGCGGGCGCCCACGCCCAGCCAGCCGGCGGTGATGGTGGACCCTTCAGAAGCGATCACCATGCCGTCGCTGCCGCTGAATCGGCCCACGTGCAAGATGCCGTCGCCCAGGTCAATGCTGCTGGCACCGCGCAGTCGCACAAAGCCGCTGCCTTCGCGGCCGATGGTCGCGCCGCCCAGCCCGGGGGCCGCCGTCACGGAGATGCGGGATCCACCCTTGAGTGTCAGGTTTCCCTCGCCGCCCGCAGCATAGGCCGACCCGCCCATGGTGAAGCCAGCGCCGGACGTGCCCAGGTTCGACAGGCTCAGCACGCTGGCGTTGTCTAGCGTGGCCACGCCAACACCGCCGCCGTCGGCCACCACGAAGAACGCGCCACTCAGCAGCCCGGCCGACTGTTGGCCCGTCATGGCCAGCGTGCCGGCGTCTGCATGCAGCACCCCCACGCCTCCATTGCGTCCCAGCACCAGGCCCATGCCGTACACGGCACCACCGGCGCGCACGGACAACTGGCCGTTGCTGGTCGGCCCAGTGCCAACAGCCATGAACGAGTCGCCGCTGGTCAATCTGATCTCTGAGCCCGCGCCGGTGACGGTCGCGACACCCTTGCCGCCGATGGCCTGGTCACTGAACCCGCCAATCAGCAGCGACGTGCTGCGGCGATGGTCGGTTGTGGACACCCCGCCGCCTTCCAGCAGTAACTTGCCGCCACCCGTGATGCTGAGAACACCGTTGCCGTCGCGCCCGACGGACACGAAGGGGTTGCGGGTTTCCGTGGCGCCGCCACCAAGCAGGTTGGAGATGCCGGTCAGTCGCACCGTCGAGCCGGCGCCGCTGATGTTCAGCGTGCCTGAAGACGCCACGTCGCGTCCCAGTTGCAGGCTATTGCCGCCCTGCAGGTAGGCACTGGCCTCGACCACCAGTTGTCCGCCGTTGAGCACATTGACAGTGCCCGTGCCATTGCGGCCGATGTCAATGGCCGCGTTTTGGGCCGTTCCGCTGGGCTGGTTGGCCACCGCGGTGGCGCGACCGTTCGCCCGCAGCCCGCTGTTGGCGCCGTCGATGGTGAGCGTGCCGTTGGCACTGTCCCGGCCGACGGACAGGTACCAGACACCATCGACCGAGCCGCCATCGGTCACCAGCAGGTTGGCCGTGCCGCGGGAGCGCCCGACCTGCAGCACACCACCGGGCCCGCTGAACAGCACCTGCGAGCCCGTGCCTGTGACGACCATGTCGGTGCGGCCACCCGCCAGGCCGCTGCGGCTGGTGCCGCCGTTGGTCAGGTTGATGTAGTTCGGGACCTGGTCGTTGCCCTGGATCTCGATGACGCCGCCGTTGTTGACGTTGATCGTGGCCCAGGCGTTGCTGTCGTTGGCGGTCAGGATGCCAGCGCCACCTTCGCCGACTGCGCCAGTGGCGTGGTTCAACACAGTCTGCCCGCCGGTGACCACCCAACGTGAGCCGGCGCCGCTGACATTCACCTCGGCGAAATTGCGTTCAAAGCCGGTGGCGTTGGTACTCCAGTGGCGCGGACCGACGGTGGCGCGGTCGGTGCTGAGCACGGCGCCAGCGCTGACGTTCACTGTGCCGCGGGTGGTTCCACCCGGCTGGCCAAAGGTGTAGCCGTCCAGCCCTTGCACCGCCAGCCCGGGCTGGGCCACGAACAGGTTCTGGCCGATGCGCACCTGGGTGCCAGCGCCGCTGAGGTTGAGCGTGGCGGTGTCGCCAGCCGCGCTGCCGACAAAGCTGTCGCAATAGTGGAAGGCAAGCAGGCACGGCGCCTGATTGCCGCGTGTATCCACCACGGCCCCGCCTTCGACTGTCAGCAAGGCATTGCCCCAGTTGCCCACTTGCAGCCGCTGGACTTGGTCATTGGTGCCGCTCCCCACCAGATCGACCCGGGTGCCTACACCGGTGACCAGGCCGGTACCAACACCGCTGCCCTGATGGCCGAAGGACAGCCGCGCCAGTTGCAGAAATGAGGCGCCGTTGATGCTGAGGTTGCCGGCGCCAGGGCCGCCCACGTAAACGCTGCTGCCTGGCAACACCGTGTCACCGGGCCCCAGACCCAGGTTCACCGGCCCCATGCCGACATCCCCCGCGGGAGTGATCGCGGCCCAGACCGGGCCACTGAACAACATGACAGCGGCCAGCGCCAACAGGCAGCGCCGCTGAGGCGGCAGGAAACTGTGCATGGACTTCTCCCCCTGGATGTGAGGAATTCACAGTGCCACGCGGAGTCAACGCCAACATCAACAAAAACAACTAAGCGGCCGATCAGGGCCCCCCGCATCCAAGGGGGGATCTTCTGCTCAGCCCACCCGCCGCCGACTCACCGCCGCCATCACCCGCGGCAGCACCAGCACCGCGGCCACCACCAGCAGCAGGAACAGTGACATCGGCCGCTGCACGAACACGCCCCAGTGGCCCTCGCCGATGGACAGCGCATTGCGCATCTGCGCCTCGGCCAGCGGGCCCAGGATCATGCCCACCACCACCGGCGCAGTGGGGAAGCTGTAGCGCCGCATCACCACGCCCAGCAGGCCGATGGCGTAGAGCAGCACCAGGTCGAACGCGCTCTGGCGCATGCCGTACACGCCCACGGTGGCAAAGATCAGGATGCCGGCGTACAGCGGCGGCTTGGGGATCTTCAACAGCTTCACCCACAGGCCCACCAGGGGCAGGTTCAGGATCAGCAGCATCACGTTGCCGATGTACAGGCTGGCGATCAGCGCCCACACCAGCGCGCCGTTGGTGTCGAACAGCTGCGGCCCGGGCTGGATGCCGTAGTTCTGGAACGCGCCCAGCAGGATGGCGGTGGTGTTGCTGGTGGGGATGCCCAGCGTCAGCAGCGGGATCAGCGTGGCGGTGATGGCCGCGTTGTTGGCCGCCTCGGGGCCGGCCACGCCTTCGATGGCGCCGGTGGTGCCGAACTCCTTCTTGTGCGGGCTCAGCTTCTTCTCGGTGGCGTAGCTCAGGAAGGTGGGGATCTCGCTGCCGCCGGCCGGGATGGTGCCGAACGGAAAGCCGATGAAGGTGGCGCGCAGCCAAGCCGGCCACGAGCGGCGCCACTCGGCGGCCGTCATGTGCACCTTGCTCATCATGTTCTGCGTCTCGACCACCCGGCCCTGGTACAGCACCGCATACAGCGCCTCGGCCACCGCGAACAGGCCCACGGCGACCAGCACCACTTCCAGGCCGTCCATCAGCTCGGGCACGCCACCGGTGTAGCGGGCCTGCGCGGTGATCTGGTCGATGCCCACCAGGCCCATCGCCAGGCCCACGCCCAGCGAGGTGAGCCCACGCAGGGTGCTCTGGCCCAGCACCGCACTGACGGTGCAGAAAGCAAGCACCATCAGCAGGAAGTACTCGGGCGGGCCCAGCTTGACGGCATGGGTGGCGATCAGCGGCGCCAGGAAGGTGACACCCAGCGTGGCGATGGTGCCGGCCACGAAGCTGCCGATGGCCGCGGTGGCCAGCGCGGCGCCGGCGCGGCCGTGCTTGGCCATCTTGTTGCCTTCCAGCGCCGTCACCATCGACCCGGCTTCACCCGGGGTGTTCAGCAGGATGCTGGTGGTGCTGCCGCCGTACATCGCGCCGTAGTAGATGCCGGCGAAGAAGATCATGCTGGCGGTGGCCTCGACCTTCAGCGTGATCGGCAGCAGCATGGCCACCGCGGTGGCCGGGCCGATGCCGGGCAGCACGCCCACCGCCGTGCCGATGGTGCAGCCCACCAGCGCCCACAGCAGGTTGATCGGCGTGCCGGCGGTGATGAAGCCCTGCAGCAGGTTGTTCCAGACGTCCATCGCGGGCCTGCCGTTTTCAGAGAGGCCGGGCCATCACAGCCAGCCGGTGTTGGTGAGGCCGGGCAGGTTGATCGCCAGCGCCTGGGTGAACATCCAGAACACCGGCGCGGCAATGGCCATGCCGGTCAGCGCGTCGATGCACCAGGCGCGCACCGACATGTCCAGCCGGCCCTCGGCCGACTTGAAGCCGCGCACCGCCAGCACGAAGCACAGCGCGCAACTCAGGATGAAGCCGATGGTGGTGATCAATGCCGCGTTGGCCAGGATGCCCGCGCTCACCCAGACGAAGCCGGGCCAGTGGCCATGCTCGGCACCGTCCAGGTCGTCCATCTGGCGGAAGCCGCCGCTCTGCGCCTCCCACACCAGGAAGCCGCCGCAAAGCAGCAGGCCGATGGCCACCACCCAGGGCAGGAAGTTGGGGCCGACACCGGCATAGCCCGCGGCCGACGGGATGGTGATGGCGCCCGACACCAGCAGCAGGCCCAGTGCAAGCACCCCGGCCGCCACCGCGCTTTGGCGCACCACCATCGAGGCCATCAGATCATCCCGCTCTTGACCATCACCGCCCGCAGGCTGGCGAATTCATCGTCGACGAACTTGTCGAACGCCGGGCCGGTCAGCAGTGCAGACGTCCACTGGTTCTTCTCCATCGACTCGGCCCAGGCCTTGCTTTTGGTGGCCTTGACGATCAGTTCGGTCAGCGCCTTGCGCTGCTCGGGCGTGATGCCGGGGGCGCCGTAGACGCCGCGCCAGTTGCCGATCACCACGTCGATGCCCTGCTCCTTCAGCGTGGGCACGTCGATGCCGGGCAGGCGCTTGTCGCTGGTGACGGCGATGGCGCGCATCTTGCCGGTCTTGATGTACTCGGCAAACTCGCTGTAGCCGCTGCCGCCGATGGTGACGTTGCCGCCCAGGATGGCGGCGGTGGCCTCACCGCCCCCTCGGAAGGCGACGTAGTTGATCTTGCTGGGGTCGACGCCGGTGGCGCGGGCGATCATCGCCGCGGCGATGTGCTCGGTGGACCCGCGCGACCCACCGCCCCACTTCACGCTGCCCGGGTCCTTCTTCATCTGCTCGACCACGTCAGCCATGGTCTTCAAGGGCGATGCGGCCGGCAGCACGAACACGTTGTATTCGCTGGTCAGGCGGGCGATCGGCGTGGCCTTGTCCAGCGTCACCGGCGGCTTGCCGGTGATGATGCCGCCCAGCATCACGGCGCCCATCACCATCAGCGCATTGGCGTCGCCCTTGCTGCCGTTGACGAACTGCGCCAGGCCGATGGCGCCGGCAGCGCCGCCCTTGTTGTCGTAGCTGACGGTGGCGGCGGCGCCGGCATCCTGCAGCGCCTTGCCCAGCGCGCGGCCGGTGGTGTCCCAGCCGCCGCCCGGGTTGGCAGGGATCATCATCTTGAGGTTGGCATTGGCCAGCGCGGCCTGCGGCAGCACGCCGACAGCCGCCAGCGCGGCCATGGAACGGAGAAAGGTATCGCGACGCATCGTGGGTCTCCTGGGTTGGCTGATGCCCGCCGTCTGTGCAGCAGGCGCTGACCGGGTCCCCCGGCCAAGCCTGCATGATCGCGGCCCTGGCTGTCGAACTGCTGTCCACATCCCCCGGGGAAACACGGAGCTCGGCGGATTTCCCGGCGCGCCGCGCCACACTCGCGCCATGAAGTTGCTGCTGATCGAGGACAACCCCAGCATGCAGGCCACGCTGCAGCGCAGCTTCGAGCGGCGCGGCATCCAGGTCACGCTGTGTGGCGACGGCCTGCGCGCGCTGGACCGGTGGCGCGCCGTGGTGCCGGATGTCGTGCTGCTCGACCTGAGCCTGCCCGGCCGCGACGGCCTGCAGGTGCTGGCCGACGCCCGGGCCGAGGGGCTGGCCACACCGGTGATCATTCTCACGGCCCGCGGCACGGTGGGCGACCGCATCCTGGGCCTGAACACCGGCGCCGACGACTACCTGCCCAAGCCGTTCGACCTGGACGAGTTGGAGGCGCGCGTGCGCGCGCTGGCGCGCCGCGGCAACCCCAACGCCAGCGCCGATGCCCGCAGCGATGCCCCGGCGTTCTGCGGCCTGCGCGTGGACGGCGACTCCGGTGCCGTCTACCTCCAGGGGCAGCCGCTGGAGCTGGCCCCGCGGGAGGGCGCCCTGCTGCGCGCGCTGTTGGCCCGCCCCGGCCAGGCAGTGGCCAAGGAGCGCCTGTTCGAGCTGGTGTTTGCCGGCGAGGCGGACGTGCAGCCCGATGCCATCGAGGTGGTGGCCTACCGGTTGCGCAAGAAGCTGGCCGCGACGGCGGCGCGGCTGGTCACCTTGCGCGGGTTGGGCTATCTGCTGAAGGCCGAGGCCGAGGCGTGATGCCGCTGGTCCAGCGCCTGGCGGGTCTGTCCATGCGTGCCAGGCTGCTGATCGGCATCCTGCTGCCTGTGGGGCTGCTGGTGGCCATCAACACCGCCAGCCTCTACCAGCAGGCCCAGCGCGCCGCCGACACCGCCTATGACCGCACCCTGCTGGCGTCGGCCAAGGCCATCGGCGAGCTGCTGGACGTGGGCGGCACGCCGGAGCGGCCGCAACTGCTGGCCACCGTGCCGTATTCGGCGCTGGAGGCCTTCGAGGCCGACAACCGCAGCCGCATGTTCTTCAAGATCACCGGCTTCCAGGGCGAGATGGTCTCGGGCTTCGACGACCTGCCGGCCTGGCGCGGCAAGATCCCGGACAAGGGCATCTACGCGGCGCTGGTGGACTTCTACGACGACACCCACCGCGGCCAGGCGGTGCGGGTGGCGGTGCTGCTGCAGCCGGTCTCAGGGCAGATGGGGCAGGGCATGGCCACCATCCAGGTGGCCGAGACGCTGGAACTGCGCCAGACCCTGGCGCGCCAGGTGCTGGTCGACACCCTGTGGCGCCAGGCCGCACTGCTGGCGGTGATCGCCGCGGTGGTGTGGGCGGTGGTGCAGCAGGCCACCCGGCCGGTGCGCCGGCTCAGCGAGGCGATCGAAGCCCGCGCCGCCGACGACCTGTCGCCCATCCAGGCGCCGCAGGCCCCGCGTGAGCTGGCGCCGCTGATCGCTGCCACCAACCATGCATTGCAGCGCCAGGCCCGTCTGCTGGCGCACCAGCAGCGCTTCGTGCGGGATGCCTCGCACCAGTTGCGCACGCCGCTGGCGGTGCTGAAGGTGCAGGTGCAATCGGCCCAGCGTGGCGACCTGCCGCCGCAGCAGGCGCTGGCCGAGATCGCCCACACCGTGGACGGCGCCACGCGGCTGGCCAACCAGATGCTGGCGCTGGCCAAGGTGGAGCAGTTGCGCCAGCAGCGCGACGCGACCCTGCAGGACTGGGCCGACACCGTGCGCGAAGTCGCGCTGGACCTGGCGCCGCTGGTCGCCGAGGCCGGGCTGGACTTCGAACTGGAGACGGCGCCCGCACTGGTGCGCGGCCATGCCTGGGCGCTGCGCGAGCTGGTGCGCAACCTGCTGCACAACGCGGTCAAGCACAGCCCGGTGGGCGGCACGCTGGCGGTGCGCCTGGCGCGGACCGGGGCCCAGGCACGGCTGACGGTGTCCGACAGCGGCCCCGGCATCCCCGACGCGCTGCGCCCCCGGCTGATGCAGGCCTTCGTCGGCGGCGACGGCCCGGGCAGCACCGGCCTGGGCCTGGCCATCTGCCGCGAGATCGTGCAGCAGCTTGGCGGCACACTGGCGCTGGACGACCGGCCTGCGGCTGGCGGCGGCACGGCTGGCCTGGACGCGGTGGTGCACCTGCCGCTGGCCGCTGCGGGCAGCGACAATCCACCCGGATGAGCCGCCCCGCCCCTGCCGACAAACCCACGCTGGCCGCGATGCGGCTGGACAAATGGCTGTGGGCCGCCCGCTTCTACAAGACCCGGGCGCTGGCGGTCGACGACATTGACAAGGGCCGTGTGCAGGTCAATGGCCAGGTGGCCAAGCCGTCGCGCGATGTGCGGCCACAGGACACCCTGGTGGTCCGCCAGGGCCCGGTGACACGCACCGTGGTGGTGCTGGGTCTGAGCAACCTGCGCGGCCCGGCGCCAGTGGCCCAGGCGCTGTATGCCGAGACGGCCGACAGCATCGCCGCCCGCAGCCAGGCCGCCGAGGCACGCCGGCTGGCCGCCGAGCCTGCGCTGGCCATCGTGCAGGGCCGCCCCACCAAGCGTGACCGGCGCGAGCTGGACCGCACCCAGCACGGCTGGCAGCGCTGGAGCGCGTCGATCGACGACGTCTGACGCGGCCGCTGCCGCACAAGTGCGCCGCTGGTGGGCGCCAATTGCTGCAAAAACCCCTCTTGAACTGCGGGATCGTGGCCCCAGATCCACCATGACCGTGTTCAATCCCTTCAAAAAAAACCGCAAAGCGACCGACATGACGACGCAGGAGAACGACCCCGCGAGCCACCTGCCACCTGCCCACGGCGATGCCCACCCGTCCGCGCCGGAGGCCGCCGCCGAGCCCAGCCTGGCGCAGCAGCTGGCCGACGCACAAGCCAAGGCCAGCGAAGCGTCCGACGCCTTCCTGCGCGCCAAGGCTGAGGCCGAGAACACCCGCCGCCGCGCCGATGAAGAAATCAGCAAGGCCCGCAAGTACGCGGTGGAAGCCTTCGCCGAGAGCCTGCTGCCGGTGATGGACAGCCTGCAGGCGGCCATCGCCATGCCCGACGCCAAGGTCGAGGCGGTGCTCGAAGGCGTGCACGCCACGCTGCGCCAGCTGACCGCCGCGCTGGAGCGCAACAAGGTGCTGCCGATCGCGCCGCCCGCGGCCACAAAGTTCGACCCCCACCACCACCAGGCCATCAGCATGGTGCCGGCCGACCAGGACGCCAACACGGTGGTGGCCGTGCTGCAGAAGGGCTACCTGATCAACGACCGGGTGCTGCGCCCGGCGCTGGTGACCGTGGCCGCGCCCAAGTAGCGCGCGCCCGCCCCAGTTGATCCAACGCAATGCACCGGGCCGGCCGGGCTTGAAACCGCCACCGCCAGCCGCACTTCAGAACCAATCAGATTCACTCCTCAGGAGCACAACACCATGGGCAAGATCATCGGCATCGACCTCGGCACCACCAATTCGTGCGTGGCGATCATGGAAGGCAACACCACCAAGGTGATCGAGAACAGCGAAGGTGCACGCACCACGCCGTCGATCATCGCCTACCAGGAAGACGGCGAAGTGCTGGTCGGGGCCAGCGCCAAGCGCCAGGCCGTGACCAACCCGCGCAACACGGTGTATGCCGCCAAGCGCCTGATCGGCCGCAAGTTCACCGAGAAGGAAGTGCAGAAGGACATCGACCTGATGCCCTTCAAGATCGCCGCGGCGGACAACGGAGACACCTGGATCGAGGTGCGCGGCAAGCAGAT
>JBBAPL010000176.1:0-10159 GCA_040400895.1 Aquabacterium sp.
CGAAGTCACCATCGCCGAAGTCGGAATTGACCTCCAGCACGCCCTTGCCCGCCCGCCGCAGCGCACCGGCGATGGCGAACAGTTCGGGCTCGGCCGCCGTCAGGCTGGGTGTGTAGCGGCCGTCGCGTGCGCGGTGCTTGGTGGTGCGGGATGTCGTGATGCCCAGCGCGCCGGCGCGCAGCGCGGCTTCGGCCAGCGTGCCCATCTCCGACAGTTCGGCCTCGGTGGGCCGGGCCTGGTGCTCGGCACCGCGGTCGCCCATGGCATAGAACCGCAGCGCGGCATGCGGCAGCTGCGCGCCGATGTCCATCGTGTACTGGCGGCGCTCCAGGGCGTCCAGGTACTCGGGGAAGGACTCCCAGTCCCAGCTGATGCCTTCGGCCAGCACCGTGCCGGGGATGTCTTCCACCCCCTCCATCAGGTTGATCAGGTAGTCACGCGCGCCGGCCTTGACCGGCGCAAAGCCGACGCCACAGTTGCCGAATACCGCCGTCGTCACCCCGTGCCAGCAGCTGGGCGTGAGGTTGGCGTCCCAGGTGGCCTGGCCGTCGTAGTGGGTGTGGATGTCGACGAAGCCGGGCGTCACCAGCAGGCCGGTGGCATCGATCACCCGGTGCGCCGGCCCCAGGCCGGTGCCCACCGCCACGACGCGGCCGCCCTGCACCGCCACGTCGGCCAGGCGGGCCGGTGCGCCGGTGCCGTCGACGACGGTGCCGCCCTGGATGAGGATGTCGTGCATGGCAGTCTCCGTGGCTGGAATGCACCAATTCTGGCGGCCGGCGCCCGGGCTGGCCTGCACACGGGTGACAGCCGCCGCGTGCCGCCGGCACCGTGGCCGTGGCCGCCCGGCCCTCAGCCAGGCAGCCAGCCCGGCGGCAGGTGGTGCAGGTCGGCCGGCGCATCGATGTCGGCGACCGGCGCCAGCTCGGCCCAGCGCACGCCGGCGGCGCGCAAGCGCACGCGGGTGTCGGCCATCACCTGGGCGTGGCTCCAGGCCATGCCGGTGAACCAGCGCGGGTCGTCCAGCCGCTGGCCCACCAGCACGTAGCCACCGTCCAGTGCGGGCACGAAGACGGCGTCATGGTCCTGCAGTGCCTGCGCCGCCTGCCGCAGCACCCCGGCGTCCAGCGCCGGTGCGTCGGTGCCCATCAGCAGCGCCCGGCCGTGCCGCGCCACCTGGCGGCCGATGGCGCGGTGCATGCGCGCGCCCAGGTCGCCCGGTCCCTGGTCGGCCAGGGTCGCGCCGCAACCAGCCGCGGCGGCTTGCAGCAACGGGTGGGTGGCATCGGGCGCCGCGCACAGCTCCACCGGGCCGACGGCGGCCGCCGTGGCCTGGGCCAGCGCATGGCGCAGCATGCGGTGGGCCAGCGCCGCCGCGCCGGCCGCACCCAGCGCCGGGGCCAGGCGGGTCTTGGCCAGCCCGGCCACCGGGGCCTTGGCAAACACGATGACCGGCGTGCGCATGGCCGTGTTCAGCGGTAGGCCCGCGCCAGGCTGTCGGGGGATTCACCGCGCCAGTAGCGCCAGCGCAGCCGCCACATCAGCACGATGGTGCGCCAGGTGCCGCGTTGCTCCCACCGGCGGCCCGAGGTGACCACCCGCGCCCGCAGGCAGGCCGGTCGCGCGATGCGCTTGAGCCGGCGTGACAGTTCAATGTCCTCCATCAACGGCTGCGCCGGGAAGCCGCCCGCCTGGTTGAAGGCGGCGCGGGTGGTGAAGATGGCCTGGTCGCCAGTGGCGATGCCGGTGGCGCGCGAGCGCAGGTTCATCAGCGCCGCCACCACCCGCAGCATCCAGGGCCGGCCCTGGATCTGCACGTCGAAGCGGCCCCAGCGGGCGCCCGCGGCCACCGCCTGCAGCACCAGGCCGTCGGCCCCGGCCGGCAGCAGCGTGTCAGCGTGCAGGAACAGCAGCACATCGGCATGCGCCCGGGCGGCGCCGGCATTCATCTGCAGCGCCCGCCCGCGCGGCGCGCGCACCACGGTGTCGACCCACGGGGCGGCGCGGTCGGGCGTGCCGTCGGTGCTGCCGCCGTCGGCCAGCACCAGCTCGACCCCCCGCGCGCGCAGCGGCGCCAATGCCTGCAGCATGGCGGCGATGCCGGCGGCCTCGTTCAGCGCCGGCACCACGATGGACAGCAGTGGCGGCATCGGGCGCCAGTCAGTGCGCGGGCGCGGCAGCCTCCAGCGCGCCGCCGCAGCTGCTGCCCTGGCCGGCAGTGCAGCCGTAGCAGTGGTCGGCCACGCGGATGGCAGCGCCCGCCGGTTCGTGCTGCAGCAGGTCGCGCAGATGCGGCCGCGCCAGCCCGGCCACGCTGGCTGGCAGGCCCAGCATCTGGTTGAAGTCGCAATCGTGCAACTGGCCTTGCCAGCCGACGCTGAGCAGGCTGCGGCACATCACCGTGCCCAGGTTTTCCGCGCGGTAGCTGCCGCGCAGCAGCTGCATGTAGCTGCTGAACGTGCCCTTGCTGACCAGGGTGCTGCCGAAGCGCTGCACCGGCATGTTGGTCAGTGCAAACAGGTGGTTGAAGCGGATGCCGAAGTGCTGCATCAGTTCACGCTTGTAATCGGCCTCCAGCGGACCCTGGGGGGGCGGCAGCGACGGACCCTGCGGGTTGTAGACGAGGTTGAGCACCAGGCCGCTGCCAGCGTCGCCATAGCCCAGCGCATTCAGCGCCTGCAGCCCGGCAATGCTGCGGTCGAACACGCCGTCACCGCGCTGGCGGTCGACATTGGCCGCGGAGTAGCACGGCAGCGACGCCGTGATCTCCACGCCCTGGTCGGCCAGAAAGGCGGCCAGATCGTCCTGCCCGGGTTCGGACAGGATGGTGAGGTTGCAGCGGTCGATGACGCGCACGCCCAGCGCCCGCGCCTGGCGCACCAGGTGGCGGAAGTGCGGGTTCAGCTCGGGCGCGCCGCCGGTCAGGTCGAGCGTGCCCACCCGGCGCGCCCGCAGCACGGCCAGCACCAGGGCCACGGTGTCGGCATCCATCATCTCGGTGCGCTGCGGGCTGGCGGCCACATGGCAGTGCAGGCAACTCTGGTTGCACTTGTAGCCCAGGTTGACCTGCAGGGTGTCGAGCGCCAGGCGGCGGATGGGTGGAAAATCGGTGGCGGCGAGCAGCGGCAGTGTGGGGTGCATGGCGTGGTGTCGGTCAGGGTCGGCGCCGGGGCAGCATAGCGGACGCCAGTTTCAGTTTGACTCGGCACGGCATCGCAGATGCCGGGCCCGGGTTGGTCGCGCGGCGTGCGCCAGGCTGACAACGATCGGCCAAAAAAACCGCTGCAGGCTAAAACACCCGGTACCGCAGGTAAGCCGCCTGCGGGTCTTCACCGGCGCGGATGGCGCGCACCATGTCGCCCTCGGTGGCCATCTTGCGTTCGGCGGCGGCCAGCACCGCCTCGACATGGGCCGCACCGATCAGGATGACGCCATCGCGGTCTGCCAGCACATGGTCGTCCGGCAGCACCTGCAGACCGCCGATGGCCACCGGCTGCTCGAAGGCCTCGGCACGCCAGGCGCACACGATGTCGATAGGCGTCGCGTAGCGCGCAAAGACCGGAAAGCCCTCGTCGATCACCGCCTGGATGTCGCGGCACCCGCCATCGACGATGTAGCCGCGCACGCCCTTGATCTTCAACGCCTCGGCCGACAGCCCGCCGAACAGCGCACGGGTGTCGTCCTGCGGCTGGCACACCACCACATGACCGGCTGGCACGCGCGACAGCAGCCCAGCCCATTCATACAGTGACGTGTGCTTGTCCATCGTCGGGTCTGGCCGCCCGCGGATGGTGAACACCGGCCCGGCGGCGCGCATGGTCGGTTCCAGACCGACGATCGTGCGTGGCAGCACGCGCAGGGGCAGGCCAAGATCCTTCATCACGTCATGCACCACCGAGCTGTGGCATGCGTTCAGTCGATCGGCAAAGGTCATGGGGGTCTCCTTCGGATGATCCAGGGTGCAGAGGCACGGCATGCTCGCACACCAGCCGCTGGCGACCACGACGCGGGCCGTTGCATCACCGCACCCGCGGCGGAGCATCCGGTGGCGTGCAACCCCGACAAGACCACGATGCCGCCCTGGTTTGGGGAGAATCCCCCCAGCCCTGCGCCAACCCTCTGACCGCCAACCCGCCACCATGACCACCGACACCACCGCTGCCCGCCAACCCGACGAACGCCCCATTCCCTACGCCCTGCCGCAGGTGCCGTTCATGTCGCCCGACCTGGTGCATGCGGGCGTTCTGAACCAATGGCTCGAGAACGACGCGCTGTGGGTACCCGTCACGCAGAGCGTCTCGTTCAAGCCCCTGCTGCTGTGCACCAGCGGCGGCTACTACGTGAACCTGCTGCGGGTGCGCAAAGCCGGCGTGCTGTCACGCCACCGCCACAGCGGTGCGGTGCATGCCATCGTGCTGAAGGGCCGTTGGCTCTACCTGGAGCACGACTGGGTGGCGGAGCAGGGTTCCTACGCCTTCGAGCCCGCGGGCGAGACCCACACGCTGGTGGTGCCCGAGGGCGTCGACGAGATGATCACCTGGTTCCATGTGACCGGCGGGTACACCTACGTGGACCCGCAAGGTGTGGCGGTTGGCTACGAAGACGTGTTCACCAAGCTGGAAGCCGCGCGGGCGCACTACAAGCGCATCGGGCTGCCGGACGACCACATCGAACAATTCATGCGGTGATCGGGCGGGAGATGGAGTGACGGCCGGCCCCGGGCGCGCTTGCCGAAGCCGCCGTCGGCACCCCTGTCCACCTATTCCACGGTGACCGATTTCGCCAGATTTCTCGGCTTGTCGACATCCGTCCCGCGCGCGCAGGCCGTGTGGTAAGCCAGCAGCTGCAACGGCACCACATGCAGGATGGGTGACAGCGCGCCGTAGTGCTCGGGCATGCGGATCACGTGCACGCCGGGCTCGCTCTTGATCTGGGTGTCGGTGTCGGCAAACACGAACAGTTCGCCGCCACGGGCGCGCACTTCCTGCAGGTTGCTCTTCAGCTTTTCCAGCAGCGCGTCGTTCGGGGCGATGGTCACCACCGGCATGGCACTGGTCACCAGGGCCAGGGGGCCGTGCTTCAGCTCACCGGCCGGGTAGGCCTCGGCGTGGATGTAGCTGATCTCCTTGAGCTTGAGCGCGCCTTCCAGCGCGATCGGGTAATGCAGGCCGCGGCCCAGGAACAGCGCGTTTTCCTTGCGGGCGAATTCAGCCGCCCAGGCGATGACCTGCGGCTCCAGCGCCAGCACCGCCTGCACGGCCGCCGGCAGGTGGCGCAGGGCCTTCATGTGCACGGCCTCCTGCGCGTCGGTCAGCTTGCCGCGGCTCTGCGCCAGGGCCAGCGTCAGCAGGAACAACGCCACCAGCTGGGTGGTGAAGGCCTTGGTGCTGGCCACGCCGATCTCCACGCCCGCATGGGTCAGGAAGTTCAGCTTGCATTCACGCACCATGGCGCTGGTGGCCACGTTGCAGATGGTCAGCGTGTGCGCCATGCCCAGGCCGCGCGCATGCTTCAGCGCGGCGATGGTGTCGGCCGTCTCGCCGCTCTGGCTGATGGTCACCACCAGGGTGCGGGGGTCGGGCACGCTGTCGCGGTAGCGGTACTCGCTGGCGATCTCCACGCTGCAGGGGATGCCGGCAATGCTCTCCAGCCAGTACTTCGCGGTGCTGCCGCTGTAGAAGCTGGTGCCGCAGGCCAGGATCAGCACCCGGTCGATGTCCTTGAACACCTGGAAGGCGCCGTCGCCGAACAGCTCGGGCGTGATGCCGGCCACCGATTCCAGCGTGTCGGCGATGGCGCGCGGCTGCTCGAAGATCTCCTTCTGCATGTAGTGCTGGTAGGGGCCCAGCTCGGCCGCGCCGGTGTGGGCGTGCACGGTGCGCACCTCACGCTGCACCCGCGCGAAGCTGCCGTCGCTCTGGCGCGCGGTGATCCAGTGCTTGCCCAGTTGCAGGTCGACCACGTCGCCCTCTTCCAGGTAGACGATCTGGTCGGTGACGCCGGCCAGGGCCATGGCGTCGCTGGCCAGGAAGGTCTCGCCCTGGCCGTTGTGCATGCCCACGCCCAGCACCAGCGGGCTGCCTTCACGCGCGCCCACCACGCGATGCGGCTCGTCACGGCAGAACACGGCGATGGCGTAGGCGCCCTTCAGCCGGCTGGTGGCGCGCTGCACGGCGTCGAACAGGTCGCCGTCGTAGAGCTGGTGCACCAGGTGGGCGATCACCTCGGTGTCGGTCTGGCTTTCGAAGACGTAGCCCTTGGCTTGCAGCTCGGCGCGCAGTTCGTCGTGGTTCTCGACGATGCCGTTGTGCACCAGGCCGATGCGCTTGCCCGAGAAATGCGGGTGGGCGTTGTGCACCGCCGGCACGCCATGGGTGGCCCAGCGGGTGTGGGCGATGCCGGTGCCGCCCTGCACGCTGTCTTGCGCAATCTGCGCATCCAGCTCGGCCACACGGCTGGTGCTGCGGGTGCGGCGCAGCTCGCCGCCCTGGTGCACCGCCACGCCGCAGCTGTCGTAGCCGCGGTATTCCAGCCGCTTCAGGCCCTCCACGAGGATGGGGACGATGTTGCGGGTGCTGACGGCGCCGACGATGCCACACATGGTGCTGGTTCCTGAAGTTCAGACAGGTGCGCATCGTAGTCAGCACGTCATGAAAGAAGTGTGCAATATCTCCACCCCCAGGAAACAAATGCACCATCTCATCCAGGACTGCAATTTTATTGCTTCAATAATACCTTCATGACTGAATCGACCGAACCAGAAGTGCTGGACGCCCTCGACTTGCGGCTGCTGGCTCTGCTGCAGGCAGACGCGTCACGGTCCAACCAGGACCTGGCCGCAGCGGCGCACGTGTCGCCGGCCACCGCGCTGCGCCGGGTGCGCCGCCTGGTCGACACGGGGGTGATCGAGCGGCAGGTGGCCATCGTGGCGCCAGCGCGTGTGGGGGGCCTGAGCGTCATCGCCGAAATCACGCTCGACCGCCAGGGCAATGAGCATGTGGCGGCCTTCGAGGCCCGCGCGGTGGCTGAAGCCGCGGTGCAGCAGTGCTACCGCGTGTCCCCCGGGCCCGACCTGGTGCTGGTGCTGTGGCTGCCCGACATGGCGGCCTACCACGCGCTGGTGCAGCGGCTGTTCACGCAGGATGCCAACGTGCGCAACGTGAAGGCCTTCTTCGCCACCCACCGGGCGAAGTTCGAGCCGGCGGTGCAACTGCCGGGCACTGCCGCCTGAATCCGACGTCGTCGGCTGCCTGGGCCAGCAGCACACCCAGCGTGTGGGCCGGCAGGTTCGCGGTCGGTCAGTGGGCCCGGGCCGCGAAGTCGAACTCGGCCTGGCCCTGGCCTGACCCTCGGCAGGCACCCTCTAGGCCGCCCGTTGCCTGAGCCCCCAAGAAAAAGCGCAGTGCGGTTTCTGTGCCGTGCGTTCCCGGGTGAGGGCACGGGCCATGGCGCGATCTCCGCTGCGCAGCGCGGCTTCGATCAGCGTGCGGTGCACGATGTCTCGCTGCGCATGGCTGCCCCCGAAGGCATGGGCCTTGTAGCGCACCGGCAGCAGCAGGTTCACCGCAACGGCGTATTGGCCGCGCCCGAATGCATCGATGGCCTGGAGGATGGGCAGACCCACGTCGCGGGTCATGCGCGCGTTCGTGCCGTCGCCGGCGGCAGAGGCCTGTGCGGCCTGCAGCAGTTCGGCAGACGCGCGATCGCGGCCGGTGGCGGCGTACGCGGCCATGGCGTGCATGTCGTTGAAGGCATAGAAGCCCGCCTCGTCGCCTTGCTCGTAGCAGTCGGCCAGCGCGGACCAGCGCGCGCCCGTCTCGACGCCGTTCAGATGCAGGCGCCACAGCAGCGCCGTGGCGTCGAGCATCATCAATTGCACGCCGACGGGTTCCGGCCGAATGCGGCGGTCATAGAGCGCCAAGGCGTCGGCGTTGCGGCCCTGGTCCAGGTGGAAGAGGGCGGTGTGCCACCAGTTGTGGAAGGAAAAGCCGTTGTCGTCTTGCGCCCAATGCGCCTCACGGGACTGCATGAAGGCGACGCCCTCAGCCTGCCGCGCCTGCATCTCGAGCACATGCGCCACCGCGTGGTGCGCCCAGCAGTCGTCCGGCTGGAGGGACAGCGCATGGCGTCCGGTGTCCTCGGCCTGGGCGTACTGGCCGCACTCCTCCAGACCGAAGGCCTGCATGCCCAGCAGGAAGCCGTAACCGGGATCGGCCGCACTCCAGTCCGGCATCACGCGCTCGGGGCGTGCGCGCAGACTGTCCCGGTCGCCGTGAAAGAAATCAGCGAGGTGGCTCACCTGCAGCGCCAGCAAGTCCCGGGGGTGATCCGCCAGCAGCCGCTCGAAAGCCAGGCGCATGCCATCCCAGTCGCCGCGGGCCCATTGCGCAATGGCCTGCATGTGCGCGCGTTCGCGATCGGTGCTGCGCGCATGCAGGGCATGCAGCCGGTCCAGGGTCTTGCGCACCTCAGGCAGCACGCTGCGCTCCCACATCGTGATCATCACCTCGGCCCGCAGGACATGGCCCATCACGAAGTCCGGGTCGGCGCTCAGCGCCTCGTCGATGATCGCCACGGCGTCGCCTCGGTAGACATTGAGCGCTGCAAGCGCGCGCTCGAAGATCTCATGGCTGGCGGCCGTTCCGGATGAAAACGCCTCTCCGCGCTGGTCGTTCATGGTGGTGTCCTTGTCGTGAATGTGCACTCGATGGCGGCGAGACCGCGATCACAGCTTCAGCAACGCCAGCCCCTTGAGGTATTCGCCCTCGGGGAACTCGATGGTCGTCGGATGGTCGCAGGCCCCCTCCAGCCGCTGCAGGATGGCCGCGTTCACACCCGCGTCGATGCCCGCGCCGGCGACGATCTTGTGGAACAGGTCGGCGTTCACCCCGCCTGAGCAGCTGAAGGTCAGCAGCAGGCCGCCCGGCGCCAGCAGCCGCAGGGCCAGGCGGTTGATGTCCTTGTAGGCCCGAGCGGCCCGCTCGGCATGGGCGGCGGTGGGCGCGAACTTGGGCGGGTCGAGCACGATGGCGTCGAAGTGCGTGCCGTCGGTCAGGCACTGGCGCAGGTGGGCGTTGACATCGGCGTCGACGAAGCCATGGGCGCTGTCGTCGAAACCGTTGCGGCGCAGGTTGTCGCGCGCCTGGTCCAGCGCCGGGCCGGATGAATCCACGCTGGTGACCTGCTGCGCGCCGCCAGCCAGCGCCGCCACGCTGAAGCCGCCGGTGTAGCTGTAGCAGTTCAGCACCGTGCGGCAACCCAGCTGGCGCACCAGCTGGGCAAAGCGGTGGCGGTTGTCGCGCTGGTCGAGGTAGTAGCCGGTCTTGTGGCCCAGGGCCACGTCCAGGCCCAGCTGCCAGCCGTGCTCGGTGATGGCCAGCGCCGTTGCACCGTCGCCGCGCAGCCAGCCGGTGCGCTCGGGCAGGCCTTCCAGCGCCCGCACGCTGGTGTCACTGCGTTCGTACAGCCTTGTCAGGCCGGTGATGGCGAGCAGCGCGTCGGCGATGGTGTCGCGCCAGCGCTCGGCGCCGGCCGAGCCGAACTGCGCGCTCAGCACATCGCCATAGCGGTCGACGATCAGCCCGGGCAGGCCGTCGGCCTCGCCGTGCACCAGGCGCTGGCCGTCGCTGGCGATGCCCAGGCGGCTGCGCAGCGCCACCGCCTGCTGCAGGCGGTGCGTGAAGAACGCGGCGTCGATGCGCTGCGCCTCGTCGAAGCTCCAGGCCCGCACACGGATGGACGACTGCGGGCTGAACGCGCCCCAGGCCAGGAAGCGGCCGTCGTGCGCCTCCACCCGCACCAGTTCGCCGGCATCGGCGCTGCCGCGGGCGATGCTGCCCTCGAACACCCAGGGGTGGCGGCGCAGCAGCGACCGCTCCTTGCCTTCACGCAGTCGGATCGATTTCATGGCGGGGATTGTGTGCGGCCCGCGCCGCCGCGCTACTTGCGCCGGGCGCGCGGGTGGGCGGCGTCGTAGGCCTTGGCCAGGTGCTGGAAGTCCAGCTTGGTGTAGACCTGGGTGGTGGTGATGCTGGCATGGCCCAGCAGCTCCTGCACCGCGCGCAGGTCACCGCTGCTCTGCAGCAGGTGCGACGCAAAGCTGTGGCGCAGCATGTGCGGGTGCACGCCGGTGGCCAGGCCGGCGTCACGCGCCAGGCCC
>JBBAPL010000177.1:0-10093 GCA_040400895.1 Aquabacterium sp.
ACAGGCCCAGCATGTTGAAGAACAGGTGCATGAAATCGCCATGCAGGAACCCGTAGGTCAGCAACTGCCAAGGCCAGAACCGGCCGCTGGCCAGTGGCCACAGCGCAAACAACTGGTCGAGCGGAAGAAAACGCAGCAGCGTCTGCGCGAAGAACACCGCTGAGCAGATCAGCATCAGCGCCTGGGTGACCGGAGGCAGTGGCGGCATGGATGACCAGGTGCGGCTGGAATGGGGTGGTGCCCGCGGCCAGACTCGAACTGGCACGCCTTGCGGCGGCGGATTTTGAATCCGCTACGTCTACCGATTTCGTCACGCGGGCAGGCCGCGTCCGGTGTGCCCGGCGCGGTCTTGGATTATGTCACGCTGGCGAAGCGGGCAATGGCGCCGGCTGACACAATCCAGGCTGGAGGTGACCTTTGACCATCAACCGCTATCCCACCATCGAGGACGTGATCGGCCAGACACCGGTTGTGCGCCTGCAGCGCCTGCCCGGGCCCACCAGCGACGCACGCGGCAATGTGGTGCTGGGCAAGCTGGAAGGCAACAACCCTGCCGGCTCGGTGAAGGACCGCCCGGCGATGAGCATGATCCGCCGCGCCGAAGAGCGCGGTGACATCCGCCCCGGCGACACCCTGATCGAGGCCACGTCGGGCAACACCGGCATCGCACTGGCCATGGCTGCGGCGATCCGCGGTTACCACATGGTGCTGATCATGCCGGAGGACCTGTCGATCGAGCGGGCCCAGACGATGAAGGCCTATGGCGCCGAGCTGATCCTCACGCCCCGCTCGGGCGGCATGGAATACGCCCGTGACCTGGCCGAGCAGATGCAGCGCGACGGCAAGGGCCGGGTGCTCGACCAGTTCGCCAATGCCGACAACCCGCGCATCCACTTCGAGACCACCGGTCCAGAGATCTGGCAGCAGACCGATGGCCGGGTGACGCATTTCATCAGCGCGATGGGCACCACCGGCACCATCACCGGCGTAGGGCGCTACCTCAAGCAGCAGAACCCGGCCGTGCGCATCATTGGCGCGCAGCCGTCCGAGGGCTCGCGCATCCCCGGTATCCGCAAGTGGCCCGAGGCCTATCTGCCGAAGATCTACGACCCGGCCCAGGTGGACGAACTGGTGCTGGTGAGCCAGGCCGACGCCGAGGACATGGCCCGCCGACTGGCCCGGCAAGAGGGCTTGTTCGTCGGCATCTCGGCCGCCGGCGCCGCCTGGGCCGCGCTGCAACTGGCGCAGCAGGTGCAGGACGCCACCATCGTCTTCATCCTCTGCGACCGGGGCGAGCGCTACCTGTCGACCGGTGTGTTCCCGGCCTGACCACGAGGATTGCCATGGCCAACGACTATCGCTTCTGCCCCACCTGCAGCACGGGCCTGCAGCCCACCGAGACCCTGGAGGACGGCGGCCTCAAGACCCGCCTGCGCTGCCCGGCCTGCAACTGGACGCACTGGAACAACCCCACGCCGGTGCTGGCGGCCATCATCGAATGTGCGGACCAGGACGGGCGGGTGCTGCTGGCGCGCAATGCGGCCTGGTCGGGGCGCATGTTCGCGCTGATCACCGGCTTCATGGAAGCCGGCGAGACACCCGAGGAGGGCATCACCCGCGAAGTAGCCGAGGAAACCAACCTGGAAGTGCTGTCGCTCGACCTGATCGGCGTCTATGACTTCCAGCGCATGAACCAGGTGATCATCGCCTACCACGCGCTGGCACGCGGCGAGGTGCGCCTGTCGCCCGAACTGGCCGAATACAAGCTGTATGCGCCCGAGGACCTGATGTGCTGGCCCGCCGGCACCGGTTACGCGCTGGCCACCTGGCTGCGCCGGCGCGGCATCGAGCCGCGCTTCATGGACCTGCCGCGCCGCGGCTGATCGTCCACCTGCAATTCCGCGCCCACAACCCACTGCCCCGCCATGGACACCACCCAAGAACTCGACACCCGCGGCCTGAACTGCCCGCTGCCCATCCTGAAAGCCAAGAAGGCGCTGGCCACGCTGCAAAGCGGCGAGGTGCTCAAGGTGCTGTCCACCGACCCCGGGTCGGTGCGCGACTTTCAGGCGTTTGCGCGCCAGACGGGCAACGAATTGGTCGAGCAGACCAACGTCGACGGAGATTTCGTGCACCTGTTGCGCCGGCGCTGAGGCACCGGCGCGCCGGCGGCAACGTCAGAGCTTCAAGCCCTGCAGGTAGGCCCGGAAACTGGCGCTCACCTCCGGGTGGTTCAATGCCAGCTCGACGTTGGCCTGCAGGAAGCCTTCCTTGCTGCCGCAGTCGTAGCGCTGGCCTTGGTAGCGGTACGCGAACACCTTCTCCCGCCGCAACAGGGATGCAATGCCGTCGGTCAGCTGGATTTCACCACCCACGCCACGCGGCTGGCTGGCGATTTCATGAAACACGCCCGGGGTCAGGATGTAGCGGCCCGCCACCCCCAGATTCGAGGGGGCGTCTTCCGGGGCGGGCTTCTCGACGATGCGGTTGACGTCGACCATGCGCTCGTTGACCTGGATCCCGTCGACGATGCCATAGCGGCGGGTGTGCTCGCGCGGCACTTCCTGCACGGCCAGGATCGAGGCACGCCACTCTTGGAACTGCTCGACCATCTGCTGGAGCACCGGCGGCTCGCCGACCATCAGGTCGTCGGCCAGCAGCACCGCAAACGGCTCGTTGCCCACCAGGCGCTGGCCGCACAGCACGGCATGGCCCAGGCCCAGGGCCTGCGCCTGGCGCACGTAGATGCACTCCATGTCATGCGGTTTGACACTGCGTACCACACGCAGCAGGTCAGCCTTCCCCGCCTGTTCCAGGGCTACCTCCAATTCGAATGTCATGTCAAAGTGATCCTCGATCGGCCGCTTGTGGCGGCCGGTCACGAAGATCATCTCGCGCACGCCGGCGGCATACGCTTCTTCCACCGCATACTGGATGAGCGGCTTGTCGACAACCGGCAGCATTTCCTTCGGCTGGGCCTTGGTGGCTGGCAGGAAGCGGGTGCCGAGGCCGGCCACCGGGAAAATCGCTTTTTTGACCAACATGAAGTGACTCGTCGTTGTGAGGGAGCAAGTTGATTCTGGCATGCAGCCCTGGGGCCAGGGCGTGAGGACTGAACAGTGGTCCTGATCGTCGAGCCCCTGGACCCGGAGGTGATGCAGTGGCTGGTGTCGCGGCATGCCGTGCGCTATGCGCCCGACCTGGCGCGCGACCCTCGCGGCCTGCGCCTGGCCCTGCGCAATGTGCAGGCGCTGATCATCCCGCCGACCGTCGCGCTCGACGCTGACGCGTTGGGGCGTGCGCCGCTGTTGCGGGCCGTGGGGCGGTTGTCGGCGGGTGCCGAGAACATCGACTTCGACGCCTGTGCGCGTGCCGGCGTCGAGGTGGTGCGCCCCAGCGACGCCACGGCCCAGTCGGAGGCTGAGTTCATGATCGGGGCGCTGCTGCAGATGCTGCGCCGCGTGCCGGTGGTCAACCCCGAGGGCCTGCTGGTGGGGCGTGAACTGGGCAGCGCCACCGTCGGCCTGATCGGCATGGCGCCGGCTGCCCAGCCCACGGCACAGTTGCTGCAGGCCTTCGGGGCGCGCGTGATCGGCTACGACCCGGCCCTGCACGCCAGCGACCCGCTGTGGGCGCGGTGGCTGGTCGAGCCAGTCAGCCTGCGTGAGCTGATGGAGCAGAGCGACGCCGTCTGCGTCATGCTGACCTACTTCACCCGTTACCAGGGGCTGCTGGGCGAGCGCTACCTGGCCTTCTGCAAGGCCAACCAGGTGCTGGTCAGCCTGGCGTCCACCAGCCTGTTCGATGAGAACGCGCTGGCCGACGTGCTGGGATCGGGCAGGATGGCCGCTGCCTGGTTCGACAGCCTGGAGCCCGGCCTGCTGGCGCCCGGTCGGCTGCTGCACCAGATCGACACGCTGCAGGTCACGCCCCGGGTGGCCAGCACCACGCTGGAGTCGCGCGTGCGGGCCGCCTGGGATGTGGCGCGCCGCGTCGACGCGCTGCTGCAGCCCGGCAGCGAAATGGTGCAGGCCGGCTAGGCCGGCGCGTCGGCCTCAGGCGGCCGGCAGGCGGGCCAGTTGCTCGCGCAGCCGCTGCAAGGTCTGGGTGAAGTCGTCCACCCGGGCGCGCTCCTGCGCCACCACGGCTGCAGGCGCCCGCGCCACGAAGCTCTCGTTGCCCAGCTTGGCCTGGGCCTTGGTGATTTCGCCGTCGAGCCGCGCGATCTCCTTGCCCAGGCGGGCCTGCTCGGCGGCCACGTCGATGGTGACCTGCAGCGCCAGCCGCAGCCCGGCCTGCACGGCCACCGGCGCGCTGGCGCTCTCGGTGGCAAACACCGCCTCGTCGTCGATGCGGCGCACGCCCGACAGCTTGGCCAGGGCCTGGATCAGCGGGCCGGCTTCGTCGATGAAGGCGGCGTCCCCCGGAGCAGGGCCGATCGCCAGCATCGGTACCCGCTCGGCCGGTGACAAGCCCATCTCGCTGCGCAGGCTGCGGCTGGCGGCCACCACCGCCTTCAGCCGGTCCATCCAGGCATCCGATGCCGGGTCGATCTTGTCGAGCTGGGCCTGGGGATACGCCGCGCTGGCGATGGTGTCGGCGCTGCCGGCCTCCTTGCGCCCAGCCACCACCGCCACCGTGTCCCACAACTCGGCGGTGACGAACGGCGCCACCGGGTGCAGCAGGCGCAGCACGGTTTCCAGCGTGCGGATCAGCGTGCGGCGCGTTGCCCGTTGCCGGGCCGCGTCGCCGTTCTGGATCTGTACCTTGGCGATTTCCAGATACCAGTCGCAGTAGGCGTCCCACACCAACTGGTAGATGGCGTTGGCCACGTTGTCGAGCCGGTAGCCGGCAAAGCCGTCGGCCACGGCGGCTTCCACCCGCTGCAGTTCGCTGCTGATCCACTTGTCGGCCGCGCTGAAGCGCATGTAGCCGTGGGCCGGGCCGCCGGGCTGGCACTCGGCTTTGGTGTGCTCCTTCAGGCCGCAGTCCTGGCCTTCGCAGTTCATCAGCACGAAGCGGGTGGCGTTCCACAGCTTGTTGCAGAAGTTGCGGTAGCCCTCGCAGCGCTTGGTATCGAAGTTGACGGTGCGGCCCAGCGTGGCCATGGCCGCGAAGGTGAAGCGCAGCGCGTCGGCGCCGTAGGGCGGGATGCCCTCGGGAAACTCTTTCTCGGTCGCCTTGCGCACCTTGGGCGCGGTCTCGGGCTTGCGCAGGCCGGTGGTGCGCTTGTCCAGCAGCGGCGCCAGGGCGATGCCGTCGATCAGGTCGACCGGGTCGAGCACGTTGCCCTCGCTCTTGCTCATCTTCTTGCCCTGCGCATCCAGCACCAGGCCGTGGATGTACACATGCTTGAAGGGCACCTTGCCGGTGAAGTGCTTGGTCATCATGATCATCCGGGCGACCCAGAAGAAGATGATGTCGTGGCCGGTCACCAGCACGCTGCTGGGCAGGAACAGGTCCTGCTCGATGGTCTTGGCGGGCCAGCCCAGGGTGGAGAAGGGCACCAGGGCACTGGAGTACCACGTGTCGAGCACGTCGGGGTCGCGCTGCAGCGTGCCGCTGTAGCCCGCAGCATCGGCTTGGGCGCGGGCGCTGGCCTCGTCACGGGCCACGAACAGCTCGCCGTTGCTGCCGTACCAGGCTGGGATCTGGTGGCCCCACCACAGCTGGCGGCTGATGCACCAGTCCTGGATGTTCTTCATCCACTGGTTGTAGGTGTTCACCCATTGCTCGGGCACGAACTGCACTTCGCCAGAAGTCACCACGTCGATGGCCTGCTGGGCGATGCTGGCACCGGGCTTTCCATCCTTCGGTGCCCCGGGCTTGGTCATCGCGACAAACCACTGGTCGGTCAGCATCGGCTCGATCACCTGGCCGGTGCGGGCGCAGCGCGGCACTTGCAGCTTGTGCTTCTTGGTCTCGACCAGCAGGCCCTCGGCATCCAACTGGGCCACGATTTGCTTGCGGGCGACGAAGCGGTCGAGGCCGCGGTAGGCCACCGGTGCGCCGTCCCACACCTTGGCGTCCAGCGTGAAGATGGTCAGCATCTCCAGACCATGGCGCAGGCCCACTTGGTAGTCGTTGGTGTCATGCGCCGGCGTCACCTTCACCACGCCGGTGCCGAATGCCTTGTCGACGTAGGCGTCGGCGATCACCGGCACCAGGCGCCCGGTGACCGGCAGCCGCACCTGCTTGCCGATGAACCCGGTGTAGCGGTCGTCCTCGGGATGCACCATCACGGCGGTGTCGCCCAGCATGGTCTCGGGGCGGGTGGTGGCGACCACCAGGCTGCCACTGCCATCGGCCAGCGGGTAGCGGATGAGCCACAGGAAACCGTCTTCCTCTTCGCTTTCCACCTCCAGGTCGGACACCGCGCTCTTGAGCACCGGGTCCCAGCTGACCAGGCGCTTGCCGCGGTAGATCAGGCCTTCCTCGTACAGCCGCACGAAGGTCTCGGTCACTGTCTTGGACAGCGCCGGGTCCATCGTGAAGTACTCATGGTCCCAGCTCACGCTGTCGCCCATGCGGCGCATCTGGCGGGTGATGGTGGCGCCGCTCTGCGCTTTCCAGTCCCACACCTTGGCCGTGAAGGCCTCGCGGCCCAGGTCGTGGCGGCTGATGCCTTGTTCCTGCAGCTGCCGCTCGACCACGATCTGCGTGGCAATGCCGGCATGGTCGGTGCCCGGCACCCACAGGGTGTTGAAGCCCCGCATGCGGTGGTAGCGGGTCAGCGCGTCCATGATCGTCTGGTTGAACGCATGGCCCATGTGCAGCGTGCCGGTGACGTTGGGCGGCGGCAGCTGGATGGAAAACGACGGTTTGGCCGGGTCCAGCGACGGCGCGTAGACGCCGCTCTGCTCCCACAGCGGGGCCCAGCGGGCTTCGATGGCGGGGGGTTCGAAGGATTTGGCGAGTTCAGTCATGGGGGCAGCAAGGCACGCCGCCAGCCGGGCGGGCCGGTGGCAACAGGGGTGTCAGAACGGAGGGCAGATTGTAGAAGCCGGGCCTTTGCAGAGGTCGGCCTGCGGCCAGCCGGCGGCTAGCGGCAGCTGTTGGCGACCGTGTAGTCGATCACCTTCAGCCGGCCGGCCACGATGGCACCGCGCGCGGCCTCGGCCGCCTGGCGCATGGCCGGGGTCAGCAATTTGTCGTTGTGCTGGTCGACGGCGTAATCGACGCCGCCTTCCTTCAGCCCCAGCGTTGTCACGCCCGGCGTGATGCCGCGGAAGGCCTGCTCCACCGCTTTGTCGACCCGCTTGACCATCGACGTGAGCATGGTGCCCGGGTGCAGTGGGTTCTGGTTGCTGTCGACGCCGATGGCCAGGATGCCACCGTCCTTGGCCGCCTGCATGATGCCCAGGCCGGTGGTGCCGGCGGCGGCGAACACGACGTCCACGCCCTGGGCGATCTGGGTCTTGGTCAGCTCGGCGCCGCGCGCCGGGTCGGTCCAGGCGGCGGCGGTGCTGCCCGACATCGCCGACAGCACCGTCACCTTGGGGTTGGCATGGCGGGCGCCCTGTTCGTAGCCGCACAGGAACCTGCGCACCAGCGGGATGTCCTGCCCGCCGACGAAGCCCACCTTGCCAGTCTTGCTGGCCATGGCCGCCAGCAGGCCGACCAGGAACGCGCCTTCATGCTCGCGGTAGATGAAGCTCTGCACGTTGGGCAGGTCGACCACTGCGTCGATGATGGCGAACGGCGTCTGCGGAAACTCTTTGGCCACCGTGGTGATGGCCGCCGCCTGCGGAAAGCCCACGGCCACCACCGGCGCCGCGCCGCGCTGGGCAAAGCGGCGCGCCGCCTGTTCGCGCTGGGCAGATTGCGCGATCTCGAACTCCAGATAGCGCACGCCGGTGGTCTGGCGCCAGCGCTCGGCGCCCTCGTAGGCCGCCTGGTTGAAGGCGCGGTCGGCCTTGCCGCCGAGTTCGTAGATCACGGCGGGCTGGGCCAGCGCACCGCCCGCCAAGGCAGCGGCCAGCAGCGCCAGCGCAACCCGCCGCATCGTCAGAACTGGGCCTTGAACTGCAGGCCCCAGGTGCGTGGCTCGTTGATGAACCCGGTCAGGTTGTTGAAGTCGATGCCGCCTACCACCCGGATCTGGTTGGTGATGTTGCGACCGAACACCGCCATGTCGTACTTGCCGTTGCCCCAGGTGTACCCCACCCGCAGGCCGCCTTCGGTCACCGGCTTGCTGGTGAACTCAGTGCTTTCGTACAGGAAGAAGTTGACCTTGCTGCGATAGACCCAGTCGGTGTAGGCGTACAGCTCGGCGCCGTTGCCCATCGGCTGGCTGTACTTCAGCGAGAAGTTGATGGTGGTCTTGGGGGCCTGCGGCAGCGGGTTGCCGTTGATCAGGGCCTTGCCGCCGGCGGTGAGCGGGTCGGTCACGGTGCACGAGGCGCAGGCCGACACCGCCAGGTTGGCGTCCTTGATCTGGGTGTCGTTGTAGCCGAAGCCCAGCGTGGCCAGCAGGTTGTCGGTGACGAACGCCTGCACGTCGGCCTCGAAGCCTTGTCCGGTGGCCTTCTTGGCCGACACCAGCACGTTGGCGTTGCCGGTGGCGCCGCCCACCGCGGTCAGCTGCAGGTCCTTCACGTTGTAGTGGAAGACGCCGAAGTTCAGCCGTGCACGCTTGTTGAACAAGTCGGTCTTGATGCCGGCCTCGTAGCTGGTGTTGGTCTCCGGGCCGGCCACCGACTTGCCGTTGAAGGCGCCGGCACCCTGCACGCTGCTGCCGCGGAAGCCAGTGGCCACGCGTGCATACAGGTTGGTGTCCTTGTCGAGGGCGTAAGTGCCGCTGAAGTCCCAGCTCAGCTTGCTGTCCTTGGGTGATGCTGACAGGTTGCCGTCGGGTTCTTGCGCGGCCAACTGGGCCAGGGTGCACTTGCCAGACAGCACGCAGGGCACGAAGCCACTGTTGTCATACGCCTCGACAGTGAACTTCTTGTTGTCGCGGGTGTAGCGCAGGCCGCCGCGCAGCTTCAAGGCGCTGCTCACGTCGTAGTTGACCGCACCGAAGACGGCGAAGGCGTCGTTCTTCTGGCGCACGCGCTGGTAGCCGTCCTGGGCGCTGGCGTTGGTCGAGTCGTAGCTGAAGCTCTCGATCTTGTAGTCTTCCTGAAACAGGTAGACACCGGCCTGCCAGCCCAGCGGGCCGCTGCCCAGGGACTCGAGCCGGAATTCTTGCGAGAACTGCGAATGCTTGGGCATGCCGTCCGCCGTCTCCGACGCAAACGGCAGGGCCGCGTTGAAGTACGGGCCGGCGCTGCCGTCGATGTCGCCGCGGCTGAAGGTCTTGACCTGCTCGAAGCCGGTGATCGAGTTCAGCGCCATGCCGCCCAGGTTCCACCGCAGGCGCAGGTTGGCGCCGTAGTTCTGGACATTGCTTTCGTTCTTGCCGTCGTAGGCCACCTTGTCCGGGTCGAAGCCAGCGACCAGGTCATTGCTGCCCTTCTGGATGATGTTGGCGCGGAACAGCCGGGCCGAGCCGTCGTAGTCGCGCACATGCACATTGGCCAGCGCGCTGAACTGCTTGGTCGGCTCGTACAGGAACTGCACCCGCAGCGCGCTGTCGCGGTAGCCTTCCATGTCGGTGGTCAGGGCGTTGGGGTGGGTGTTGCCCACCCAGTCGCTGCGGGTCTGGTTCAGGGCCGAGATGCGCACGGCCGTGTCGGACGACAGCGGCAGATTCACTGCGGCTTCGGCGTTGATGGTCTTGGAGGTGCCGAAGGAGAGGCTGCCGTACCCGTCCATCTTCTTGGTCGACGGCTTCACCGACTCGAACTTGACCACACCGGCCGGGGTGTTGCGGCCGAACAGCGTGCCCTGCGGGCCGCGCAGCACCTCGATGCGGTCGAGGTCGAACGCCGGGAAGCCCTTCAGGATCGGGTTCTCCTGCACCACGTCGTCATAGACCAGCGACACCGGCTGCGACGCGTTCAAGCGGAAATCGGTGTTGCCGTAGCCACGCAGGTAGAAGCGCGGGAAGGCCCGGCCGAAGGACGACTCGATGTTCAGGCTGGGCACACGCCCGGCCAGTATGCGCAGGTCCTGGCCGCTGGTGTTCAGCGCGTCCAGCAGTTCGCTGTTG
>JBBAPL010000178.1:0-10091 GCA_040400895.1 Aquabacterium sp.
CGAACGCCCGCTTTCAGCATCCACAGCAAAGGGCCACAAAGAGCCCCAAGCCGCCCAAGCCGCCTGCAGCTCTGGCTCGCCTGCCCGCCACGGCCCCGGCATCTTCGGCCAACGCCTGGCGCATGATGTGGGGCGCGGACGCACCTTCGCCGTCGGCCAGGCGGCATCGGCCTTCGAAAGATCCACCATGCCCAACCCGATCGAGTTCGCCATTCGCAAGATCGTTGCCACCGGCGTGATGAAGCTCGCCGACTTCAACCGCGGGCGCATGGTCGAGCCGGACCGTCCCAACCCCTTCATCACCGGGTTGAACGCGCCCATGGACCGGGAGCTGACGCTGGAGCAACTGGCGGTGCAGGGCAGCATCCCGACTGAACTGGATGGCCGATACCTGCGCATCGGCCCCAATCCGATCACCCCACCTCAGGCGGCCAGCCACCACTGGTTCGTGGGCGACGGCATGGTGCACGGCATGCGCATCTCCGGCGGGCAGGCGCGGTGGTACCGCAACCGCTGGGTGCGCTCGTCCAGGGTCAGCGCCGCGCTCGGCGAGCCCGATGCGCCCGGCCCGCGCCACTTCAGCGACACCGTCAACACCAATGTGATCGGCCATGCCGGCAAGACCTGGGCCCTGGTGGAAGCTGGTGGCTACCCGGTGGAACTGGGCGACGAACTGCAGACGGTTGCGCACAACAACTTCGGCGGCAGCCTGCGTGGCAGCTTCACCGCCCACGCCCACAAGGACCCCGCCACCGGTGAACTGCACGGCATCTGTTATGAGGCCAGCGACCCCGACACCATCCGCCATGTGGTGGTGGGTGTGGACGGCCGCGTGCGGCGTGAAGAGCCCATCGCCGTCACGCACGGCCCCAGCGTGCACGATTGCATGATCACTGCCCAGTACGTGCTGGTGCTCGACCTGCCGGTCACCTTCTCGCTGGCCACGCTGGTGGCGGGCTACACGTTTCCGTACACCTGGAACCCGGCCCACCGGGCCCGGGTGGGTGTGCTGATGAAGGATGCGCCGGGCAGCAGCATCGTCTGGTGCGATGTGGACCCGTGCTACGTGTTCCACCCCTGCAATGCGTTCGAGACAGCCGACGGCCGCATCACCCTGGATGTGGTGGCCCATGCCACGATGTTCGAGCACAGCAAGATCGGCCCCAACGCCGACGCCTCCGGCTTCGAGCGCTGGACCATCGATCTGGCCGACCGCCGGGTGACGCGCCGGGTGGTCGATGCCAGCCCGCAGGAGTTTCCGCGCCCTGATGAACGTCGGTTGGGCCAGCCTTACCGCTATGCCTACTGCGCCGCACTGCAGCGCGATGGCGCCGGTGACTTCGTCGGTGGCAGCCAACTGATCCGACACGACATGTAGACCGGTGCACGCGAGGTGCACGATTTCGGCGCCGGCTGCCACGTCGGCGAGTTCGTGTTCGAGCCACGGCACCCCGGCGCTGGTGAGGCCGAAGGTTGGCTGATGGGCCTGGTGGTCAACGCCGGCACCCAGACCACCGACTTCGTGATCCTCGACGCACAGAACTTCAGCGGCGCGCCGCAGGCGGTGGTCACCCTGCCGCACCGGGTGCCGTCTGGTTTCCACGGCAACTGGGTGCCCACCGCAGCCACCGCCTGAGAGGCCACCTGTGGGGCGCCAATGGCATGCGTCGCTACACTGCCGGCGATGGAATGGTTGGATTCGATCACCTGGGACGCCAATGGCCTGGTCCCCGTCATCACCCAGGAGGCGGGCACCGGTGACGTGTTGATGTTCGCCTGGATGAACCGCGAGGCCCTGGCCCAGACGGCCGCACGCGGCCAAGCGGTGTACTTCAGCCGCAGTCGCCAGCGCCTGTGGCACAAGGGCGAGGAAAGCGGCCACTTCCAGCAGGTGCACAGCATCCGAATGGATTGCGACGCCGACGTGGTGCTGCTCACCGTCACGCAGCTCGGGCACGATCCTGGGATTGCCTGCCACACCGGCCGCCACAGCTGCTTCTTCCAGGTGCTGCAGGGCGGGCAGTGGGTCACCACCGCGCCGGTGCTGCAGGATCCGGCCACCATCTACAAGTCATGACTGACAGCACATCACAGGACATGCTGGCGCGGCTGCACAGCGTGATCGAGAGCCGCCAGCCCGCCCATGGTGGCGACCCCGAGAAAAGCTATGTGGCCCGCTTGTTTTCCAAGGGCACTGACGCCATCTTGAAGAAAGTGGGTGAGGAAGCCACCGAGACGGTCATGGCCGGCAAGGACGGCGACCGCCAGAAGATCGTCTACGAGGTGGCTGATCTCTGGTTCCATTCGATGATCGCGCTGGCGCACTTCGGCCTGAAGCCGGCCGACGTGTTGGCCGAACTGGCCCGGCGCGAAGGCTTGTCGGGGCTGGAAGAATTCGCCCTGCGCAAGGTGCTGCAACGCGAGAAGGACGGATCCTGATGGCACAAGTCGACGGCTCGGTGGTGGTGCTCAGCGGCGAGACCGAGGCATCCCTGCGCACGGTGGGACACATCAGCTATGCGCTGCACGCCATCGTGGCGGTGGGCGCGGTGCTGCCTGGTGCGCAAGGCAGCGTGCTGCTACTGCTGGTGGCCGTGTTCCTGGATCTGTACAAGCGCAGTGACGCCCAGGGCTCCTGGCAGGAAAGCCATTTCCGCTGGCGCATCCGCAGCGTGATGTTCTGCGCCATCGCCTACGCCGTCACCGCGCCGCTCTGGTTGCTGCTGATCGCGCCGGGCTGGATCGCCTGGGGCGTGATCTCGCTGTGGTTCCTCTATCGCGTGCTGCGCGGCTGGCTGGCGCTGAACGACCGCCGGCCGATGCCGGTCTGACCCCGCACTCCAATCAACCCCAACCCCAACCCCGCTGCGCCATGTCTGCTGACCCCCACTGCATCTTCTGCAAGATCGTTGCCGGCCAGATTCCGTCGAAGAAGGTGCATGAAGACGATGAACTTCTGGCGTTCCACGACATCAACCCCTGGGCGCCGGTCCACATCCTCATCATTCCCAAGCTGCACATCGTGAGCATGGCCGATGTGACCGATGCGCATGCCGGGCTGCTGGGCCGGATGATGGCGCTGTCGCCACGGCTGATGGCCGGCCTGGGCGTCACCAATGGCTTTCGTCACGTCATCAACACCGGGCGCGACGGCCTCCAGGAAGTGATGCACCTGCATCTGCATGTGATGGGCGGACCCCGGCCCTGGCTCAAGGGGTGATGGCCCGGCCTGTCACCGGCGCACAGGCCTTGCTCACCTAGAATCATCGGTTTCGTCTTTCAACTCTCCGCAGAGGTTCGACATGGGATCCTTCAGCATCTGGCACTGGCTCATCGTGCTGCTCGTGGTGGTGCTGATCTTCGGCACCAAGAAGCTCAAGAACATCGGTAGCGACCTGGGCGGAGCGGTCAAGGGCTTCAAGGACGGCGTGAAGGACGGCTCCACGCCTGCCGATGCCAGCGTCGCAACGCCGCAACAGGTCACCACCCACAAGGCGAACGACGGCAACACGGTCGACGTCGAGGCCAAGACCAAGTCATGAGTGCCGGGCCGCCCTGCTGGCCCGGATTCACCCCCCGATGATCGATTTCGGTTTCGACAAGATCGCGCTGATCGGCGCCGTGGCGCTGGTCGTCATCGGCCCCGAGAAGCTGCCGCGCGTCGCCCGCACCGTGGGTGCGTTGATGGGCAAGGCGCGTCGCTACGTGGCCGATGTCAAGGCCGAGGTCAACCGCACCATCGAGCTGGAAGAGCTGCAGAAGATGAAGTCGCAGTTCGAGACCGCTGCCCGCGACGTCGAGCAGACGGTGCACAACGAGGTGTCCAGCGCCAACCATGCGTTCAGCGACCAGGTCAACGACCTGCAGGCCGGCCTGGACGGCAGCGGCGCTGACGGCTTCGGCAGCCTGGGCCACGGCCTGGCCTCGCCGGCGCCCGAATACAAACGTCCCAACAAGCGCTGGCGGCTCAAGCGCACCGGCGTGCCGCGTTGGTACAAGCAGCGTTCGGGTGTGCGCGGCCATGTGCAGTCGGGTGCAGCGCGCGTGGCGCGTTTCCGCCCGCCAGGCCTGAAATGATGCCTGGACACACCCATGGCTGACCCGCAAGACGAGCTCGCCGGCAGCGAGCAGCCCTTTGTCTCCCACCTGGTCGAACTGCGTGACCGGCTGATCCGCGCCTTTCTCGCGGTGGGCGTGGTGTTCGCCGTGCTCTGCCTGTGGCCCGGGCCCGCTGGCCTGTACGACCTGCTGGCCGCGCCGCTGGTGGCCAACCTGCCCAAGGGCACCACGCTGATCGCCACCAACGTGATTTCGCCGTTCATCGTGCCCTTGAAAATCACGCTGATGGCGGCCTTCCTGGTTGCGCTGCCGATCGTGCTGTACCAGGTTTGGGCCTTCGTCGCGCCTGGCCTCTACAGCCACGAGAAGAAGCTGGTGCTGCCGTTGGTGGTCTCCAGCACCCTGCTGTTCATTGCCGGCGTGGCGTTCTGCTACTTCTTCGTCTTCGGGCAGGTGTTCGCCTTCATCCAGAGTTTTGCGCCCAAGAGCATCACCGCTGCGCCTGACATCGAGGCCTACCTCAGCTTCGTGCTGTCGATGTTCATCGCCTTCGGGGCGGCATTCGAGGTGCCGGTGGCGGTGGTGGTGCTGACCCGCATGGGCATCGTGACCGTGGCCAAGCTGAAGGAGTGGCGCGGCTACTTCATCGTGGTGGCATTCGTGGTGGCCGCCGTCATCACCCCGCCGGACGTGGTGTCCCAGCTGTCGCTGGCGATCCCGATGTGCCTGCTCTACGAGGTGGGCATCTGGGCGGCGCAGATCTTCATCCGCCACACCAAGGCGCCTGAGACTGACACCACCAGCGGGTCGACCAGCACCTGACAGCCCGGGCGGCGCATGGCCGCCAGCGGGCTGTTACTGCGCCGGTCGCATCACTGGCCGCTTGCGCTGGATGATCTCCAGCGTCAATGTCATCTCCTTCTTGCCCCGCAAGGCCGTCACCTGCGCCGGTTTGCCGGGTTCCAGGCTGGCCACCGCGTCGAGCAACTGCGACACGCTGGCCACCGGGCGGCCGGCGACGGCCGCCACCACGTCACCCGGGCGCAGGCCGCCTTTGCTGGCCGGCCCGTCCTGCAGCACGCCGGTGATCAGCACCCCGGCACGGTTGCCGATCTGCAGGCTCTCGGCGATCTCGGGGGTCAGGTTCTGCGGCTCCACGCCGATCCAGCCACGGCGGACCACGCCGTCCTTCAGCAGGCTCTGCATCACCCGCATCGCCACGTCGGTGGGGATGGCAAAGCCGATGCCCTGGCTGCCGCCGCTCTTGGAATAGATGGCGGTGTTGATGCCCACCAGGTGGCCTTGGGCATTGACCAGTGCGCCGCCCGAATTGCCCGGATTGATGGCGGCATCGGTCTGGATGAAGCTCTCGAAGGTCGACAGCCCCAGCCCGTTGCGCCCCAGCGCGCTGACGATGCCAGCCGTCACCGTCTGGCCGACGTTGAATGGGTTGCCGATGGCCAGCAGCGGGTCGCCCACATGCAGGTCCTGCGACCGGCCCAGGGTGATGGCCGGCAGGTTGCCCAGCGGGATGCGCAGCACTGCCAGGTCGGTCTCGGGGTCGGTGCCCACCACCTCGGCGCGCACCTCGCGGCCATCGGACAGCTGCACGTCGATCTCGCCGGCGTCTTCCACCACGTGGTTGTTGGTCAGCAGCACACCCTCGGGTGACACGATCACGCCCGAGCCCACGCCCTGCTGACCGGGGTTGCGGTCGCCGTAGAAGAAGCCGAAGGTCGGGTCGTCTCCATGCGGATTGCGGCTGCGTGCCTTGCTGGTGATCACGCTGACCACGGCCGGGGCTGCCAGGCGGGCCGCGTCGGCCAGGCTGTAGGTGCCTGATACCGCCGCAGCAGCGGGTTGGGCGGTGCGCAACGACACCACCTCGGCCACCACGGCACCAAACGGCTGACCGCTGCCGCTGAGCCACTGTGGCTTGAGCGTGGCCACCACGAACAGCAGCGCCATGCCCACGGTGGCGGCCTGGGAGAAAATCAGCCAGAGTCTTCGCATGGCGAACGGACAGTCATCAGGGAAAGGCGGGCAGGATGGCGCAGCGCAAGGAGATCGAATCGCACCTGTCGGCCCTGCTGGCGGTGGATCGCTTCAAGGATTATGGGCCGAACGGTCTGCAGGTCGAGGGTCGGCCCGAGGTGCACCGGCTGGTCTCCGGCGTCACCGCCAGCCTGGCCCTGATCGAAGCCGCCGTGGCCGATGGCGCCGACGCCATCCTGGTGCACCATGGCCTGTTCTGGCGCGGCCAGAGCGGCTGCATCACCGGCTGGATGCGCCAGCGCCTGGCGCCGCTGCTGGCGCACGGCATCAACCTGTTCGCCTACCACCTGCCGCTGGACGCGCATGCGGAGCTGGGCAACAACGCCCAGTTGGGCCAGCGCCTGGGCCTGCGCGCCGACGCCTGGTTTGGTGACCAGGACCTCGGCTGCATCGGTCCGGCCGCCGAGGCCGCCAGCCAGGCCGTGGCATTGGCCGCCCAGGTGCAGGCGGTGCTGGGGCGCACGCCGGTGCTGGTGGCCGGTGATGGCCGACCGCTGCGGCGGGTGGCCTGGTGCACCGGCGGTGCGCAGGGCCACTTCGAAGCCGCCATTGCCGCCGGTGCCGATGCCTTCATCACTGGCGAGATCTCTGAACCGCAGGCGCACATCGCACTGGAAACCGGCGTCGCTTTCCTGGCCTGTGGTCACCATGCCACCGAATGCTATGGCGCACCGGCGGTGGGCGACCACCTGGCGCGCCAGTTCGGCCTGGCCCACCGCTTCATCGACATTGCCAACCCCGCATGACTGACCGATCCACCGGCCTGCTGGCCATCACCCTGGGCGACCCCACAGGCATCGGCCCCGAAATCATTGCCAAAGCCGTGGCAGCGCGCGCCACGGGCCCGGCGGTGGTGGTGGGCGACGTGGCGGTGTTGCGGCGCGCCGTGCAGCAGTGTGGTCTGCTGCTGCCGGTGGCGCAGCTGGACGACCCGTCCGACGCGCTGCAGACGCCGCCCGGCTGCATGGCGGTGTGGCAGCCGCCCGGCCTGCCTGCGGGCTTGGCCGGCCTGCCGATGGGTCAGGTGAGCGCCGCTGCGGGCCAGGCCGCGGCGGCCTGCATCGACGCGGCGGCGGCGCTGGCGCTGCGTGGCGCGGTGGCCGCCATCGTCACCGCACCGATCCACAAGGAAGCGCTGGCGGCCGCTGGCGTGCACTATCCGGGTCACACCGAGATGCTGCAGGCCGCTGCCGGCGGCGCGGCGGTGCGCATGATGCTGGCCAACGAAGAACTGCGGGTGGTGTTGGTCACCATCCATCTGGCCCTGCGCCGGGCCATCGATGCGCTGGATTTCGATGCGGTGCTGTCGACCCTGCGCATCGCCCACCGCAGTGCCGCTGCCTGGGGCCTTCCCCGTGGCCAGGCGCCGCGCATCGCGGTGGCCGGGCTGAACCCGCATGCCGGCGAAGGCGGGCTGTTCGGCGACGAGGAGATCCGCTTCATCGCCCCGGCAGTGGCTGCGGCGCGTGCCGAGGGCATCGACGCGCACGGCCCGTTTGCGCCCGACACCGTCTTCATGCGCGCCCGGCATGCGCCGGGTCACCCCGGAGAATTTGACCTGGTGGTCGCGATGACGCACGACCATGGCCTGATCCCGGTGAAATACCTGGGGGTGGAGCAGGGCGTCAATGTCACGCTGGGCCTGCCCTTCGTGCGCACCAGCCCTGACCACGGCACGGCGTTCGACATCGCGGGCAACGGCCGTGCCGATGCGTCCAGTCTGGTGGCGGCCATCGGCATGGCCCGCCGTCTGTCGGCGGTTGCCGGGGGCTGATCGGTCAGTCACGCCGGGCGAAGAAGCCGCCCAGCAGGCGCCGCGGGGCGGGTTCGGCCGCGCCGCTGGCGCCGCCCGGTTGCGGCGCAGCACCCGCCGGGCCTGGCGGCGCGGCCAGGTCCTTGAGCTGGCGCCGTGCCCGCGCCGTGGCCCGCTCCAGCAGGTAGGCGCTTTCCATCGCGCGGAAGCGGCCGGCTTCACACAGCTTGACCAGCATGCGGTGGGTCATCGACACCGTCTCGCGCTGCTTGGCGCCATGGGTGAAGACGAAGAAGCTGCGGCCCGGGCTGACATGCGCCAGCCGCACCTTCTGCCACTCGCCCTGCAGCTGCATCTGGTAGGCAAAGCCGATCTGCACATGGTCGGCCAGCGACTTGCCGCTGGTGGGCTCCACCGCCTCGGGCGTGGGCAGCCCGGCAATGTCGATGTCGAGAGCCGTGACCTCGGGCTCGGCGCTCAGGTCGATGTCGACCACGCGGCTCCAATCCACCGAAGACTCATCCACCAGGCCCACGGCCCGCGCCTCGGCCGGCGTGAACACCGCCGGGGACGCGAGCGCCTGCAACGCGGCCACTGCCGCCCCCGAGGTCGGACCCAGCGTCGGCAGATCGGCGGCACGCGGCAGCGGCGTGGCCAGCGCACCGTCCACCTGGCGGGCCAGCAGGTTGTGCTCCAGCGTGCTCAGCGCCTGTCCCTTCAGGGACTCGGCATGCGCGGGCAGCAACTGGGCGAAGAAGTCGCGCCGCGTCGCCTCGGGGCAGCGGATGCGGTCCAGGCCGGTGTTCAGGTCCTTCATCAGCTGGGGCAGCTGCCGCAGGAACTGCTGCCGGTGTGCGGGCGTGCCCTTGGGCTGCACGCTCATCACCAGATCACGCCCGGCCTGCCGCAGGCGGATGGTGGTGACGCCGTCGGTGCCTTCCGCTGCCGCCACGTTGGCGATCACCTGGCTCCAGGTCTCGGCCAGGAAGTCGCGCAGGTAGTCCGGCACCGGCAGGCCGCGGAGCGCGACCTCCAGCTCCTGGGCATAGCGCTGCTGGAGGCGCAGTTGCTCTTCCTTGCGTGCCAGCAGCGCATCGGCGGTGCCCAGGGCCTGCACTTCGGCCCGGGCCTGGTCGGCGATGAAGCTCTCCAGCACCTGCAGCTTCTGCTCATAGACGGCGATCTGGTCGAATTCGCCCTCCACCACCTCCTGCACCAGCGCCGTCACCTGGATCAGCAGCGCACGGCCCTGGGGGCCGTCGAAGTCATCGACCGCGGTGCCCAGCGAAGCGATGCGGTTGATGAAGCGGCGCACCGGGTGCCGCCGCGACGAGAAGAAAGTGTTGTCGCCCAGTGCCGCGCGCAGCACCGGCAACTGCAGCCGGGCAATCTGGCGCGCCATCTGCGGCGGCACCTTGGCGTCGGACAAGATCTGGTCGAACAGGCCGGCGATGACGTCGATGACCATGTGGTCCAGCGAGCCGGTCGCGGCCTGGCGCAGCTCCTCGCGGTGCGCCAGGATCAGGTTGGGCGCCACCATGGCCTGGCCGTCGCCGCCGTGGCCCCAACCGCCGCCGCGGCCCCAGTCGCCGCCATCGCCGGCATGACCTCCGTGGCTGTTGTGGCTGCCCTGGTGGTAGCCACCGTCGTCGTCCCCCAGCGAGGCCGGGCTGTGCGCCAGGCGCCGGATCAGCGCCATCATCTCGCCGTCGACCCGGCCCATCGTCGGTGCCAGACTGCCCCTGCCCGATGGTGCAAAGCCGCCGCCGCGGTGGCTGCCGCTGGCGCCGCGCTGGGACAGCCGGCCCGAGTTGCTGAGGGCGTGGCCGCCGTGGCGACTGTCGTCGCCACCGTCCATCGCGGCAGGACTGCTGGCCGACCCACGCGCCTCACCACCCAGTCCACCGTGCACTGATTGGGTGCGGCCGCTGGTGCCGCGCACTGCCATGCCCACCGGCCGAACGCCCGCATGGCGCAGGTCGGCCACGATGTCGCCGTAGGTCTGGCGCATCGCATGGGCCAGCGAGCGGCCGATCTCGGTGCCGAGCACCTTGCGCACCTCGGGCCGATCCGCCACGGCCTCGATGGCGCGGATCATGGCCTGCCCCACCACTTCGGCGCGCAGCGGGTTGCGGTCGTGCTCGGCGGCATCCAGGCCCATCAGCGTGCCGATGTAGGCGTCGAGCTCGCGGATCTCCCACTCGCAGGCGTGCGAGATCTCCAG
>JBBAPL010000179.1:0-10072 GCA_040400895.1 Aquabacterium sp.
CGCCAAGTGCGCGGCCTCCAACACCGCCGCAGCCGGCTGCGCCTTCACCGCCGGTGACCTGATGGCCAACGCCGCCGGGCCGTACTACAAGCGGACCAAGGCCTTCTTCGACGCCAACAACCGGTTCGTCGTCGCCCCGGCCAAGGACATCTGGAACGACAGCAGGTCCATCACCTACCGCAGCACCAACTACGCCAAGTCGGCCGCCAAGTACACCGGCAACCAGCTGACCAACACCACCTACAACGCGGTCGGCCAGGTGATGAACGCCGCCAACCAGCTGGTCGATGTCGGCAATGTGACCAAGGCGGCCATGGTCTCGGCCAGTTCCACCGTGGTGGCCGGCGCCACCGGCGTGGGCAACACCATCGCCAGTGGCGCCACCGACACCGGCCATGCCATTGCCAGCGGTGCCACCAACACCGGCAATGCCATTGCCAGCGGTGCCACCAACGCCGGCAACACCGTCTCCAGCGGCCTGAAGAAGGTGACCAAGGGCTGGTGAACACCCGTGGCGGCCGGCCGATGGCCGTCCGCCGCGGTCAACAGCCTGCGGGCAGTGTGGCCGCTGCCGCGGCCAGCTGCCGCAGCTGCGGGCTCGGCAGCCCAGGTGCTGCCAGCAACAGGCGGCAGCGCGCCGCCTGCTGCCCGGTGCTGCCCAGGGCTTCGTCCAGCGTCGGCACCCCGGGCAGCCAGGGTGAGCGCCGGGCATCGGCCACTGCCAGCAGGCGGATGTCGCCCGCACGGTGCGCCGCCTCCCAGCGCCCGCCGTGCACGCTGTCCGGGTGCTGGCGGCAGGCCGGACCGGCCCGGGCATCGGCGCCGAACTGCACGCCCAGTTCCATCCGGGCGCCGGCCAGGGCCGGCAGCAACTGCACCGGCCCGCGGAACAGCACCGGCTGCAGCCGGCCCAGGCCGGCCTGTTGCAGGCACGCCGCCACCAGGTCGGCCGCCCGCGGGTCGGTGCCGTCGGTGCCGTAGCGCCAGACACCGGTGCCCGCCTGCGCGGCAAGACGCCATGCCGCCAGGTCCGCCGGCAGCAACCGGTTGCCCGCCAGCACCAGCGGCTCGCGCGTCAGCTCGGCCAGCAGCTGCGCGCCGGCAGCGGTGAGCGCGGGTGTCGGGCCCTGCTGCCAGGTCTCGGTCAGCAGCAGACGCCCGGCCGGGGGGCCACGGCGCCACCACGACGGCAGATCGGTGCCAGGCGGCAGGACCTCCAGTGCGACCAGCTCGCCCAGCCGCCGTGCCAGGTGGTGGGCGCAAGCAGCGGCCAGGGTCGCGCTGGTGCTGTCGGGCAATGCGACCACGCCCAGCAACCAGGCCGCATGCGCGCCGGGCGCAGCCCCGCCGGGCGCTGTGGCGCCGACAGGGGCCACCAGACCGGACCCGGCCAGCAGCAGGCCCTGCAGCCACAGCCGCCGGCGCTGCGGGTCGACAAGCGGGGCGCCGATCGGGGCGCCGATCGGGGCGTCCAGAGGGGCGTCAATCGGCATAGCGACCCGGCGCGACGACGTTGTGCGGATCGAACGCCGACTTCAGGCGCCGCATCAAGGCCCGGCTGTCGTCCTTCGGTGGCGGCAGCATGCCGAAGGATTGCACACCCAGCCGGTACGGCAGGTGCCCCTGGGCCACCAGCGCGCGCACCAGCGCGTCATGGCAGGCCATCGCACGGGCGTCCTCCCCAGGCACATCGCGGTCGTACATCAGTGCTGCATAGGCCTCGAACAAGCGCGGTGAAATCGGATTCAGCCCCAGGTTGGGCTCGAAGCCGTGGGCGCGGATGCGCTGTTCCATCGCCGCCATCACCGGGGCCACCGTGCGGCCGTCCAGCGGCAGCGAGGGGCAGGCCCAGACCACGCCGCAGCGGTCGCGGTCCGGATCCAGGTCTTCCAGCGCCGGCAGGGCGGTGGTCTTGCGCCAGTACGCACTGGCGACATTGGCACCGGTGGGCTGGCCCGGCGCGAGTTGCAGCCGCTCCTCGGCCGACAGCGCGGCCTCGTCGACGATTTCCAGCGCCTGCACTTGCGGGCCGAGCACCGCCACCACCTGGTCGCGCAAGGCCCGGGCGATGGCCGGCGAGGCACCCTCGACCCCGATCGACAGGATCCAGGGCTCGGCGCCCTCGCGGGCCAGGATGTCCAGCGGCGGCGTGGGGGCCGTCGCCCATGGATAGCGCCCATGGCGCGCGGCCAGCTTGTAGCTGTTCCACAGCGTGGCCGCGTGCGGCACCAGCACCTGGGTCTGCAACAGGCTGCGCAGGGCGTCGACGGCCGGCGCCAGTCGGGCGGTGTCGGCGATGGTGGCAACGAGCTGGTGGCTGGCGGCCGGACGGCGGGCCAGCCAGAAGGTGGCGCTGGTCACCACGCCGTAACTCGACTGCGCGATCAGCCCGCTCAGCGACGGACCGACGCCGGTGCGCGAGAGCCTGGCGGTGGACGCCCCTGCGAAGCGGTCGAAGCCGGTGTGGACGACCTCTCCGCCGGCCAGCACCAGCTCCAGCGCGGTCATGTGGGCGCTGCGCTCGCCCAGCGGGCCGTCGCCGCCGCCGCGCTCCAGCGCGTTGCCGATCAGGCTGCCGTAGGCCGGGCCGCCGGTCACCGAGCAGTAGAACGGCGAATCCTGCTGACGCAGGAAGGCCGCGGCCTGGGCGAAATGCACGCCAGGCTCGACCGTCAGCGTGCCGAGCTCGGCGTCGTGGTCGAGGATCCGGTTCATCGCCGACAGATCGAGCAGGGCACAGCCGTCGGCGGCCGGCACCCGCGAGCCCAGCCCCCAGTTGCAGCCGCGGCTGTACGGGTACACCGCCTGCCGGGTGGCTGCGGCAATGGCCATGATCGCCTGGACCTGGCCCAGGGTCTCGGGCGTGAGCAGGGCGATGGCGCGGTGGGGGCTGGCGAAGGTGCAGGCCAGGGCGGTCTGCAACTCCTCAGGGGCGGTGTGCACGCAGTGGGGCGGCAGCACGGTGCGCCATTGCGCAAGGGCGGGTGTCATCGCGCATCCTATGCCCTGGCTGTCTGGCCGCTGGACTGTGGCGCCCTGGGCAGGCATCCTGGTTGGTGGTGCCGGTCCGCGCGCCCGCGCCTGCACTTGGCTTCGCCAGGTATGCAGCCGATCGCGCAAGCCGAGCGATCGATTCACCGCCGCCGTCTGCCACCGGTCGGTCGCCCGGCGGCGCATCTGGGCCGCCAGCACCGCAGCCCTGGCAGACGCGGCGACGGCAGGCTCAGCCCGCCTCGCCGGTGATCGCCTCGATCTCGGACTGCAGCACCAGCCAGCGCTCTTCCAGGTTCGCCACCTCGGCGCTCAGGTGGTTCAGGCGCCGGCCGGTCTCGGCGATGTCGGGGCCGCTCTGCTTGCCGCCGGCCAGCGCGGCTTCCAGTGCCACCCGCTCGGCCGCCAGCTTCTCCATGCGGGCGTCGATCTGCTGCACCTCGGCGCGCAGCGGCCGGGTGCGGTTGGCGACCAGGTTGCGCTGCTGGCCGCTCTGCTTGCGGTCCTGCGGGTTGTCGCGCTTGAAGGCGCCCGGGCTCTTGGCATCGGGCGCGCTGGCGCGGGCCACCGCCTTGGGGCTGGGCGCTGCGACTGCTGGCGCCGACAGGATCGGCGCCGGCCCGGGCACGGGTGGCGGCGGCAGGCCACGGGCATTGGCGCGGCTGACTTCCAGCAGCCACTTCTGGTAGTCGTCCAGGTCGCCGTCGAAGGGCAGCACGCCGCCCGAGGTGACCAGCCAGAACTCGTCGCACACCTCGCGCAGCAGCGCCCGGTCGTGGCTGACCAGCATCACCGAGCCTTCGAACTCGTTGAGCGCGATCGACAGCGCCTCGCGCGTGTTCAGGTCCAGGTGGTTGGTGGGCTCGTCCAGCAGCAGCAGGTTGGGCTTGCCCCAGACGATGGTGGCCATCACCAGGCGCGCCCGCTCGCCGCCCGAGAGCGTGCCCACCTTCTGATGCACCATGTCGCCGACAAAGCGGAACTGGCCCAGGAAGTTGCGCAGGTCCTGTTCACGCGCTTCGTTGCCGCTGGCGCCGCTCTCGCGCGCCAGGCGCACCATGCGCTGCATCGGCGTGTCGTCCTCGCTGAGCAGGTCCAGCTCCTGCTGGGCGAAGTAGCCCACCGCCAGGCCTTTGCCCTCGGCGAATTCACCGTCCAGCGGCTGCAGCGCATGCGCGATGGTCTTGACCAGGGTGGACTTGCCCTGGCCGTTGGCGCCCAGGATGCCGATGCGCTGGCCCGCCATCACGCTGCGGGTGATGTGCCGCACGATGGTGACCGGCGGGTTGCCGACCTCCGGTGCCGGGTAGCCGCAACTCAACTCGCGCATCGTCAGCATCGGGTTGGGCAGGTTCTGCGGCTGGCGGAATTCGAACTCGAACTCGGCATCCATCAGCACCGGGCCCAGCTTGACCATGCGGTCCAGCGCCTTCACCCGGCTCTGCGCCTGCTTGGCCTTGCTGGCCTTGGCCTTGAAGCGGTCGATGAACTTCTGCAGGTGGGCGATCTTCTCCTGCTGCTTGCCGAAGGCGGCCTGGGCCTGCTCCATGCGCTCGGCGCGCATGGTCTCAAACGCCGTGTAGTTGCCGCCGTAGCGGGTGAGCTGGGCGTTGTCCAGGTGCACGGTGACGCTGGTGATGGCGTCGAGGAACTCGCGGTCGTGGCTGATCACCAGCATCAGCCCGTTGTAGCGCTTGAGCCAGCCTTCCAGCCACACCAGCGCGTCCAGGTCCAGGTGGTTGGTGGGTTCGTCCAGCAGCAGCAGGTCGGCCGGGCACATCAGCGCCCGGGCCAGTTGCAGGCGCATGCGCCAGCCGCCCGAGAAGCTGTTGACCGGCGCGTCCAGCTGGTCGATGCGGAAACCCAGGCCCAGCAGCAGCGCCTGGGCACGGGCCGGCGCGTCGAAGGTGCCGGCCTGCTCCAGCAGCATGTAGGCGTCGGCGATCGCATGGCCGTCGTCGCTGTGCTCGGCCGCGGCCAGCGCGGCGCGGGCTTCCATCAGCGGCAGATCACCTTCCAGCACGAAGTCGGTGGCGCCATCGCTGGTCTCGGGCATGTTCTGCGCCACCTCGCCCAGGCGCCAGGTGGGCGGCATCTCCAGGTCACCGGCGTCGGCCTGCAGCCGGTTGGCGATCAGCGAGAACAGGCTGGACTTGCCCGCGCCGTTGCGCCCCACCAGGCCCACCTTCTCGCCAGGGTTCATCGTCACGCTGGCGTCTTTCAACACCACCTTGACGCCGCGGCGCAGCGTCAGGTTCTTCAACTGGATCATGGGGAGGGGCGGTGGGGGGTCTGAAGGGGAAGCAGGGCGGTGCGGCTGGCCAGCAGCACCTGGTCGTCACCGGCGCTGGTGGGCAGCCACACCACGTCCAGCATGGGGAAGGCGGCATCGAAGTGCGGCCGCTCGTGGCCGATCTCCAGCACCAGCACGCCGTCGGGCGTGAGGTGCTGGGCGGCCTGCGCCAGCAGGCCGCGGATGAAGTCCATGCCGTCGGTGCCGCCGGCCAGGGCCAGCGCCGGCTCGGTCTTGAACTCGGCCGGCAGCGCTGCCATCGACGCCTGGTTGACGTAGGGCGGGTTGCACAGGATCAGGTCGTAGACCCGGTTGGCCACCGCGGCCAGGCCGTCACCCTGGTGCAAGGTGATGCGGTCGGCCAGCGCGTGGCGGTCGATGTTGAGTTGCGCCACCGCCAGCGCGTCGGCGCTCAGGTCGGCGGCGTCCACGGTCACCTCGGGCCAGGCCATGGCGGCCAGCACCGCCAGGCTGCCGTTGCCGGTGCACAGGTCGAGCACGCGGCGGGTGCGGTCGCTCAGCCAGGCGTCGATGCTGCCTTCGGCCAACGGCTCGGCGATCAGCGACCGGGGGATGATGCAGCGCGCGTCCACGGTGAAGGGCACGCCCTGCAGCCAGGCCTCGCCGGTCAGGTAGGCGGCGGGTTGGCGGGTGTTGATGCGCTGCTCGATCAGGGCGTCCACCGCATCCAGGTGGGCGTCGTCCACGTCCAGTTCGGCCACGTCGTCCAATGCGTCCAGCGGCATCTGCAGCCGCCACAGCACCAGCCAGGCAGCCTCGTCGAAGGCATTGGTGGTGCCCTGTCCAAATGAAACGCCCGCCTCGTTGAGGCGGGCGCTGCAGGCCTCGATCAACTCGACCACGGTCATGTCAAAAGCCGCTCCAGCGTGCGCAGGTAGATGTTCTTCAGCGGCGTGATGTCGGCCACGCGCACGCATTCGTCGACCTTGTGGATGGTGGCGTTGATCGGGCCGAACTCGACCACCTGCTCGCAGATGGGTGCGATGTAGCGGCCGTCACTGGTGCCGCCGGTGGTGCTGAGCACCGGGCGGATGCCGCACTCGCCTTCGATCGCATCGGCCAAGGCCGCGCTCAGGTTACCCGGCCGGGTGAGGAAAGGTGATCCGCCCAGTGTCCAGGCCAGGGTGTACGCCAGCCCGTGCTGCTGCAGCAGCGCATCGACCCGGGCCTTCAGGCTGTCGGGCGTGCTCTCGGTGGAGAAGCGGAAGTTGAAGTCCACGTCCACCGTGCCGGGGATGACGTTCAGCGCGCCGGTGCCGGCGCGGATGTTGCTGACCTGCCAGGTGGTGGGCGGGAAGTGGTCGTTGCCGTCGTCCCAGGTGGTGGCGGCCAGCGCGGCCAGCGCCGGGGCCAGCTGGTGGATGGGGTTGCGCGCCAGCTGCGGGTAGGCCACATGGCCCTGCACACCCTGCACCGTCAGCCGCGCCGACAGCGACCCACGGCGGCCGTTCTTCACCATGTCGCCCAGCCGGTCGACCGAGGTGGGCTCGCCGACGATGCAGCAGTCCAGCCGCTCGCCGCGGGCCTGCAGCGCCTGCACCACCCGCACCGTGCCGTCGGTGCTGGGGCCTTCCTCGTCGCTGGTGAACAGCAGGGCCAGGCTGCCGGCATGCTGCGGATGGGCGGCGACGAATTCTTCGGCCGCCACCGTCATCGCGGCGATCGATGTCTTCATGTCAGCCGCTCCGCGCCCATAGAGCAGGCCACCGCGGTGGCTGGGCACGAAGGGGTCGCTGGTCCAGGCCGCCAGCGGGCCGCTGGGCACCACGTCGGTGTGGCCGGCCAGCACCACGGTGGGCCCGGGCCGGCTGCCGCGGTGCACGGCCCACAGGTTGGTGACGCGGAAGTGGTCCGGCCCGCACAACAGGGTTTCGCAGGCAAAGCCCAGCGGCGCCAGGCGCTCGGTCACCAGAGCCTGGCAACCGGCGTCGTCGGGCGTGACGGAGGGGCGGGCGATCAGTTGTTCCAGCAGGCGCAGCGTGGCCAGGTCGTCGGTCATGGGTCGGTGCTTCAAGTGTTCAGGCTGGGGAACCCGCTGCCACGGCGCGGCACGAAACCATCGGGCACCACGTCGATGATGAAGTCGGTGTACTCGGGCGTGTCGTCGTCGTCGCCGATCTTGCGCGGCGTGGCACGTGACGCTGGCCCCGACTCGTTCTGCAGCCGCCAGATCAGGTTGGTGACGGAGTCCGAATGCGCCAGGCCTTCTTCTCGGCTGATGGTGCCGTCGCCGATCAGGCGGGCCAGCGCCTCCTCGAAGCTGCAGGAGCCCTCGGCCATCGACTTCTCCATCGCGTCTTTCACGCCGACGAAGTCACCCTTCTCGATCAGCTCGGCGACCAGGTTGGTGTTGAGCAGCACCTCCACCGCCGGGATGCGCCCGCCGGCCTCGGCCCGCAAGAGGCGCTGCGAGACGATGGCGCGCAGGCCGGCGGCCAGGTCGCCCAGCAGCACCGGGCGCGCCTCGGGGGTGTAGAAGGACAGGATGCGGCCCAGCGCATGGTGGCTGTTGTTGGCGTGCAGCGTGGCCAGCACCAGGTGGCCCGACAGCGCATAGCTCAGCGCCGCGCTCATGGTCTCGCGGTCGCGGATCTCGCCGATCAGGATGCAGTCGGGGCTCTGGCGCAGCGCGTTCTTCAGCGCGATCTGCAGGCTTTCGGTGTCGCGGCCGATTTCGCGCTGGTTGACCACGCACTTCTTGCTCTGGAACAGGAACTCGATCGGCTCCTCGATGGTGAGGATGTGGCCGGGCAGGGTGCGGTTGCGCAACTCCAGCATCGACGCCAGCGTCGTGCTCTTGCCCGAGCCGGTGGCGCCCACCATCAGGATCAGGCCGCGTTTTTCCAGCACCAGCTGGCCCAGCAGGCCCGGCACGTTCAGCGTGTCCAGGGCCGGGATGGTGTGCGGGATGTGGCGCACCACGCCGGCGATGGTGCCGCGCTGCTTGAAGGCTGAGATGCGGAAGCTGCCCACCCGCTCGATGCCCACCGCCAGGTTCAGCTCGCCGGTGTCGTCCAGCTCTTCCAGTTGCTGCGGGCTCAGCACCTCGGCCAGCAACTGGCGCGGTTGCTGGGGCGTCAGCACCTGGTCGCTCAACTGCAGCATCTGGCCGTGGATCTTGATCAGCACCGGCATGTTGGCCGACAGGAACACATCCGACGCCTGGCGCTCGGCCATCAACCGCATCACGCGATCCATGCGTCCGGACATGTCAGCCCCTTGTCTGCGTCGGTGGGATCAGGGGCGGAGCAGATCGTTGATGCTGGTCTTGCTGCGCGTCTGCGCATCGACCCGCTTCACGATGATGGCCGCGTACATGCTGTAGGGCTGGCCGTTGGCGGCCGTCTTGGGCAGGTTGCCGCTGACCACCACGCTGCCGCTGGGCACGCGGCCGTAGCTGATGTCGCCAGTGGCGCGGTCGAAGATAGGGGTGCTCTGTCCCAGGTACACGCCCATGCCCAGCACCGAGTTCTCTTCGACGATCACGCCTTCGACCACCTCGGAGCGGGCGCCGATGAAGCAGTTGTCCTCGATGATGGTGGGGTTGGCCTGCAGTGGCTCGAGCACGCCGCCGATGCCCACGCCGCCTGACAGGTGCACGTTCTTGCCGATCTGTGCGCAACTGCCCACGGTGGCCCAGGTGTCGACCATGGTGCCCTCATCGACATAGGCGCCGATGTTCACGTAGCTGGGCATCAGCACCACGCCCTTGCCCAGGAAGCTGCCTCGGCGGGCCACGGCCGGCGGCACCACGCGCACGCCGCTGGCGCGGATGGCGGCCTCGTCGATGTGCGAGAACTTGGTGGGCACCTTGTCGAAGAAGGTCAGCGCGCCGGCATGCACCGGCTGGTTGTCGTGCAGGCGGAAGCTCAGCAGAACGGCCTTCTTCAGCCACTGGTGCACCGTCCAGTCGCCCACGCCGTTGCGGCTGGCCACGCGCAGGCGGCCGGCGTTCAGTTCGCCGATGGCGTGGTCGACCGCCTCGCGGATGGACGGGTCGGCGGTGGTGGGGCTCAGGCTGGCGCGGCCTTCCCAGGCCAGGTCGATGGTGTTCTGCAGGTCGGTGGTCATGGTCGGTCGGCCCCGGGGGCTCAGGCGGAGTGGGTGTGGCGGAAATGCGTGCGGGTGAACGCGGCGATGCGGTGGGCGGCTTCCAGGCACTCATCGGTGCCAGCCACCAGGGCCATGCGGATGCGGCCGGTGCCCGGGTTGTGGCCCTGGGCCGTGCGCGCCAGCAGGCTGCCGGGCAGCACCGCCACATTGTATTGAGCGAGCAGGTCCAGCGCGAAGCGGATGTCGTCGCCCGGCAGCCCGTCCACAGACGGCACGGCCGCCCACAGGTAGAAGCCGGCGTCGGGCAGGGCGACATCCAGCACCTCGGCCAGCACCGGCGTCACCTGGGCGAACTTGGTGCGGTACAGCGCCCGGTTGGCCACCACATGGGCCTCGTCGTTCCAGGCGGCCACGCTGGCGGCCTGCACCACCGGGCCCAGCGCACTGCCGTGGTACGTGCGGTACAGCAGAAACTGTTTCAGGATGGCGGCATCCCCGGCCACGAAGCCCGAGCGCAGCCCCGGCACGTTGCTGCGCTTGCTCAGCGAGGTGAAGGCGATCAGGTTGCGGAAGTCGTGCCGGCCCAGCTTGGCCGCGGCTTCCAGCCCGCCCAGCGGCGGCTCTTCGCGGAAGTAGATCTCGCTGTAGCACTCGTCGCTGGCGATGACGAAGCCATGCTTGTCGCTCAGCGCGAACAGCGCGGCCCATTCCGAC
>JBBAPL010000180.1:0-9890 GCA_040400895.1 Aquabacterium sp.
TGCGCTGGTGGGGCCGGCCCAGGTGGCCGGGCGGGTGCTGGAGTTCGGCTTCCTGCGGCGGGTGCACCCGCTGCTGTCGGCGCGGCTGTCGTCGCTGGCGCATCCGCTGGGCATCGCCGTGCTGCTGCTGGCCGGCGCGCCGGCGGCCGCGCTGTTCGCGGTGCTGCACGGCGCGGGCAACGGCATTCTCACCATCGCCAAGGGCACGCTGCCGCTGGTGCTGTTCGGCGCCCAGGGCTACGGCGCGCGCCAGGGCTGGCTGATGATGCCGGCCCGCGTGGCCCAGGCCAGCGCGCCCTTCGTCTTCGGCCTGGCGCTGGACCGCTGGGGCAGCGGTGCGCTGTGGCTGTCGGGCGCGCTGGGGCTGGTGGCCTTTGCCGCGCTGATGGCGATCCGCCTGCGGCATGATCAGCCCACCGATGCCCAGCCACCGCCACGATGACCACCACGGCCATGCCCACGGGCACGGGCACGGGCATGGACACGGCGATACGCACGACCATGCGCCGGCGGGCGGGCATGGGCACCACGGTCACAGCCATGGCCTTGGGCATGCCCACGCACCGGCCAGCTTCGACCGCGCCTTCGCCATCGGCATCACGCTGAACATCGCCTTCGTGGCGGTGGAGGCGTTCTACGGCTGGCGCGTCAATTCCCTGGCCCTGCTGGCCGACGCCGGCCACAACCTGAGCGACGTGGCCGGGCTGGTGCTGGCCTGGGGCGCCACAGTGGCCGCACGCCGCCAGGCCGACGCCCGCCACACCTACGGCTGGCAGCGCGCCGGCCTGCTGGCGGCGCTGGCCAACGCGCTGCTGCTGCTGGTGGCCATGGGCTCGCTGGGCTGGGAGGCGGTGCAGCGCCTGGGCGCGCCTGAGCCCACCCAGGGCTGGACGCTGATCGCTGTGGCCGGTGTGGGCATCGTCATCAACGGCGCCACCGCGCTGCTGTTCATGCGCGGCGGCCGGGGCGACATCAACGTCCGCGGCGCCTTCCTGCACATGGCGGCCGACGCGTTGGTGTCGCTGGGCGTGGTGCTGGGCGGCGCGCTGGTCCTGTGGCAGGGCTGGGCCTGGATCGACCCGGCGATCAGCCTGGGCATCGCTGCGGTGATCGTGGCCGGCACCTGGGGCCTGCTGCGCCAGAGCGTGCACCTGCTGTTCGACGGCGTGCCCGACGGCATCGACCTGGCCGCCGTGCGCGGCAGCCTGCTGGCCTTGCCCGGCGTGGCTGGCCTGCACGACCTGCATGTGTGGGCCATGGGCAGCACCGAGAACGCCGCCACCGTCCACTTGGTGCTGGCCGACCAGGCCGATGCCGCGGCCGTGCTGCAGGCGGCCACGCAGGCGCTGCGCGACGGTTTCGGCATCGGCCATGCCACGCTGCAGCTGGAGCCGACGGGCTTTGCCGCGCAGTGCGCGGTGCGCCACGGCGAATCCACCGGCTGACCGGCACCGGCCGTGCCCCGCCCGTCCCTGCGCCGCCTGGTCGGCCACCAGCGCACCCGCCGCGCCAACCGCCAGCTCGGCCTGCTGCTGGCGGGCGTGGCCGGCGCCATCAATGCCGGTGGCTTTCTGGCCATCCAGCGCTACACCTCGCACATGACGGGCATCGTCTCGGGCGTGGCCGACGACCTGGCGCTGGGCCACGGCGGCCTGGCGCTGGCCGGGGTGCTGCTGGTGGCGCTGTTCATTGGCGGGGCCATCACCACCACCGTGCTGATCCACTGGGCGCGCAGGCGCAGGCTGCACAGCGAGTTTGCGCTCAGCCTGCTGCTGGAGGCCGCGCTGCTGCTGGCCTTCGGCCTGGTGGGCGCCAACCTGGCCCACACCAGCGCGCTGCTGGTGCCAGCGGCCGCAGCCCTGCTGTGTTTCATCATGGGCCTGCAGAACGCCATGGTCACCAAGATCTCGCAGGCCGAGGTGCGCACCACCCACATGACCGGCGTGATCACCGACCTGGGCATCGAGCTGGGCAAGCTGCTGTACTGGAACCGCACGCCCGACAGCGCGGCCGAGCCGATGGTGCGGGCCAACCGCGACCGCCTGCGCCTGCATGCCATGCTGCTGGGCTGCTTTGCCGGCGGTGGCCTGGCCGGCGCGCTGGCCTTCCAGTGGCTGGGCTACTACGCCACCCTGCCCATCGCCCTGCTGCTGGCCGGGCTGGCGGCGGTGCCCATCCTCGACGACCTGCAGGCGGCCTGAGCAGAGTGAACCGTCCAGGCGTGGGCGCACGCCGGTTGCTGCATTGCAGCGGCTGTCTACAGCTTCATGCGACCCGCCCATGGTGGCAACAGGGTGACCGCGCCGGTTGTCACCCCACGTGACCCGTGGCCCGGACCCATTTTCAAGGCACGCGCGATTCGAAGACGGCGTCGGGATACTCCCATGCAGGACCTTCGAGCAGCTTGGCCGGTCGGCCGTCGACGTGCCGATCGAAGAACGCCGCGGTGTAGGCATTGACGATGTCATGAGCGCGCTGGGGGTTGATCGGACCGGCAACTCCGAGCAGCGAAGCCAGCGGCGTCCAGATCGCGATGTCGGTGAAGTTGCCGTGAAACATCCCGGGCACGCGAACGAAGTAGCCGGCGCTCGACAGGCCCTCGTACACCGCACGCATGCTGGTCTGATGGGCCTGAATCTCCACTTCCGGCCAACCACCGGCCCGCTGCCGTTCGAGCCTCATGCTGGCCGCGTCGCGGGTGATCCACATGGCGGGCTGCCGCAGGCCGGCACGGACGACATCGGTCGACATCGCGGCGTCCATCACCAGGCAGGCGCGGAGGCGCGGCTCGCGCTGGCAGGCTTCGCCGACGACGATGCCGCCCAGCGAGATCCCGAACACCCCGACCCGCCGCAAGTCCAGCTTGCCGGTGAGGATGGCGTTCGGGTCCGCCCGGTTCAGCGATTCCAACTGGTCCAGCGTGAAGACAACGTCTTGCGCGAGGTACGCGATGAGGCTCCCGCCCTGGCGTGCGAGGCCCGGCGGTATGGGCGTCCCGTCCCGCGGTGTGCCCGGTGCGGGCGGCAGATAGCTCGGCCGCACGGCGGCCTGGAACTGCGCGCGGTCGAGCCCGACGACCTGATGCCCATCCGGAAAGACGACGGCCGCCGCGGCACCGGGGTGATCGATGGCAACGACGATGTACCCCCGTGAGGCCAACTCCTCGACCTGGTACGTGTTCATCTGACGAAACCCCGAGGCGCCCTCCAGGAAGAGCAGCACCGGGAAGGCGGGCAGTTCGCTGGCCGCGGGCGCAGCAGCCATGGCATGGGTCACGACGTACTTCAGATGCCCGAAAAGGAACGCCGGTTTGTCCTGGATGCGGGCGAATGCCGTCATCACGGCACCAGCGTCCGGCAGGTAGGCGGTTCGTGTGCCTGATGCCTGCGCCTGCGCCGGATACCAGATCTGCACCATCAGTTCGCGGCGGGCCTGCGGATCGGCGACGATGGCCTCTGAGCGCGTCGCGTCGACCCAGTGGTAGGTCAGCGTTCCGATTGCATGCGGACCTGTCGGGGGCGGCAACCGGAACACCGGCACGATCATCGGCAGCGCAGCTGCGACCGTGAACCCGACCGCTGCACACCCGGTCGCGCTGCGCGCGAGCCTGACCCGTCGGGCACCATCCGCGGCAGCCGCGGGCCTGCGTGCGATCGAGGCCAGGAAGAACAGCAGCGTCAGCGCATACGCCGGAACCAGCTGCCATCGCGGCCCCTCCACCCCAACTTGCGCGAATGCAATCGCCATCGCGGCGAAGGCCGACAGACGCCACCACCCTGTAGCGTGCAGGCGCGGGAAGGCCAGGATGACCAAGGCCACCAGATCGGCCAGCAACAGCAGCATCTCGAGGTTTCGCATCGGTGCGCTCGCTCAGCCGCCGCGGCGTCGAGTCCGCGTGGCAGGGCCCCACGCTGCGATGACGATGGCCGCCGTGAGCGCCATGAGCAGGCCGCCCAGGCGCATGTCGAAGTGCGAGCCATCGACCGGGAACAACATCCAGCTGAGGTTCATCGTCGTGTGGAACAGCGCCACGCCGAACACGCGCTGACCCGTGTTGTTGTCAAGCCAGACGATGAAGATCCGTGCCGCCACGGCATACAGGCACCACCAAGCGATCCAGCTCGGCGACCGATGCGACAGCAGCAAAGGCACGAGGTGCCACAGGACCCCCGCGGGACCCAGCAAGAGGCCAGTCTGCAGCACAGTCCATCGTTGCTGCAGCGGGCCTGTGATGTCGCCCGACCAGCCCAGCTCTTCTCCCAGGGCGCCATCGGTGACCGGATGGGCGCTGCGCACGGGGCATCCTTGCGGGCCGTGCAGGCAGGCGCCGGCGGACGATTCATGTCGTGTCGCCACTGTCGGCCTTGAAGGTGATGATCAGCGCGGCGACCAGGAAGCATCCTTCAATGACCATCAAAGCCATTGAATAGCCGCCCTGCGTGGCCTGCAAATACTGGCCAGCCGCGAACATGCGGATGAGGCCAAGCGCAAGGAAGCACCATCGGCAGACTGTCATGAGAACTGTCCAGTTCAATGCCCAGGCGTTGTGTGAGGGAACCACGGCCAAGCCCGCGACGAACAACAGGGCGTCCGAAAGATAGACAACGGGCGGTGTCTGCGTGTCGTGGAACCTTGGCTGAACAAGTGAGGATTCGGAAGCGAGCAGCGCGACGAGGGTGGGGCCGACAAGGCCGCCCACTTGCCTGGAGTTCGCCACCGCAGGCTCCCGGGTTGGATTGAACGCAGCTCACCCATGGCGAGCAGTGGGATCGGACCACTGCAGGGAATGCGCGTGTGGGAAAGTTCGGCATCTCGAGCGCATGTCGCGCCAAGCGTGCGCAACCCCCTGATGCTGATGGAAGTCCCCGGCTCGGTCCGCGACACTGACGGGCGTGCTCCTCGCAGCTTGCAGCATGGACGCCCAGGGCGCAACGGTCTGTGTGCCAGCGAACAAGGCGGTCGTCGCCGACGCGGAACCGCTCAGGCGCGTCGCACGCGCAGCTGCCAGATGTCGTGCGTGGCCAGCACTGCCAGCGTGATGCCGGCCACGCCCAGCACGGGCATCAGCGTGGTCCAGCGCGCGCCGACGGCGCCGACCGCCAGGCCGGTGATCAGTGCGCCGACGGGCGTCCCCCCCACCGTGGCCAGCGAGAACGCCGCCATCACGCGTGACTGGTGGCTGGCCGGTGCACGCTCCTGCAGGATCGAGCGCGACATCGACATCGCCACGCCGCCGCACACGCCCCAGCAGAAGATGCAGAAGTAGAAGATGGCCTGGGGCGGCGCCAGCAGCAAGGGCGACAGTGCGACGCAGCCCGCCAGCAGTGCGCACACCAGGGCCCGCCCGGTGCCGGCCAGGCCGCCGCGGCGCGTCAGCGCGACGATGCTGGTCAGCGTGCCGACGCCGAAGGCGATGTAGGCGGCTGAGATGTCCTGCGCGCCGCCGGCAAACAAGTCGCGCACCGCCAGCGGAATCAGCACCACGAAGACACCGCCGAAGAACACGCCCATGCCCGCCGTCATCAGCAGCGTGGCGCGCATCGGCGCGTCGGCGGCGATCACCGACAGGCCGCCGCCGAGTTCGGCCCACATCGACTTGCGCGCCGCGCCACCGGCCGGCGCAGCGGCTGGCCTCGGCGCCGGCGGCAGCCGGCTGGCCACACAGACCCCAAGCACGAGCAGTGCGCACTGGGCAAGCAGCAACACCAGCGCGCCCCAGCGACCCGCCTGCCCGCCCAGCGCCTGGCCGACCATCTGCATGCCGAACTGCATGCCCATCGCCAATGTGACCATGCGCTGCACGTTGTTGCCGGCCACGCGGTGCAGGACGCCGTCCCGGGCTGGTGTGATGAACGCGGTGACCAGCCCCCAGGACAGTGCGTAGACCATCAGCAGCGCCTCGCTGAGGCTGCCGCGCCACAACGCGAAGGCCAGCAGCAACGGCACCGGAATGGCCAGCCCATGCAGGACCATCAGCAGACGGCGGGGGTCAACCCGGTCGGCCAGCCAACCGCCGAACAGCAGGAACAGCAGCATCGGCAGCTGCCCCAGCATCTGCGTGATGCCGAAGCGCGCGGCCGGCTGCTGCAGCTCGATGGCCAGCAGATAGGGCAGCAGCACCATCTGCAACCCGTGGGGCAGCATGAAGGCGGCCACGCTGCCGAGATACCAGCGCGCTGGATGGGAGACCGCAGACGCACTCATCGACGGGTGGCTTGCCGGGCAAGCACGCCAGGGTGTCGCCAGGTGTGCGCATGCGGCGCGGTCATCTGCCGGTGAAGCTTGGCTTGCGCTTGTGCAGGAAGGCCTGCACCGCCTCTTGGTGGTCCTCGGTGCGAGCGCAGCGCACGTCTGGATCAGCCTCCACCACCAGAAGCGTCTGGCGAAGTGCAGGGGTCAGTTCGTCCGACAGCGCGTTGCGCTTGTCCGGGCGGTTCAGGGTGATGGTGGCAACGCCATCGGCCAGCGTGCACAGCAACTGGTCGGTGCCGGTGTCGACGGTGTGGGTGGTCATCGTCGTTCTCCTGAGGGGTGGCGCAACGCTGCGCAGCGATCAGCCGTTCTCCAGCATCTCCTCGATCTGCCCAAGGCGCTCTTTGCCGAAGAACATCTCGTCCCCGATGTAGAACGTCGGAATGCCAAACGTCCCGCGTCCGACAGCCTTTTCGGTGTTGTCGATCAGGGTCTGCTTGATGGCTGCGTCCTGCGTCTTGGCGGCAAGGGACTCCGCATCGAAGCCGGCCTGGGTCAGCACCGCTGCCAACGCGGCGGCATCGGTGACGTCGAGCCCCTCTTCCCAGATCGCGGGTGTCAACGCCTCGATGAACCTGATCTGGTCATCGCCTTCCAGCGACACCAGCATCCGCAGCAGGTTGACCGAGTTGAACGGGAACTTGGGATTCATCTTGAACCGGTGCAGACCGTGTTTGGCAATGAAGCGCCGCATCTCCAGGCTGGCGTAGGCATTCTTGCCCTTCACGTCGGCGTCACGGATGAAGGGCGGCGCATTGCCGGTCAACTTGTGCATCCCGCCGAGGAACGCCGGCGTGATCTTGATCTGCGCACCTTGCCGCGCGGCCAGCGCGCGCAGCGGCTGCCACACCAGGTAGGCGTTGGGGCTGACGAAGTCAAAGATCAGTTCAATGGTTTTGGTCATGGTCATCCTCTTGTTGGTGATCGAAACTCAGCCTCTTCACATGGTCGTGCATGCCAGGCTGCCTGCCGAAAACCGGTCAGGTCTTGATGCCCTTGTCGAACGCCGGCCGGGCCTCCAGGCGCTTCACATAGGCGTGCAGGTGGGTCATCTCTTCGGGCATGCAGCCCAGGCGGCGCGCCATGTAGCAGGCATGGCCCAGCATGAAGTCCACGCCCGACAGCGCACCGAGCACGTAATCCTTGCCGGCCAGCGCCTCGTTCAGCGGTTCCAGGGATTTGGTGAGCAGGCGCCTGGCCTGGCCCAGGATCTCCTCGCTGCGGCGCTCCGGCGGCAGCAGGATGGTTTGCACGACGATGGTGTTGATCGGCGGCATCACCATGCCTTCGCAAAAGTGCAGCCACTGCAGATACTTCGGGAACAGCGGCGAGTCCACCGCCGGCCTGAGAGATCCATCGCTGTGGCGCGCAATGAGGTACTCGACGATCGCACCGGACTCATACAGCGTCACATCGCCGTCTTCCAGCACCGGCACGCGGCCCAGCGGATGGCGCGCGCGGTGCTCGTCGGACTTCAGCGCCTTGGGGTGGAACTCCATGCGGTTGAGTTCATACGGCAGCTTCAGCTCTTCCAACAACCAAAGGATGCGTCCGGCGCGGGTGTTGGGGGCATGGTGCAGCTTCAGCATGGGGTGCTCCTACTTGAGGTCGGGGTTGCCGGCATGGTTCCACCAGGCCAGGTCGGAATGCGCGCGCAGGTCGAGCTCAAAGGTCCAGGCCGAGCGGTGCTGGTGCGCCAGGTAGAAATAGGTGTTGGCCACCTCGGCCGGCAGCAGCAGGCCGTCGTTGTCCAGGCCCTTCTTCTCGCGCAGCGCCTGGAAGCGCTCGGGGCCGAGCATCTTGCCCAGGGTGTCGGGCGCGTCCACCGCGCCATCGATGACGATGTGTGCGACATGGATGCCCTTGGCCGCGAACTGGGCGTTCAGCGACTGGCACAACATGCGCCGCCCACCCATGGCCGCGGCATGCGAATGCTGGCCGGCGTTGCCGCGCAAAGCGGCGGTGGCCGATGTCACCAGCAGCGTGCCCTTGCCACGCTGCTCCATGTGGGGGAAAAGCACCTGCGCCAGGCGGAACAGGCCGAAGGTGGCCATGCGCCAGCCCATCTCGAAGGCCTTGAGCGTGGTGCTGGCCAGGCCCCTGTCGCCGATCTGCGCGCCCAGGTTGAACACCGCCACGGCAATCGGGCCGATATCGGCCTCGATGTGGGTGACCAGTTGCTCGATGCTGCCTTCTTCCACCGCATTGAGCATGAAGCCGGTGGCCGAGCCACCCTCGGCCTCGATCTCGGCCACCAGCTTGTCCAGCCCGGCCTTGTCGCTGCGGCGCGCCAGGCAGGCGTGGTAGCCCTCGCGGGCAAAGCGCTTGGCGACGTTGCCGCCGATACCGGCACCGGCGCCCACGATCAGACAAACAGGTTCGGTCATGGCTGTGTCCTTTGCTTGGCAGCCTTGCTATTGTGAACCACTCAGTCCAGAATGCAAGCATGGCTCGCCCTATCGCGTTTGATCGACCCAAAGCCGTGAACCGCGCTCTGGCGCTGTTCTGGCGCAAGGGCTATCAGGCGACTTCGCTGGCCGACTTGTTGGCGGGCATGGACATCGGACGCAGCAGCTTCTACGCCGCGTTCACCGACAAACGCAGCCTGTTCATCGAGTGCCTCGACCTGTTTTCAACACGCACGCTGGACATGCTGCAACGCGGCAGCACGGACATGCCGCCCGTCGATGCCCTGCAGCGATTCTTCGAGGGCAGCTTTGCCGCCCCGCATGGTGCCGGCGCTGCGAGGGGGCACTGGGGCTGCATGTTGGTGAACACTGTGCTGGAGATGGCAGGTGTCGACGACGCGCTCGCTGCGCGCGCCAGCGATCACCTGGGCGATGTGCAGCGCTTCTTCCGGGCTCGCCTGGAGGACGCTGGTGCCGCCCCCGAGCAGGCCGCCGAGTTGGCTGCGATGCTGCTGCTGCTGATGGAGGGCGTGCGCGTCTCCAGCCGCCGCCGGCTGCCCGACGCCCAGCACCTGCAGCCCATTGCCACAGCCTTTGGCCTCATCCGGGGCGCGCTCGCATGAACGTCGCTGCAAGGCTCGGCCAGTGGAACCAGCAACGCGAAGCCGTCCTGGCCACCATGTTGCGCAAAGGCGGCAAGGTCGGCGTCTGGACACCGGCGGTGACAACGACCAGATCCGGGCTGGCAACCATGCCGGCAGGTAACCGGTGACGGCAGAAGTGCGCATCGTCGGACCCGGCATCAAGCTCTATGCCCAGGCGACGACCACCTGCCTGTTGTTCGACATGCCAGTCTCCGACATTGCTGACTGAGTGCCGGGGCGACCCGGTTGTCTCGGCCGACGGATCGCAGTCACGCCCCAACTTGAAGGGGTCAAACCAAGTCTGATGTTCCGGTGGATGCCGTTGTCAATCTGCACGTCACAGACGCGCCCGTGTACCGCCAGTACGAGAAGGGCTTCTTCCCGATGCTGAAGAAGGACGGTGGAGAGTTCGTCACCTTCGACGATGCGGCCTTCACGCTGGCGGGCGCAGCGCCGCGCAGCGGCCGAATGATCATCTTCAAGTTCCCGTCTGAAGCGCAGGCACGCGGCTGGAGTTCCTGACGGTGGTTCGGTATCCGTCCGGCGAAGTCATCTTGCGGCAGTGAGGTGGCCCAAGGATGCTTGT
>JBBAPL010000181.1:0-9871 GCA_040400895.1 Aquabacterium sp.
AGCACACGCATGTCCCAAGACCCCAAGACCCTGGCCGCCGATCTGCTGCGCCGCCGCCTGCTGGCCGGCGGTGCGCTGGCCGGTGCATCGCTGGCCCTGCCCGGCGCACTGCGCACTGCCTGGGCCCAGTCGCCCATCACCGTGGGCATCATCTATGTCGGTCCGCGTGACGACTTCGGCTACAACCAGGCGCATGCCGAGGCCGCCGCGCAGCTGAAGAAGCTCGCCGGCGTGAAGGTGGTCGAGGAAGAGAACGTGCCCGAGACCCAGGCCGTGCAGAAGACCATGCAGGGCATGATCAGCCAGGACGGCGCCGCCCTGCTGTTCCCCACCAGCTTCGGCTACTTCGACCCGCACATGCTGGCCATGGCGGCCAAGAACGAGAAGGTGCGCTTCGCCCACTGCGGCGGCATGTGGACCCAGGGCAAGCACCCGGCCAACACCGGCAGCTTCTTCGGCTACATCGACGAGGCACAGTACCTCAACGGCGTGATCGCCGGCCACATGAGCAAGAGCAAGAAGATCGGCTTCATCGCGGCCAAGCCGATCCCGCAGGTGCTGCGCAACATCAACGCCTTCACCATGGGCGCAAGGGCGGTCGACCCCAAGATCACCTGCAACGCCATCTTCACCGGCGACTGGAGCATGCCGGTCAAGGAAGCCGAGGCCACCAACAGCCTGAGCGACCAGGGCGTGGACGTGTTCACCATGCACGTCGACAGCCCCAAGGTGATCGTCGAGACCGCCGCCAAACGCGGCAAGATGGTCTGCGGCTACCACGCCAGCCAGGCCAAGCTGGCGCCGAACGCCTACCTCACGGGCGCCGAGTGGAACTGGATGACCGCCTACACCCGCATCCTGGACGCTGCCCGCACCGGCAAGCCGCACCCCAACTTCGTGCGTGGCGGGTTGAAGGAAGGCTTCGTCAAGAGCTCGCCGTACGGGTCGATGGTGCCCGAAGGTGCGCGCAAGAACGCCGAGGACATCCGCGCCAAGATGATCGCCGGCAGCTTCGACATCTTTGCCGGTGAGCTGAAGGACAACACCGGCAAGGTGGTGGTCCCCAAGGGCAAGGCCTTCAAGCAGACCGACCTGGAGCTCGAAGGCATGAACTACCTCGTGGAGGGGGTGATCGGCAAAGCCTGATTGGCCCACCCCCGAAGCGCCTGCGGCGCTTCCCCTCAAGGGGGCGCCCCCAGCGACCCGGCGAAGCCGGTTCCGCGGCGGCCGCTTGACCCTCCGCCCCCCGTCCACCTCTGCATCCGCGAAGGCTGCCCATGAAGACGTCCGCCCTGCAATCCCTGGCCCTGCCGTTGCTGGCCCTGGTTGGCGGGCTGGGCCTGTTCGGGTTGTTCGTCTGGTTCAACGGGCATGACCCGGTGCAGGCCTGGGGCCTGCTGTTCCGCGGCGCCTTCGGCGATGCGTTCTCGCTGCAGAACACCCTGCAGCGCGCCGCGCCGCTGATGCTGACCGCCCTGTGCGTGGCCATTCCGGCCAGGGCCGGTCTGACGGTGATCGGCGGCGAGGGCGCGCTGGTGCTGGGCGGCCTGGCCTGCGCCAGCCTGCCGTCTGCCATCACGCTGCCCGCCGGTGCGCCCGGCACCCTGCTGCTGCTGCTGGCCGCAGCGGCGGCCGGTGCGGCCTGGATCGCGCTGGCCGGCCTGCTGCGGCAGTGGCGCGGCGTCAACGAGACCATCAGCAGCCTGCTGCTGGGCTACATCGCCATCGCGCTGTTCAAGCACATCGTCGAGGGCCCGCTGCGCGACCCGGCCAGCCTGAACAAGCCGTCCACCCTGCCGCTGGAAGACAGCCTGCGCATCGGCGCCATGGGCGGCTGGGACGTGCACTGGGGCCTGGTGTGGGGCGTGGCCCTTTGCATCGTGGCCGGGCTGTGGCTGCTGGCCACCACCCATGGGTTTGCCACCCGGGTGGTGGGCGGCAACCCGCGGGCGGCGCAACTCGTCGGCCTGCCGGCCAGCCGGCTGATCATCACCGCCTGCGCGCTGGGCGGCGCCTGCGCGGGCCTGGCGGGTGGGATCGAGGTGGCGGCGGTGCACACGGCGGCCAACGCCTCGTTGATCGTGGGCCTGGGCTACACCGGCATCCTGGTCAGCTTCGTGGCACGGCACCAGCCTCTGGCCATCGTGCCGGTGGCCATCCTGTTCGGTGGCTTCCTGGCCGCGGGCAGCCTGCTGCAGCGGCGCATGGGCCTGCCCGATGCCAGCGTGCAGGTGCTGATGGGGTTCTGCTTCGTGTTCATCCTGGCCAGCGAGGCCCTGCGCGGCCGGCTGGGTGAACTGTTCAGCATCCGCCGGCCCACGGCGCTGGCAGGAGCATCGGCATGACCGGCATGGCCTGGCTCGACGTGCTGGTGGCGGTGCTCGGCGGCGCCATCCGGGTGGGCACGCCGTTTCTCTTCGTCAGCCTGGGCGAGTGCATCACCGAGAAGGCTGGCCGCATCAACCTGGGGCTGGAAGGCGTGCTGGTGTTCTCGGCCATGGCCGGCTTCGGCGCCAGCCACCTCACCGGCCAGTGGTGGCTGGGCGTGCTGGCCGCCGGCTGCAGCGGCGCACTGATCGCCCTGCTGCACGGCCTGGTCAGCAGCCTGCCGCGGGTCAACGACATCGCCGCCGGCATCGCCATCATGCTGCTGGGCGGTGGCCTGGCCTTCTACCTGGGCAAGCCGCTGATCCAGCCGCAGGCCGCGCAGATCCCGGCCATCCCGCTGGGCGCGTGGCTGGGGGCCGAGCCGCAGGGCGCCATCGGCTCGGCGCTGGCCATCAACGCGCTGTTCCCCATCGGTGTGGCCATGGCGCTGGTCCTCGCCTGGGCGCTGAAGAACACCGGCTGGGGGCTGACGGTGCGCATGGTCGGCGACTCAGCCGACGCGGCGCGGGCGCAGGGCACCTCGGTCAACGGCGTGCGCATTGCCGCCACCACCGCAGGCGGCTTCATCGCCGGGCTGGGCGGGGCGTCGCTGTCGCTGTACTTCCCGGGCAGCTGGAACGAGGCGTTGTCCAGTGGCCAAGGCCTGATCGCGGTGGCGCTGGTGATCTTCGCCCGCTGGCATCCGGTGCGCTGCCTGGGCGCGGCGCTGCTGTTCGGCGGTGCTGGCGCGCTGGGCCCAGCGTTGCAGTCGGTGGGCGTGACTGGCTATTACCACCTGTTCAACGCCGTGCCCTATGTGCTGACGCTGGCCATCCTGGTGTGGGCCTGCTCACCGCGCCGCAGCCTGCAGGGTGCGCCCGCGGAGCTGGGTGTTTCACATTGATCGACAAGGAACTGGCATGACCGGATTGGGTGGCTTGAACAAATCGCCGAATGGCGTGGTGGTGGGGCTGGTTCAACTGCAGCTGCCGCTGGTGGAGACCCCGGCGCAGCTGCGCGCGCAGGCCGAGCGCATCGTGTGGATGGTGGGCAAGGCCCGCCGCAACCAGGGCACGATGGACCTGGTGGTGTTCCCCGAGTACGCGCTGCACGGCCTGTCGATGCGCACCGACCGGGAACTGATGGTGACCATGGACGGGCCCGAGGTGGCGATGTTCAAGGCCGCCTGCGTGGAGCACCGCATCTGGGGCTGCTTCTCGATCATGGAGCACAACCCGCACGGCAACCCCTACAACACCGGCCTGATCATCGACGACCAGGGCCAGGTCAAGCTGTACTACCGCAAGCTGCACCCCTGGGTGCCGGTCGAGCCCTGGGAGCCGGGCAACATGGGCGTGCCGGTGTGCGACGGCCCCAAGGGCAGCAAGCTGGGCCTGATCATCTGCCACGACGGCATGTTCCCCGAGATGGCGCGCGAGGCCGCCTACAAGGGCGCCGAGATCATCCTGCGCACAGCCGGCTACACCGCGCCGATCCGGCATTCATGGAAGATCACCAACCAGGCCAACGCCTTCCAGAACCTGGCGCAGACCGCCAGCGTGTGCCTGTGCGGATCGGACGGCAGCTTCGACAGCATGGGCGAAGGCATGTTCTGCCACCTGGACGGCACGGTGCTGGCCGAAGGTGGCGGGCGCATCGACGAGATCATCACCGCCGAGCTGCGGCCCGACCTGGTGCGCGAGGCGCGGGCCGTGTGGGGCGTGGAGAACAACCCCTATCAGCTGTACCACCGCGGCTATGTGGCGGTGCAGGGCGGTGCGCAGGACTGCCCCTACACCTTCATGCAGGACATGGTCGCCGGCCGCTACAAGCTGCCCTGGGACGCCAGCATCCAGGTGCGCGACGGCACGCCCTGCGGCTTCGAAGCCCCCACCCGGAAGTACGTCGGCCCCGAACCCAACCCGGTGGAGTGAAGCATGACTCAGCCCCCAAACTCGCTGCGCTCGTTTCCCCCCGAGGGGGCCGTCAGTTCCTTCGGACCGGCCGTGCGGAACTGACATGCCCCACATCGCCTCCACCCCCTACCCCTGGCCGTACGACGGCGCGCTGCGCGCCGACAACACCGCCCTGGTGGTCATCGACATGCAGACCGACTTCTGCGGCATCGGTGGCTATGTCGATGCCATGGGCTACGACCTGTCGCTGACCCGGGCACCCATCGGCCCGATCAGCCGGCTGCTGGCCGCCTTCCGCGCCAAGGGCGCGCCTGTGATCCACACCCGCGAGGGCCACCGGCCCGACCTGTCCGACCTGCCGGCCAACAAGCGCTGGCGCAGCCAGCGCATCGGCGCGGGCATCGGCGACGCCGGGCCTTGCGGCCGCATCCTGGTGCGCGGCGAGCCGGGCTGGCAGATCATCCCCGAGCTGGCGCCGCTGCCCGGCGAGGTGGTGATCGACAAGCCCGGCAAGGGCAGCTTCTGTGCGACGGATCTGGAGCTGATCCTGCACACCCGCGGCATCCGCAACCTGGTGCTCACCGGCATCACCACCGACGTGTGCGTGCACACCACCATGCGTGAGGCGAACGACCGCGGCTTCGAATGCGTGATCGTCGAGGACGCCACCGGCGCCACCGACCTGGGCAACCACCAGGCAGCGCTGCAGATGGTGACGATGCAGGGTGGCGTGTTCGGAGCGGTGTCCAACGCCGCCGCCATCGCCGAAGCGATCTCGGCCTTGTGAAGGACGCCAGCATGACCGCCCTGTCGCTGGAGACCGTCAACCTGACCAAGCGCTTCGGCAGCTTCACGGCGCTGGACGGCGTGTCGCTGCATGTGCGGTCCGGCACGGTGCATGCACTGCTGGGCGAGAACGGCGCCGGCAAGAGCACGCTGGTGAAGTGCATCGTCGGCTACCAGCGGCCCGATGACGGTGCGGTGCTGCTCGACGGCCGGGAACACGACATCCACGCGCCCATGGTGGCCCGGGCGCTGGGCATCGGCATGGTCTACCAGCACTTCACCGTAGTGCCGGGCATGACGGTGGCCGAGAACCTGCTGATCGCCCGCGGCGCGCTGCCGGCCGTCATCGACTGGACCGCGGTGCGCGCCGAGCTGCAGGCCTTCATGGCCACTGCGCCGTTCCAGCTCGACCTGGACGCGACGCCGCAGCAGCTGTCAGCCGGTGAGAAGCAGAAGCTCGAGATCCTCAAGCAGCTGTTCCTGAAACCTCGGCTGCTGATCCTGGACGAGCCCACCAGCGTGCTGACGCCGCAGGAAGCCGACGAGGTGCTGGGCGCGCTGCGCGAGCGCGCCCATGCCGGCGATTGCAGCGTGGTGATGATCACCCACAAGTTCCGCGAGGTGATGGCCTTTGCCGACGACGTGACGGTGCTGCGCCGCGGCAAGCTGGTCGACAGCCGGGCTGTGGCCGGCACCCAGCCCGCCGAGATGGCCGCCAGCATGGTGGGTGAGGACGCCGGCGCGCGCGGCGAGGCCACCGGCGCCGCCACACTGGCGCGCAATGCACAGCCACCCGGCCCGGTGCGTCTGGCGCTGCGCGGCCTGACAGTCGACGGCGACCGCGGCGAGACCGCAGTGGCTGGCCTGGATCTGGACGTGCACGCCGGCGAGATCGTGGGCGTGGCGGGCGTGTCGGGCAACGGCCAGCGCGAATTGATGGAAGCCCTGTCCGGCCAGCGCCGGCGCGCCGGCGGCAGCGTCACCGTCAACGGCCACGCCTACACCGCCACCCGGCGCCAGAACCGCGACCTGAAGGTGCGCGGCCTGCCCGAGGAGCCGCTGCGCAACGCCTGCGTGGCCAGCCTCAGCGTGGCCGATAACATCGGCCTGCGCAGCTTCGACGTGGCGCCGTTCGCCCGCGCTGGCTTGCGCATGCCTGGCGCGCTGGCCAAGCGGGCGCGGGCGCTGATCGCCACCTACCGCGTCAAGACCCAGGGCGAGCAGGCGCCGATCGGCTCGCTGTCGGGCGGCAATGTGCAGCGCGCGGTGCTGGCGCGCGAGCTCAGCGACGACGCCGACGTGCTGCTCGTCAGCAACCCGGTGTTCGGGCTGGATTTCACGGCCGTGGCCGAGGTGCATGCCCGGCTGGTGGCCGCGCGCAACCGCGGTGCGGCCGTGCTGATGGTCAGCGAAGACCTGGACGAACTGCTGCATGTGGCCGACCGCATCGTGGTAATGAGCGGCGGCCGGTTGGTGCATGCCTGCGCCGCAGGGGGTGCCGACCGACACGACATCGGCCGCCACATGGGGGGACATGGGGGCGGGCACGGGGCCGGCCATGCCGATTGCCAAGCCGTGGTGCCAGTCGCCGCTGCACCGACCGGCGTGGCCGATGCACCGCAGCACAAGGAAGCCGCATGACAACCACCACGCCCATCGCGGCCCGCCCCTTCGCCTTCGACCTGCAGCCCGGCCGCGCCGCGCTGGTGATCATCGACATGCAGCGCGACTTCATCGAGCCCGGCGGCTTCGGCGAGAGCCTGGGCAACGACGTGTCGCTGCTGGAAGCCGCGGTCGGCCCCACGCTGGCCCTGCTGCAGGCCTGGCGCGCCCGAAGCTGGCCTGTCGTGCACACGCGGGAGTCGCACCTGAGCGACCTGTCGGACTGCCCGCCGGCCAAGCGATCCCGCGGCAACCCCAGCCTGCGCATCGGTGATGTGGGCCCGGGCGGCCGGCTGCTGGTGCGCGGCGAGCCCGGCAACCAGATCGTCCCGGTGCTGGCGCCGGTGGACGGCGAGATCGTCATCGACAAGCCGGGCAAGGGCGCGTTCTACGCCACGCCCTTGCAGGCCGAACTGCAGGCCCGCGGCGTCACCCAGCTGGTGGTGGCCGGCGTCACCACCGAGGTCTGCGTGCAGACCACGCTGCGCGAGGCCAACGACCGCGGCTATGACTGCCTGCTGGTGGAAGAGGCCACAGCCAGTTATTTCCCGGCTTTCAAGGCCGCAACGATCGCCATGGTGGTGGCGCAGGGCGGCATCGTCGGCTGGGCCGCGCCGCTGGCAGCGGTGCTGGCCACGCTGCCAGGGCCGGCCTGATGCTGCGCTTCATCCTGGCCCGCCTGCTGGCCGCCCTGCCCAACCTGGCGGGTGTGGTGGTGATCACCTTCGTGCTGACCCGGGCGTTGCCGGGCGACCCGGCCGCCTACTTCGCCGGCGCCGCCGCCACGCAGGAGGCGGTGGACCAGGTGCGTGCCCAGCTGGGCCTGGACCGCCCGCTGGTCGAGCAGTTCTTCGGCTACCTGGGCGCGTTGTCCAAGGGCGATCTCGGCATGTCCATCAGCACCGGCCGGCCGGTGCTGACCGAGCTGCTGCAACGCCTGCCCGCCAGCCTGGAGCTGGTGTTGCTGTCCCTGGTGCTGGCCTGCGCGGTGGCGCTGCCGCTGGGCGTGCTGGCCGCCACCCGGCCAGGCAGCTGGATCGACCAGCTGTGCCGCGTGCTCACCACCGCCGGCGTGTCGCTGCCCACCTTCTTCACCGGGCTGCTGCTGAGCTACGTCTTCTACTTCCTGCTGGGCTGGGCGCCCAGCCCGCTGGGCCGGCTCGACCCGATGTTCTCGCCGCCGGCAATGGTCACCGGGCTGTACCTCATCGACGCCGCCCTGGCGGGCGACGCGGCGCTGTGGTGGGCCTGCTTCAAGCAGATGATCCTGCCGGTGGTGACGATGGCGCTGTTCGTGCTGGCGCCCATCGCCCGCATGACCCGTGCGTCGATGCTGTCGGTGCTGTCGGCCGACTTCGTGCGCACCGCGCGGGCCTCCGGCCTGTCGCGCGGCACGGTGCTGGTCACCTACGCGTTGCGCAACGCCCTGCTGCCGGTGGTCACCACGCTGGGGATGGTGTTCGGCTTCATGCTCAGCAGCAGCGTGATCGTCGAGAAGGTGTTCGGCTGGCCCGGTGCCGGCAGCTATGCCATCGACGCGCTGACCGCCAGCGACTACGCGCCGGTGCAGGGCTTCGTGCTGGCGATGGGCATCCTGTTCGTCCTGCTGAACCTGCTGGTGGATGTGCTGTATGGCTTGATCGATCCCCGCATGGAGGTGGCAGCATGAGTGCCGTGCAGTCCCCGGCCCCGGCGGCAGCGCCCGGCCCGACCCGCAGCCACCTGCGGCATGTGCTGTCCGAGAACCCGGTCACCGGCCTTGCCGCGGCGCTGTTCGTGTTCTTCGTGCTGCTGGCGCTGCTGGGGCCGGCTTGGGTGCCGTTCGACCCGCTGGCCACCAATGCGACGGTGGCGCTGCAGCCACCGTCGGCGGCGCACTGGTTCGGCACCGACGCGCTGGGCCGCGACATCTTCTCGCGCGTGGTGGTGGCCACCCGGCTCGACCTGGGCATGGCGCTGGCGGCGGTGGCTGCCTCCTTCTTCATCGGCATGCCGCTGGGGCTGGCCGCCGGTTACTTCGGTGGCTGGTGGGACCGCATCGTCACCCGCCTGTCCGACACCATCATGGCCTTCCCGCTGTTCGTGCTGGCCATGGGCATCGTGGCGGCCCTGGGCAACACCATCGCCAACATCGTGCTGGCCACGGCCATCATCAACCTGCCGTTCTACATCCGGGTGGCGCGGGCCGAGGCCAATGTGCGGCGCAACGCCGGCTGGGTGGAGGCGGCACGCCTGTCAGGCAACAGCGACTGGCGCATCCTGGCGTTCCACCTCTTCCCGAACGCCCTGCCGCCGGCCATGGTGCAGCTCAGCCTGAACATGGGCTGGGCCATCCTGAACGCCGCAGGCCTGAGCTTCATCGGCCTGGGCGTGCGCCCGCCCGAGGCCGAGTGGGGCATCCTGGTGGCCGAGGGTGCGCAGTTCATCGTCAGCGGTGAGTGGTGGGTGAGCCTGTTCCCGGGCGCAGCGCTGATGCTGGCGGTGTTCACCTTCAACTTGCTGGGGGATGCGCTGCGGGATGTCTTCGATCCGAGGAAGCGCACATGAGCGCCGTGCAACCCCCGCTGCTGGACGTGCGCGGCTTCAGCCTGGAGTTCCGCACCCGCAGCGGCACGGTGCGGGCGCTGGAAGGCGTGGACCTGACCCTGCACAAGGGCGAGATCGTCGGCCTGGTGGGCGAGAGCGGGTCGGGCAAGAGCGTGCTCAGCTATGCATTGCTGGGCATCAGCGACGCGGCGGCCAAGGTCACGGCCGGCAGCGCCATGTTCGGCGGCATGGACCTGCTGCAGGCCGACGAGGCCACGCTGGCCGGCCTGCGCGGGCGTGAAATCAGCATGGTGTTCCAGAGCCCGCGCACCGCGCTGAACCCGATCCGCACCGTGGGCGACCAGCTGCAGGACGTGCTGCGCCGCCATGCTGCCGCCACCGGGCCCGACCTGGGCCGCAGCCTGCGTGAGCGCAGCGTGCAGGCCCTGCGGGATGTGGCCATCGCCGACCCCGAGCGGCGCACCAGCGCCTACCCGTTCGAACTGAGCGGCGGCATGTGCCAGCGGGTCATGATCGCCCTGGCCCTGGCCTGCCGGCCCAGCCTGCTGATCGCCGACGAGCCCACCACGGGCCTGGACGTGACCACCCAGGCG
>JBBAPL010000182.1:0-8421 GCA_040400895.1 Aquabacterium sp.
TCCCACCCGTTGTTGTCGTTCCCACTCTTTCAACGTCGAGGTCTTGACCATGAACCGCAAGCATTTCCTGGCAGCGCTGGCCGCGCTGACATCGCTGGCCACCACCGGCGCCCACGCGCAGGGTGGGCCGATCAAGATCGGCGAGGTCAACAGCTACAAGGTGCAGCCCGCCTTCCTGGAGCCCTACAAGAAGGGCATGGAGCTGGCGGTGGAAGAGATCAACGCCGCCGGCGGCCTGCTGGGCCGCAAGGTGGAACTGATCACCCGTGACGACAACGGCAACCCGGGTGATGCGGTGCGCGCCGCCGAGGAACTGGTCTCGCGCGAGAAGGTCGACGTGCTGACCGGGGCCTTCCTCAGCAACATCGGCCTGGCGCTGACCGATTTCGCCAAGCAGAAGAAGTTCTTCTACCTGGCCAGCGAACCGCTGACCGACAAGATCGTCTGGGGCAGCGGCAACCGCTACACCTACCGGCTGCGCCCCAGCACCTACATGCAGTCGGCCATGCTGGTGCCCGAGGCGGCCAAGCTGAAGAAGAAGCGCTGGGCCATCGTCTACCCCAACTACGAGTACGGCCAGAGCGCAGCCGCCACCTTCAAGCAACTGCTGAAGGCGGCCCAGCCGGATGTGGAATTCGTCGCCGAGCAGGCGCCACCGCTGGGCAAGCTGGACGCCGGCAGCGTGGTGCAGGCCCTGGCCGATGCCAAGCCTGACGCCATCATGAACGTGTTGTTCGGCGCCGACTTGGCCAAGTTCGTGCGCGAGGGCAACACCCGCGGCCTGTTCCAGGGCCGCGAGGTGGTCAGCATGCTGACCGGCGAACCGGAGTACCTCGACCCGCTGAAGGACGAGACGCCCAACGGCTGGATCGTCACCGGCTACCCCTGGTATGGCATCCAGACGCCCGAGCACAAGGCCTTCTACCTGGCCTACCACCGCAAGTTCAACGACTACCCGCGCCTGGGCTCGGTGGTGGGCTACTCGGCCATCAAGAGCCTGGCCGCCGGCATCACCAAGGCCAAGAGCACCGACACCGAGAAGCTGATCACCGCCTTCAAGGGCCTGGAGGTGATGACGCCCTTTGGCAAGGCCACTTACCGCCCGCAGGACAACCAGAGCACCATGGGCGCCTTCGTCGGCAAGACCAAGAACGACAAGGGCCGCGGCACGATGGTGGATTACACCTACTTCGACGGCACCAAGTTTCAGCCGACCGATGCTGAAGTGAAGAAGCTGCGCCCCGCCGACTGATCGATGACGTTCTCCGCCTTCATCGTCCAGCTGCTCAACGGGCTGGCCGGTGCATCGTCGCTGTTCCTGGTGGCAGCGGGCCTGTCGCTGATCTTCGGCGTCACGCGCATCGTCAACTTCGCGCATGGCTCGTTTTTCATGCTGGGCGTGTACGTCGCGTACACGCTGGTGGAAAAACTCGGCGCGGGGCTGGGGTTCTGGCCGGCGCTGGTGCTGTCGGCGCTGGCGGTGGGCGCCATCGGCGCGGCAGTGGAAGTGCTGCTGCTGCGGCGCATCTACCGCGCGCCTGAGCTCTTCCAGCTGCTGGCCACCTTCGCGCTGGTGCTGGTGATCAAGGACGCGGCGCTGTGGCTGTGGGGTGCCGAAGACCTGCTGGGCCCGCGCGCGCCCGGCCTGCAGGGTTCGGTCGACATCCTGGGGCGGCGCTTTCCCACGTACGACCTGTTCCTGATCGTCGTCGGCCCGGCGGTGCTGGGCGGGCTGTGGCTGCTGCTCACCCGCACCCGCTGGGGCACGCTGGTGCGCGCCGCCACGCAAGACCGCGAGATGGTCGGTGCGTTGGGTGTCAACCAGGCCTGGCTGTTCACCAGCGTGTTTGCGCTGGGCGCGATGCTGGCCGGCCTGGGCGGCGCGCTGCAACTGCCGCGTGAACCCGCGTCGCTCAACCTCGACCTGCTGACCATCGGCGATGCCTTCGTGGTGGTGGTGGTCGGCGGCATGGGTTCGATCCCCGGCGCCTATGTGGCTGCGCTGCTGATCGCCGAGATCAAGGCGCTGTGCGTGGGCATCGGCAATGTCAGCGTCTTCGGCATCGACTTCAACTTCAGCAAGCTCACCCTGGTGGCCGAATTCCTGGTGATGGCGGTGGTGCTGGTGTGGCGCCCCTGGGGCCTGATGGGCAAGCCGCAGGCGGCCACGCGCAACACCACGTCGGTCGAGCCGCCGCTGCGCGCTGCCGGCAAACCCCTGTTGATGGCCGCTGCCGCACTCGCCATCGGCTTGCTGGCGCTGCCGATGGCCACTGCCGGCAGCCCCTACGTCACCGTGCTGGCCATCGACCTGCTGACGGCGGCGCTGTTCGCCGCCAGCCTGCACTTCATCATGGGCCCGGCGGGCATGCACAGCTTCGGCCATGCCGCCTATTTCGGCCTGGGCGCCTATGCGGGGGCGCTGCTGATGCTGAAGGCCGGCTGGCCGATGGAGGCCGCCCTGCTGGGCGCGCCGCTGGTCGCGGGCCTGGGCGCGGTGGTGTTCGGCTGGTTCTGCGTGCGGCTGTCGGGCGTGTACCTGGCCATGCTGACGCTGGCGTTTGCGCAGATCGTCTGGTCCATCACCTTCCAGTGGGACGACTTCACCGGCGGCAGCAACGGCATCACCGGCGTGTGGCCGGCCGCCTGGCTGGGCGACAAGACGGCCTACTACTTCGCCACCCTGGTGCTGGTGGCCGGCGGTGTGCTGGCGTTGCGGCGGGTGCTGTTCTCGCCCTTCGGCCTGGCCATGCGCGCCGGGCGCGATTCGCCGCTGCGCGCCGACGCCATCGGCATCGACATCAAGGCGGTGCAGTGGCTGGCCTTCGTGCTGGCGGCGGTGGCTGCGGGCCTGGCCGGCAGCCTGTATGCCTTCAGCAAGGGCAGCATCTCGCCCGACAGCATGGCCGTGGGCAAGAGCGTGGACGGCCTGGTGATGGTGTTGCTGGGCGGCGTGCAGACGCTGACCGGCCCGGTGGTGGGTGCTGTCACCTTCACCTGGCTGCAGGACACCGTGGCGCGCAGCACCGACTACTGGCGCGCGCTGCTGGGCGGCATCGTGCTGCTGCTGGTGCTGGCCTTCCCGCAGGGCATCGCCGGGTTCATCGGGCAATTGTTCGACCGCAAGAAGGCTGTGTGATGGCGCTTCTCCAAGTCACCAACCTGGGCAAGCGTTTCGGCGGCAACGTGGCGGTTGACGACGTCAGCTTCAGCGTGGCCCCCGGTGAGCTGCTGGCGCTGATCGGCCCCAACGGCGCCGGCAAGAGCACCACCTTCAACATGGTCAACGGCCAACTGCCGGCCGACAGCGGCAGCATCACCCTGGCCGGGCAGGAACTGGTGGGCCTGAAGCCGCGCCAGATCTGGAAGCAGGGCGTGGGCCGCACCTTCCAGATCGCCGAGACCTTTGCGTCGCTGACGGTGCTGGAGAACGTGCAGATGGCGCTGATCTCGGCCGACGCCCGGCTGTTCAACCTGTGGCGGCGTGCGGCCGACCACAAGGCCGACGAGGCGCTGGACCTGCTGCGCCAGGTGGGCATGGCCGCGCAGGCTGACCGCCCCTGCAGCGTGCTGGCCTACGGCGACGTGAAGCGGGTCGAGCTCGCCATCGCCCTGGCCAACAAGCCGAAGCTGCTGCTGATGGACGAGCCCACCGCCGGCATGGCCCCGAAGGAGCGCAACGAGCTGATGGCCCTGACCAAGCAACTGGTGCTGCAGCGCGGCCTGGCGGTGCTGTTCACCGAGCACAGCATGGACGTGGTGTTCGCCTACGCCGACCGGCTGATCGTGCTGGCCCGCGGCCGGCTGATCGCCGAAGGCACGCCGGCCGCCATCCGCGACAACCCGCAGGTGCAGGCGGTGTACTTCGGCACCGGCAAGACCTTCGAGAAGAAATGATCATCCCCCACCCGATGCGCCTTCGGCGTCTCCCCCCCAGGGGGGCGCCGCCAGTGGCCCGGCAAAGCCGGTTCCACGGCGTCTACTTGCTTTGGCCTGGCGCGCTGCACACCACCCAGCGCTGGTCAGCAGGAGTCATGGCATGAACGAGGCCTTGTTGAAGGTCGACGGCCTGAACGCCTGGTACGGCGCCGCGCAGATCCTGTTCGGCGTGGGGCTGGAGGTGCGGCGCGGCGAGGTGGTGGCGCTGATGGGCCGCAACGGCGCGGGCAAGAGCACCACGCTGAAGGCCATCATGGGCATGCTGGCGCGGCGCAGCGGCGCGGTGCAGTTCATGGGCCGCGACATCGCCCGCGCCGAGCCGCACGCCATCGCCCGCGCCGGCCTGGGCTATGTGCCCGAAGACCGCCGCATCTTCCATGACCTGACGGTACTGGAAAACCTGGACGTCGGCCGCCAGCCGCCGCGCCAGTGGCCCGACGGCACGGCCGCGCCCACCTGGGCGCCCGAGGCGCTGTTCCAGCTGTTCCCCAACCTGGGCGAGATGCCCCACCGCCCGGGCGGCCGCATGAGCGGTGGCGAGCAGCAGATGCTGACCGTGGCCCGCACGCTGATGGGCAACCCCTTCCTGGTGCTGCTGGACGAGCCCAGCGAAGGCGTGGCGCCGCTGATCGTCGAGCAGATGGCGCAGATGATCATCGCGTTGAAGGCGCAGGGGGTCAGCATCCTGCTGTGCGAGCAGAACATGCACTTTGCCGAACTGGTCAGCGACCGCGCCTACGTGCTGGAGAAGGGCCAGATCCGCCACACTTCCACCATGGCTGCGCTGGCGGCCGACGACGAGGTGCGCCGGGCGTACCTGTCGATGTGAGCGGCCGAGGCACTGCCGCCATGGCCCCGCCGGTGCACTTGCAGGTCAACGGCCGCACCCACGCCATGGCGGTGGACGGCCGCGTTCCGCTGCTGCAGGTGCTGCGCAACGACCTGGGCCTGAACGGCCCCAAGTACGGCTGCGGCCTGGGGGAGTGCGGCGCCTGCGCGGTGCTGATCGACGGCGTGGCGGCCAGGTCGTGCTGCATCCCGCTGGATGGCGTGGCCGGGCGCGCCGTCACCACGCTGGAGGGCCTGGGCCAGGCCGGCGCGCTGCACCCCGTGCAGCAAGCCTTCATCGACACCCAGGCGGCCCAGTGCGGCTACTGCCTCAACGGCATGCTGATCGCCACCGTGGCCTTGCTGCAGCGCCACCCCCAGCCGACCGATGCCCAGGCCCGCACAGCCTTGCAGCACCACCTGTGCCGCTGCGGCACGCACATCGAGATCCTGGCGGCGGTGCAGCGCGCGGCCGTGTTGCTGGCCGGGTCAGTGGCCGGGTTGGCGGCTGAAAGCAACGGCCCGGCATGACCTTCCGCGCTGCCGACTGGCGCCTGCGCGCCGACTTCCGCGCCGCCACCGGCGTGCTGCTGGTGCTGCGTGACCCGCCCGTGCCGCCACCGCCCGCCAAGGGCCAGCCGCCCGCCGTGCCTGGCAACCCGGCCGAGGGGCCTGAGATCCTGCTGGCGCTGGTGGACGAAGGCGACGGCCGGCTGACCGCCACCGCGCTGGCCGGCCATGTCGACCTGGGCACCGGCATCCGCACGGCCTACGGCCAGATCGTGGCCGAGGAATTGGGCCTGCCGCTGGCTGCCGTGCAGGTCATCCTGGGCGACACCGGCCGCGCGCCCAACCAGGGGCCGACGATCGCCAGCACCTCGCTGCAACTGCATGCCCAGCCGCTGCGCGTGGCGGCGGCGCAGGCCCGCGCCTGGCTGCTGGCCCAGGCTGCGGCACAGCTGGGTGTGCCCGTCGACCAACTGCGCACCGATGGCGACCTGCTGTTGGCTGCAGACGGCCGCCAGCTGCCCGCCGCCAGCCTGCTGGCTGGCCGGCATGTCGACATCCAGCTCGACCTGGCCACCGCCACCAAGCCGGTGGCCGACTACACCGTGGTGGGCACCAATGCGCCGCGGGTCGACCTGCTGGCCAAGGCCACCGGCGAGGCGGTCTATGTGCACGACGTGCGCCGCCCCGGCATGCTGCATGGCCGGGTGCTGCGCCCGCCCTATGCCGGGCTGGACGCCGGCCCGTTCGTCGGCACCAGCCTGCTGGCGGTGGACGAGGCGTCGATCGCCCACCTGCCCGGCATCGTCCAGCTGGTGGTGCACGGTGACTTCATCGGCATCGTCGCCCAGCGTGAAGACCAGGCCGACGCCGCGATGCACGCGCTGCAGGTGCAGTGGAAGCCGCAAACGCCCCGGTCGCAGCCGCTGGACGACCTGGCGGCGGCCATCAGCGCCAATCCGTCCACCCCCCGGGTGGTGGCGCAGCAGGGCGACGTGGAGGCGGCGGTGGCTGGCGCGGCGCAGCGCTTCGAGCGCCAGTACGTCTGGCCCTACCAGCTGCACGCGTCCATCGGCCCCAGCTGCGCGGTGGCCGAGTGGCATGGTGATGGCGCCCACCCTGGCCCCACCCCCACCGCCACCGTCTGGGCTGGCACCCAGAACCCGCATGTGCTGCGCGCCGATCTGGCCAAGCTGACCGGCCTGCCGGCCACCGCCATCGACATCGTGCGGCTGGAAGCTTCCGGCTGCTACGGCCGCAACGGCGCCGACGACGTGGCGGCCGATGCGCTGCTGCTGGCGCGTGCCGTGGGCGCGCCGGTGCGGGTGCAGCTGACCCGCGAGCAAGAGCACCTGTGGGAGCCCAAGGGCGCCGCCCAGCTGATGACGGTGCGTGGCGGCCTGGGCGCAGACGGCTCGCCGCTCGGCTACGACTTCGCCACCAGCTACCCCAGCAACGGCGCGCCCACGCTGGCCCTGCTGCTGACCGGCACGGTGCCGGCGGTGGCCCAGGCCTTCGAGATGGGCGACCGCACGTCGGTGCCGCCCTATGCCTATGCCGACCAGCGCATCACCGTGCACGACATGGCGCCGATCCTGCGCGCCAGCTGGCTGCGCGGTGTTTCCGCGCTGCCCAACAGCTTCGCCCACGAGAGCTACATCGACGAGCTGGCCACCGCCGCCGGTGTCGACCCGGTGGCCTACCGCCTGCGCCACCTGCCCGATGCCCGCGCCGCCGAGCTGCTGCGCACCACCGCCGACAAGGCCGGCTGGCTGCCGCACACCGTGCCGCAGCAGCAGCCGGCCGATGGCGACTGGCTGCAGGGGCAGGGCGTCGCCTATGCGCGTTATGTGCACAGCAAGTTCCCCGGCTTCGGCGCCGCCTGGGCGGCCTGGGTGGCCGACGTGCAGGTCCACAAGGTCACCGGCGAGGTGCATGTCAGCCGGGTGGTGGTGGGCCACGACGCCGGCCTGATGGTCAACCCGAAGGGCGTGGAGCAGCAGGTGCACGGCAACGTGCTGCAGACCACCAGCCGGGCGCTGAAGGAGCGGGTGCGGGTGGATGCCGACACCGGCACCGTGGCCAGCCGTGAATGGGGCAGCTACCCGATCCTCAGCTTCCGCGAGGTGCCGGTGGTCGAGGTGCTGCTGATGCCGCGCCCCGGCGAGGCGCCGCTGGGCGTGGGCGAATCGGCGTCGGTGCCGGGCACGGCGGCCATCGCCAACGCCATCTTCGACGCCACCGGCGTGCGCTTCCGCCAGCCGCCGTTCACGCCCGAGGTGGTGCGCGCAGCGCTCAACCCCTTGCCGGCGCCGCCACCGGCGGTGGTGCCGCAGCCACCACCGCCGCCGCCGGTGGCCGACCCGCAACGCCGCCGCAAGCCGGTGTGGGCCATCGCCGGCGCCTTGGCGACCGGCCTGCTGGGCCTGGGCGCAGCCCTGCTGGGCGCCCGGCCGGCCATCGCCCCGGTGCAGGCCAGCAACGCTGGGCTCTACAGCCCGCAGGTGCTGGAACGTGGCCGCCAGCTGGCGGCAGTCGGCAACTGCGTGGCCTGCCACACCGCTGACGGCGGCCAGCCCAACGCCGGCGGCCGGCCGATGGCCACGCCCTTCGGCACCGTCTACAGCACCAACCTCACGCCCGATGCCACCACCGGCATCGGCGCCTGGAGCTTCTCCGCCTTCCAGCGGGCCATGCGCGAAGGCATCTCGCGCGACGGCCACCACCTCTACCCCGCTTTCCCTTACACCGCATTCACCCAGGCCAGCGACGACGACCTGCAGGCCATCTACGCCCACCTGATGGCCCAGCCGGCGGTGGCCAGCCCGGTGCCGGCCACGGCGCTGGCCTTCCCTTACAACATCCGGCCGCTGATGGGCCTGTGGAACGCGCTGTACCACCAGAGCGGCCCGGTGGCGCCGGTGGCCGAGCAGTCACCGCTGTGGAACCGTGGCGCTGCCTTGGTCAACGGCCTGGGCCACTGCACCGCCTGCCACACCCCGCGTGACGCCCGTGGCGGTGAACTGGCCCGCAGCGCCTACCTGGGCGGCGCCCTGGTCGACGGCTGGGAGGCGCCGCCGCTGGGTGCGCTGAACCGCAGCCCCGTGCCCTGGACGGAAGACGCCATGGCGCAGTACCTGCGCAGCG
>JBBAPL010000182.1:8431-9786 GCA_040400895.1 Aquabacterium sp.
GCGGCCACCACGCCGACCACGGCATCGCCGGTGGCTCGATGGCGCCGGTGGTGCAGGCGCTCGCCCAGGCGAATGAGACCGATGTGCGGGCCATGGCGCATTACCTGGTGGCGCTGCAGCCGCCCAGGCCGGCGGTCGATGCCCAGGCCCTGGTGGCGCAGGCCGCAGCCCAGCCCGCGCTGCTGCCCGGCCCGGCGCAGCGGCTGTTCACCACCGCCTGCGGCGCCTGCCACCATGACGGCGACGGACCGCCGGTGCTGGGCCTGAACCAGCCGCTGGCACTCAACGCCAACCTGCACAGCACCCGGCCCGACAACCTGCTGCGCACCATCGTGGAAGGTCTGCAGCGCCCGGCCTTCCCGGCCATCGGCCACATGCCCGCCTTCGGCCAGGCGCTGGACGACCGGCAACTGCTGGAGTTGGCAGCCTGGATGCGCCAGCGCTTCGCGCCGCAGCAACCGCCCTGGGCCGACCTGCCTGCGGCGGTGGCACGCGTGCGGGCTGCCAGCGCCCACGCACCGCCATGACCCCGGCCAGCCGCGCCCTGTGGCTGGGCGTGGCCGCGATGGCGATATTCGGCATGACCCTGCCGATGACCCAGCTGGCCACCGGCACCGCCGCGGCGCCGCACTTCTCGCCGCTGTTCGTCACCTGCGCCCGGGCGGTGGTGGCGGCCGGGTTGTCGGTGCTGTGGCTGTGGCGCGTGCACGCGGCATGGCCCAGCGCAGCGCAGTGGCGTCTGCTGGCGGTGGCTGCCGCCGGCAATGCCCTGGCCTACCCGCTGACCCTGGCCTGGGCCCTGCGCACCGAGACCAGCCAGCATGCCGCGGTGATCACCGCGTTGGCGCCACTGGCCACCTCGGCCGTGGCCGCGCTGGTGCTGCGTCAGCGGGTGGCGCGCGGCTTCTGGGTCTGCGCACTGGCCGGCTGCGCGCTGGTGGTGGCCTTCAGCCTGTGGCGGGCCCAGCAGGTCGGCCTGGGCTGGCAGCCGTCATCGGCTGATGTCTGGCTGGCGTTCGGCGTCCTGGCCGCATCGGTGGGCTATGTGGCCGGTGCGCGGGTCACGCCGGCCTTGGGGGCGGAGCGCACCATCTGCTGGGTGACGCTGGCGGCCCTGCCGGTCACCCTGCCCGGGGCCCTGCTGCAGTGGCCGGCCCAGCCGCCGCTGGCCAGCGTCCCCTGGTCGGCCTGGCTGGGCTTTGCCTATGTCAGCCTGTTCTCGATGTGGATCGCCTTCTTTGCCTGGTACCGGGCGCTGGCCCAGGGCGATGCGGTGCGCGTCAGCCAGGTGCAACTGCTGCAGCCGTTCTTCGCGATGGCATTTGCCTGGCCCATCCATGGCCAGCCGGTGGCGC
>JBBAPL010000183.1:0-9626 GCA_040400895.1 Aquabacterium sp.
CGCGACGGCCAATTCGGTGCAGCGCCCGCGGTCGCCAGGGCCGACCAGTTGCTGATCGATGGCGCCACCCTGCAGATCGACGGCGACACCGTGCTGGCCGCCCAGCGCGGCCTGGCCCTGGGCCCCGCTGGCGCCACGCTGGAGGTGGCCACCGGCCGGGTGGTGGGGCTGGCCGGCACGGTGGCCGACGCGGCAGGCGCCAGCGGCGGCGCGTTCGTCAAGTCGGGCGGCGGCCTGCTGCGCCTGCAGGGCACGGCGCCCAGCAGCCACACCGGCGCCACCCAGGTGCTGGCGGGCACGCTGGCGTTGTCGGCCGACGGGCAACTGGGTGCCGCGCCCGCGGCGCGCACGCCCGGCCACCTGGTGCTGGACGGCGGCACCCTGCTGGCCGAAGGCAGCTTCCGACTGGACACCAACCGCGGCCTGCAACTGGGTGCGGCCGGTGGCACGCTGGACGTGGCCGCCGGCCAGCAGCTGGCCTATGCCGGCGTGGTGGCGGGCGGGGTGGCCGGCGTGCTGGCCGGCAGCACCGCCAGCCCGCCCGAGGGCGGCTTCACCAAGGCGGGTGGCGGCCGCCTGCTGCTGGACGGCGCGGCGGCCAACACCCACGCTGGCGCCACCCGGTTGCTGGCCGGCACGCTGGCCATCCAGCGCGATGACCAGCTCGGCGCCGCGCCCGCCACCGCCACCCCCGGCCACCTGCTGCTGGACGGCGGCACGCTGCAGGTCGGCGGCAGCATCACGCTGGCGCCGACCCGGGGCACGGCGCTGGGCGGGCAAGGCGGTGTGCTGGATGTGGCCGCCGGTGCCAGCGTGGTCTACGACGGCGTGCTGGCCGACGCGGCAGGCCTGCCGGCCGGCGGCATCGACAAGACCGGCACCGGCAGCCTGGTGCTGGGCGGTGCGTCCAGCCACACCGGCGCCACCCGCGTGCTGGCGGGCACTCTGGCCACCAGCGCCGCACAACGCCTGCCGCAGGCCGGGGCTGTGCAGCTGGCCAATGGCGCCAGCCTGGTGCTGGGCGGCCACCAGACCCTGGCTGCGCTGGGCGACGCGCCCAACCCTGGCGGCGCCGCGGCCGATGCCACGGCGCTGGTCGACCTGGGTGCCTTCACCCTGCGGCTGGACACCGCGGCCGACGACGGCCGGGCGCTGTACAGCGGTGCCTTCACCGGCAGCGGCGGCCAGCTGCTGAAGCAGGGCTGCGGCACGTTGCAGCTGGCCGGCGGTGGCGTGGGCCGCAACCAGGTGACGGTGGACGCCGGCCTGCTGGTCAGCCTGGGCGGCAACACCTTGTCGACCGAAGCGGCCGTGGTGGTGGCGCCCGGCGCGGCGCTGCGGCTGATGGCGCCGGTGACGGTGCAGACGCTCGACCTGGCGGGCCGGCTGTCGGGCCCCGGCGGCCTGACGGCCAGCACCAGCGTCGACCTGCGCAGCGCCGTGGTCGACACCACGGTGGCCACGGCCACGTTGCGCAGCGAGGGCAGCAGCCAGATCAACGCCGCCGTGCAGGCCGGCAGCAGCACCGTGGCAGACGGCATCCTGACACTGGGCGACGGCGGCAGCTTGCAGACCACCCGCCTGGCGCTGCAGGGCGGCGCCACGCTGGTCACCCAGGGCGTCGGCCAGCTGGGCGGCCTGCCGGCGGTGGTGGCCGACAACGGCCATCTGCGCCTGGCGGGCGCCGAACAGGTGGCCACGCTCACCCTGGCGGGCAGCCTGTCCGGGCCCGGCAGCTTGGCGGTGGCGCAGGGCACCGTGCTGCAGGGTGCCAGCGTGCTGGCCAGCCTGCAGGCCGACACGCTGCGCAGCACCGGCAGCAATCTGCTGCAGGCGCCGGTGGTGGCGCGCAGCAGCGCCATGCTGGCCGACGGCATTCTCACCCTGGGTGCGGGCGGCAGCCTGGCCACGCCGTCGCTGACCCTGCAGGCCGGCACGCTGGCCACTGGCAGCGGCCCGGCCCTGTCGGCCGACAGTCGCCTGGTGGTGCAGCGCGACGCCACCTTGCTGCTGGGCGCTGACCAGCGCCTGGCCAGCCTGGACCTGGCCGGCACCCTGGGGACGGCCCCGGCCCCGGCCGCGCCTGCCGCGGCGTCGGGCCAGCAACGGGCGCTGGCCGACAGCCCCGCCACCGCCCCGCCGCAGCTGGTGGTTGACGGTGCGGCGCTGCTCGACGGCGCCAACGTGTTCAGCCCGCTGGTGGTGGCCACGCTGCGCAGCACTGGCAGCACCACGCTGGCCGCGCCGGTGCTGGCCAGCGGCGGCACCACGGTCGCCGGGGGCCTGCTCAGCGTGGCCGCCAGCGGCCTGCTCACCACGCCCAGCGTGCAGGTGCAGGCCGGCGGCCTGGCCACCGGTGACGCGCAGCGCATCCAGGCCGACACCCAGGTGGCCCTGGCGGCCGGCACCACGCTGCAGCTGGGAGGTGACCAGGTGCTGGCCCGGTTGACCGACCTGGGCGCCACGGGCGCCGCGCCAGCCCAGGTGCAGCTGGGCCGCTTCACCCTGGCCGCGGGCGCCGACGGTGCCGACGCCACCTTCAGCGGCCGCTTCAGCGGCGACGGCACGCTGGCCAAGCAGGGCGCCGGCACTTGGCTGCTGCGCACTGACCAGGCCCATGGCGACACCCGCATCGAGGCCGGCACGCTGCAGCTGGGCGACGGCGGCAGCAGCGGCAGCCTGGGCCGTGGGGCGGTGGCCAACCAGGGCCTGCTGCGCTTCGAGCGCAGCGACGCGGTGCAGATCACCCAGGACATCCGTGGCAGCGGCAGCCTGCAGCAGGCCGGCAGCGGCAGCCTGACGATCACCAGCCCCGGCCTCACTTACACCGGCGACACCATCATCAGCGCCGGCAGCCTGCGCACCGACGCGGCCGACCGCCTGCCCGACGACACCCACCTGCGCCTGGCCGGCGCGGCCAGCTTCGCCACCGGGGGGGACGACCGGCTGGGCGCGCTGACAGCCGCCGGCGCAGTCAGCCTGGGCGGCAGCCTGGCCAGCACCGGCCACCAGCTCTACGGCGGGCCGGTCACCGTCACCGCCACGGCCCCGGTCACCTTGTCGGCGCCGCTGGCGCGCATCGAGGCCCTGCATGCCGGCAACCAGTGGGGCGCGCAGCCCCTGTCGGTCGACGCGGGCCAACTGCTGCTGGGTGCGGGCCGGGCTGGCGGCGTTGCTGGCGCCGCCTGGAACAACCTGATGCTGGGCCAGGTGACGCTGCGCGGCCTGGCCGATGGCGGCGGAGCAGCGCCTGCAGCCATCAGCCAGATCGACGCCGGCCAACTGCAGATCGGCACAGCGGTGGCCGCCGGTGGCGCCGCCACGGGCGATGCGCGCATCGATGGCCAGCTGTCGGTGCTGGCCGGCGGCCTGACGCTGCGGGCCCATGCCGCGCCGGTCTACCAGGTGCCGGTGCCTGTGGCTGGCGAGGTGCCTGCGGTCGACCCGCTGCGTGGCCGCGAACTGGCCCTGGCCGACGATGTGCTGTGGCAGAACCCGCACAGCCAGGTGCGCACCAGCGCGGGTGCCAGTCTGCAGTTGCAGGCCACGTCCGGCGCATCCATCCGGCTCGACCAGATCAGCAACCGGTTCGACGGTGCGGTGTCGGCGCTCAGCGGCGCCAGCTTCAACACCGCCTGGAATGCGGTCGACCTGCTGGCCGGGCGCCAGGCCGGGCAGTCGGTGATCCGGCTGGCGGGCCAGGTGCTGCAGGTGGGTGGCGGCGGGGTCGAGGCTGACGTGCTGCGCTTGACCGCCGGCCAGCTGGGCACCGACGCCACCAGCCCGCTGGCCGCCCGGCTTTGGTACAACGACGCCAGCTTCGGCCAGCAACGGTCCACGCCCGGCCTGCAGATCACTCTGCTGCCCGAGGCCCTGGCCACGCCGTCCAGCCTGGGCTCGGCCGACCGGCCGCTGCAAGTCAGCGTGGGCGGACTGGCCACCGGCGCCCGCACCGAAGGCCTGAACGCCGGCTATGTGCAGCTGCTGCCCAAGCGGGCGGCGGGTGGGGGCATGGCGGTGTTCCTGGCCGGCCCCAAGGTGGGCCAGCAGGCCTACAGCTTCTTCCAGGACGGCGCGGGTGACGTGGCCGAGGTGCCGCTGTTCTACAACAACGTGCTGCCGGCCACGCCGCAGTTGGCCGGCTCGCTGTCGGCGGTGGCGTCGGTGTCCGAGACCGCTCGGCGCGAGCGCTTCGACGAGACGGTGCGCACCGAGAACGTGGCCATCCGCTTGCGCGCCGGCGTGATTGCTGAGGTGGGCCCGGGCCGCCCGGCCACGCAGGGGTCGCAGGGGCTGAAGCTGCCGTCGAGCTGCAGCATGGTGGGCAATGTGCTGGGCTGCGGGGGCGCGCCGTGACCTCGCCGGCCGGCACCCAGCGCCGCCGCGTGCTGCAGCTGGGCCTGGGCGCTGCCCTGGCCGGCCCGCTGCCCATCCGGGCCGATGAGGCTCCGGCGCCCGATCCGGCGCGTCTGGCCCTGGTGATCGGCAACCGCCAGTACCCCGAGCCGTTCGACCTGCCGTCGATCCACACCAATGCGCAAGAGGTGCAGGCAGCGCTGGCGCGGCGCGGCTTCAACACCCAGACGGTGCTGGACGCCGAGCCCGGCGCGGCGCGCAGCGCGATCGAGCGCTTCATCGCCAGCGCCCAGGCCGCGCCGGCCGACGCCACGCTGTTCTTCTACTTCAGCGGCCATGGCCTGCAGATGGACGCCGACAACCTGCTGGTGGGCGCCGGCGTGCGGCCCGATGCGGCGGCCGATGCCTTGCTGCGCGGCAGCCTGTCACTCCACCGCGACCTGCTGGCCCGCCTGCCGCGCCGGCCGGCCGGCCTGACGGTGCTGGTGATCGACGCCTGTCGCACCGACCTGAAGCCCAGTGCCCGTGGCGTGGACGGCTTCAACCAGGTGGAGGCGCCACCGGGCTGCCTGATCGCGTTTTCCACAGGCGCGGGCAAGCCGGCCATCGCACCCAAGCGCGAGACCGACACCACCTTCTACACCGGCGCGCTGGTGCAGCAGCTGCAGGGCGCGTCGGACGAGCTGTCGTTCCCGGACTTGTTCCGCCTGGTCAAACTGGACGTGCAGCGCCGCATGCTGGGCCACCCGCTGTCGGTGATCCGGCGGTTCGCGCAGTTCCCGTTCATCGCCGACAACACCAGTGTGGTCATGCCGGTGGCGTCGGCCCGCCAGCTGGCGGTGGCGCGTGCCCGGGCCAGCGCCGAGGAGCAGGCCCGCGCCGCGCTGGCCCGCGCCGCGGAAGACGCCGACTTCAACGCACTTCAGGCCACACTGTGGCCGCCGGAGCTACTGCGCCAGGCAGAAACCTTCCGCCAGCGTTGGCCGGGCAGTGCGCGCGCCGGTACGGCCGAAGTGGCGGCCGAAGGCGCCCGCGAGGCCGCCGGCATCCTGCGCAGCAACGACGTGCGGCTGTACCGCCGGTCGTTCGACCCCGCACCCGAACGTGGCGAGGCCTACAACAGCGACCTGCAGCGCGCTGCCCGTGGCGACAAGGACGCCGCCGCCCGGGTCGGCCGCCAGTGGGCCACCACCGCCCGCAACGGCCCGCCGCTGTCCCGCTATGAAGGCTGGATGCAGTACGCCGCCGAACTGGGCAATGGCATCGCCAGCTACGAGCTGGCCCTGCACTACCGCCGGCTCGACCAGCCCCAGCCCGCCGCCCGCTGGGAGGCCCGCGCCCGCGAGCTGGGCTACACCCCGCCGCCGTCGCTGGAGCATTACCGCAAGTGACGCACCGACATGGCATGCAGGCGCATGCGCGCCGCGTCACATGGGCTTGAAACGCCACGCGTAGGCCTGGCTCACGGCCAGCGTGTCGGCATGCTGGCGCAGGTGCAGGGTGATGCGGCCCATGTCGTCGCGCTGCGCACGGGCAATGGCGGCGGCGCGCACGATCACGCCGCGGTGCACCTGCCAGAACACCTCGGCATCCAGCCCTTCGGCCAGTTCTTTCAGCGGCTTGCGCACATGGGCCTCGTCGGCGGCCGTCACCACGCGGGTGTACTTCTCGTCGCTCTGGAAGAACAGGATCTCGTCGATGGCGAACAGTTTGATGGTCTCGCCGACGCTGGCGCTCACCCAGCGCAGCGGCGGGGCGTTGGTGGTGCGCACCGCGCCGGGCGTGGCGCCCAGCCGGCCGGCCAGGCGGCTGACCAGCGCGTCCAGGTCGGCGGCGGGCTGCTGCTGTGCCAGGCGCTGCTGCAGCCGGGCCACGGCCTGGGCCAGCCGGTCGGCGGCGATGGGCTTGAGCAGGTAGTCGACCGCGCCGGCATCGAAGGCGGCCACCGCATGGCTGTCGTAGGCGGTGGTGAACACGGTGTGGCAGCGGCCGCTGGCCGCGCGCGCCACGTCCAGGCCGCTGAGGCCCGGCATGCGGATGTCGAGGAAGGCGACGTCCGGTTGCAGCGCGTCGATGGCCTCCACCGCGGCCGGGCCGTGCTCGCACTCGGCCACGATCTGCAGCCCGGGCCAGGCCTGGGCCAGCATGCGGCGCAGTTCCGCGCGCGGCAGGTCTTCGTCATCGGCGATCAAGGCGGACACGGGTGAGGTCATGCGCGCTCCGTGGGGTCGGTGTGCAGGGTGATGGTGGCGGCCACGCCGCCGCCGGTGCGGGCGGCCAGCGTGAGGCCGCCGCGGCCGGCAAACATCTGCTGCAGCCGGGTGCGGATGTTGGACAGGCCCAGGCCGGTGCCGCTGGTGGTGCCGCTGGTGGTGCCGTTGGTGGTGGTGCTGCCGGCGCCGCCGAACCCGACGCCGTCGTCGGCCACGGTGATGGCCAGGTCGCCTGCCGCGGTGCGCCGGGCGCTGACCTGGATGTGGGCCGGGCCGATCTTGGGCTCGACACCATGCTTGACGGCGTTCTCCACCAGCGAGATCAGCATCCACGGCGGGCAGGGCGCGGCCAGCAGGTCGGCCGGCGCGTCCACGCTGAACTGCAGCCGCGGCATGCGGGCAGCCATCAAGCCCAGGTAGGCGCGCACCATCTCCAGCTGGCCGCCCAGGGTGGCCTGGGCGCTGCCGTCGCTGCGCAGCCTTGGGATGCTGGCGCGCAGGTAGTCCACCAGCCGGTCGACCATCACGCTGGCGCGGCCGGGGTCGGTGGTGATGGCGCTGCGCACGCCGGCCAGGGTGTTGAACAGGAAGTGCGGCTCCACCTGCGCGGCCAGCACCGACAGCTGCAGCTCGGCCTCGCGCCGGGCGGCCTGGGCCTGGCGCAGCGCCTGCTCGCGCTGCAGGCTGGCCAGGCCGGCCTGCTCACGCCGCCAGCCCCACAGCGCGCTGGCGCCGCCCAGCCAGGCCATCAGCACGGTCCAGACGGCGGTCTGGCTCCAGTCGGTGGTGTCTGTTGTGGGGCGCTCGTCGCGGGGCGCTGACGCGGCGGTTGCGGGCCCTGACGCAGGGGTCTCGGCCTTGATGCTGACGCCGACCGACATCAGCACCTTGCGGCGTTTGCCGTCGGCGCCGACCATGCCGGTCTGCTCGGCCAGCCATTGCTTCAGCGGCTCGGTGGCACCCAGGCGCTGGGCAGCGGCCATCAGCGCCAGCACCACCACGAACGCGGTGACCAGCGCGCGCCACTCCCGCGCCGGTGGCCAGCCCTGGCGGCGCACCCACAGGCCCAGCCAGGGCAGGGCCGCCATCGGCAGCAGGGTCTGCAGCATCGGCACGACCGGCATCGACCAGGCCTGCTCGTGCGGCGGCGCCATGGCCACGCCCCCGGCCGGGAACAGCATGGCCAGCGCCCAGCTCGGCCCCCACAGCCGCCAGCGCCCCAGCACCCAGGGTCGGCTGAACACCGGGTAGGTGCGGTAGCGGGTGAACCAGTTGTGGTGCCGGCCGGTCAGCTCGGCCGGCAACGGCTGGTCAAGCGGATGGGCCAAGTGTGGCGTGTCAGCGCGGTGCATGGGGGTGCAGCGTAGCGGCGGCGCAGGCGGCCGTCACCCCGTGCGACCGGTGTGCCGCCAGGCGTGACCAACGGCCCCATCGGCACGACAGACGCCGGCCGATGGGGGTGGTACGCGGGACGGGAATCGAACCCGTACGCCTTGCGGCTGCGGGTTTTAAGCCCGCTACGTCTACCTGTTCCGTCACCCGCGCCCAGGTGCAAGCTGCAGTCTAGGGCAGGGGCGTGGCGGTGGCGTCGTCGGGCAGTGCCAGGTGTCTGGCGACGGCATCGGTCTGCACCCATCGGCGGGCGGCCTGGGTCAGGCCCGGCGGGTTGGCGGTGCTGAACAGCCGCAGGGCGGGTGCGCGGCCGGTGGCTGGCGCCTCGCCCACCAGGCTGGCCACCCGCCGAGCGATCGCATCGGCGGTGTCCACCAGCGTGATGTCCGGGCCCAGCAACCGCTGCAGCGCATCGCCCACCAGTGGGTAGTGGGTGCAGCCCAGCACCACCGTGTCGGCGCCTGACCGCTGCACCGCCTGGGCGACTGCAGTCAGTTGCAGTTGCAGCGCCTGTGGTTGTGCGCCGGCGGCCTCGATGGCATCGGCCAAGCCGGGGCAGGGCAGCTGAACCACCTGGGTGCTGCCGGCATGGGTGTCCACCAGGTGGCGCAGCCGCGCGCTGCGCAGTGTGCCGGTGGTGGCCAGCACGGCCACCCGGTGGTTGCGGCTGGCGGCCACCGCGGGCTTGATGCCGGGCTCCACGCCGACAAAGCGGTGGCCCGGCCAGCGCGCGCGCAGCGCCGCCATCGCCTGGGTGGTGCCGGTGTTGCAGGCCACCAGCACCAGGCCGGCGCCATCGTCGATCAGCCAGCCGGCCAGCTGCAAGCAGCGCGCCGTGACCCAGGCCGCCGGCCGGTCGCCCCAAGGCGTGTGCAGGCTGTCGGCGACGTAGCGGAGCGCGGCGCCGGGCAGCCTGTGCTGCACCGCGCGCAACACCGACAGGCCGCCGATGCCGGAGTCGAAGATGCCGATCTGCGGCGGCTGGGGGGTGGTCATGGACTGCAAAGTCTAGTGGCATGGCGTGCCTGGCCAAGCGCTGGACGCGTCGTTTGGCTGCTAGCGTCGTGAACATGTCGCTTAGGTGACTCTGCGGCCGGCTTCCCGGCGCGGCGCCCGCCGATGGCGGGATTACGCGGTTGACGCACGCCGCCTGCCGCGTTTAATCTGAAATTCAGGAAGCATCCACCTGCCAGGAGCGTGCTGCATGGGCCCCATGATCGCGAGAAGGTTGCTGGTCTCGATGCCCGCATTGGTGGGGGTGCTGTTCCTGTGTTTCTGCCTGCTGCAAGTGGTGCCCACCGACCCCGCGCTGATCATCGCCGGCGCCGACGCCAGCCCCGACGTGGTGGCCGGCATCCGCAAGGACCTGGGGCTGGACCGGCCGCTGCTGATCCAGTTCTTCGAGTACATCCTGCGGGTCGCCCAGGGCGACCTGGGCCGGTCCATCATCAGCAACAAGTCGGTGATGGAGGAGCTGCAGGCCACCGTGGGCCCCACCACCGAGCTGATGCTGGGCGCCATGGTGCTGGCCGTGCCGCTGGGCCTGGTGCTGGGCACGGTGGCGGCGGTGCGGCGCGGCACGCTGGTCGACCGGGCCATCGTGGCGCTGTCGGTGGCCGGGGTGTCGATGCCGGTGTTCTTCGTGGGCCTGATCCTGATGCAGTA
>JBBAPL010000184.1:0-9626 GCA_040400895.1 Aquabacterium sp.
CAGCGCGCCCTGCACCCGCACCTGGAAGTTCTGCGTGCCGGCATCGAGCAGGCCGGCGCCTTCCACCGCGTTCTGCGCCGCCAGCTGGCCGATGATTTGGTTCATGTCCAGGCCGAGCGCCGCCAGCCGCTTCTGCGAGATCTCGACGAAGATCTTCTCGGCCTGGGCGCCGAACAGCTCGACCTTGGCCACGTCGGGCACGCGCAGCAGTTGGGTGCGCACCCGCTCGGCAAACACGCGCAGTTCTTCGTCGGAAAAGCCGTCGGCCGACAGCGCGAAGATGCTGCCGTAGACATCGCCGAAGTCGTCGTTGAAGACCGGCCCGATCACCCCGGCCGGCAGGGTGTTGCGCATGTCGCCGATCTTCTTGCGCGCCTGGTACCAGGTGCCGGTCACGTCCTTGGGTGGCGTGCTGTCCTTCAACTCCAGCAGGGTCAGCGATTCACCGGGCTTGGTGTAGCTGCGGATCACATCGCTGTTGGGCACCTCCTGCAGCGTGCGCTCGATCTTGTCGGTCACCTGCTCGGCCATCTGTTGCGCGGTGGCGCCGGGCCAGAAGGCCTGCACCACCATCACGCGGAAGGTGAACGGCGGGTCCTCGTCCTGCCCCAGCTGGAAGTAGGCGGCAAAGCCCAGCACCATCATCACCACCATCAGGTAGCGGGTCAGGGCCGGATGCTCCAGCGCCCAGCGCGAGATGTTGAAACCAGAGGACGGGGTGTCCGGGGTTGGCGTGCTGTGCATGGCGTTGCTCAGCGGGATGCGGCCGGGGCGGGGGCAGATGCACGGGCCGCAGGGGCCGCAGGGGCCGCAGGGGCCGCAGCCGCCCCCGGCTCCACGTACCAGCGCACCGCCTGGCCTGGCGTCAACGTGTGCACGCCCGCCGTCACCACGGCCTGGCCGGGCTGCAGGCCGCCGGCCACCACCACCAGGTTGCCGTCGGCACCGGCCACGGCGATGGGCTGCGGGCGCACCGTCATCGCCGCGCGGTCGACCAACCACACACTGGTCTGGCCACCCTGCTCGAACACCGCCGTCAGCGGCAGCTTGATCACCCCGGGCACCGGCTGCATGGCCACCAGCACGGTGGCGGTCTGGCCCAGGCGCAGGTCGGTGCGGCCAATGTCGGCGCGGACCAGGAAGGTGCGTGTCACCGGGTCGGCCGCGGCGGCCACCTCACGCACGGTGGCCGCCGCGGTGGCCGTGCCGCCCCAGGGCTTGAGCTGCAGCGCGCCGGGCTTGCCGGTGGCTGCACGCATGTCGGCCGCGCGATCTTCGGGCACGCTGAAGACCGCATCGCGCGGGCCGTCGTGCGCCAGTCGCAACACGGGCGCGCCTGCGGTCAGCACCGTGCCGGGCTCGGCGTCCACCGCGGTGACGATGCCCGGCACCTCGGCGGTCAGCACCGCGTAGCCGGCCTGGTTGGTCTGCAGCTTCGCCTGCGCAATCGCCTGTGCAGCCTGGCTGCGGCTGGCCTGCAGCGCGGCCTCGCGCCGTTCCAGTTCCACCCCGCTGATGAAGCCCTGCTCGCGCAGCGTGGCGTAGCGCTTGAACTCAGCCTCGGCAAAGGCCAGTTGAGCCTGTGCGGAGGCCAGCGACGCCCGCGCGGCGTCTTGCCCCAGCCGCAAGTCGCCCGGGTCGATCTCGGCCAGTGCCTGCCCAGCCTTCACCACGTCGCCCACGTTGACCATGCGCCGCACCAGCTTGCCACCCACGCGGAAGGACGGCCGGCTCTCGGCCCGGGCGCGCACCTCGGCGGGGTACTCATGCAACAGATTGGCACTGCCAGCCTGCACGGTGACGGTGCGCACGGCGCGCACAGGCTCGGGCGTGGGCGCTGGCTTGCTGCAAGCGGCCAGCAGACTGACAAGGACCAGGGGCAGCAGAAGAAGGCGCATGGGCACAGGCGGGTGGGTTGAAGAACTGGTAAATCGGCGCGGTGCGATCACACACCACCACTAATGACTGACCGGTCAGTAATATAGAAGTCGTCTGGGGGTCTGTCAAACCCTCGCACATGCACCATGCGGGCCATGGAGCGGGGGGTGGCGCAGTCCAGCGTCGGGCAACGGACAATCCTGCCGTGCCCGTTGACCACTACGAGAATTTCCCCGTCGCGTCGCTGTTGTGCCCGCCCGCCATGCGCGCCGGCGTGACGGCGCTCTACCACTTCGCCCGCACGGCAGACGACATCGCTGATGAAGGCGATGCCCCCGGCGAGGCCCGCCGCCAGCAATTGCAGCGGTACCAGCACGCGCTGCTGGCCACCGCTGCCGGCCAGCCGCCAACTGGCGACTGGGCGCCGGTGTTCGGCCCGCTGGCCCAGGCGATCGGTGCGCACCAGCTGCCGCTGGGCCTGCTGACCGACCTGCTCGACGCCTTCACCCAGGACACCCACAACCCACGCTATGCCGACCGGGCGCAGCTGCTGGACTACTGCCGCCGCTCCGCCAACCCGGTGGGCCGGCTGATGCTGCACATGGCCGGCGTGCACGGCGCGCAGGCGCTGACGCAGTCGGATGCGATCTGCAGCGCGCTGCAGCTGATCAACTTCTGGCAAGACCCGAGCGTCGACCTGCCGCGCGGCCGCCATTACGTGCCGCAAGCCGATGCCCGGCGCCATGGCCTGACGCTGGAGCAGCTGGCGCAGCAGCTCGACAGCCCCGCCACCCAGGCCCTGCTGCGCGAGCTGTGCCACTGGGCCGGAGCCTTGATGGCCCAAGGCGCACCGCTGGCCTGCCAGGTGCCAGGGCGGTTGGGCTGGGAGCTGCGCCTGGTGGTGCAAGGCGGCCTGCGCATCCTTGAGAGAATCGGTGCGATGCAATACCGTACCCTGCGCCAACGGCCCAAGCTGGGCCCCACCGATTTGCCCGTGATGCTGTGGCGCGCCATGCGCATGCGCCCTGCCCGGCCGACGCCGGGGTTCCGGCTGCCTTGAGCCACGGCATGAGCACGACGCCGCAGCAGTATGTGCAGGACAAGGCCGCCGGCAGCGGCAGCTCGTTCTACTACGCCTTCCTGTTCCTGCCGCCGCCGCGGCGCGCGGCCATCACCGCGTTTTATGCCTTCTGCCGCGAGGTGGACGACGTGGTCGACGAGATGCGCGACGCCAGCGTGGCTGCCACCAAGCTGGCCTGGTGGCAGCAGGAAGTCGGCCGCGCCTTTGCTGGCAACGCCACGCACCCCGTCACCCAGGCATTGATGCCGCATGCACCGGTCTACGGCATCACCGCCGACCACCTGCTGGCGGTGATCGAAGGCTGCCGCATGGACCTGGAGCAGACCCGCTACCTCGACCTGCCCGGCCTGCTGCGCTACTGCCACCTGGTGGCCGGCATCGTCGGCGAGGTGGCGGCGCGCATCTTTGGCCACACCGACGCCCAGACCATCGCCTATGCCCACCGCCTGGGCCGGGCGCTGCAGCTCACCAACATCATCCGCGACGTCGGCGACGACGCCCGGCGCGGCCGCATCTACCTGCCGGTGACCGAACTGCAGCAGTTCGACGTGAAAGCGCATGAGCTGCTCAAGCGCGACAAGCCCTGGGGCTACAGCGACCGGTTCACCGCGCTGATGCGCTTCCAGGCCACGCGCGCCCACGCCACCTATGACGAGGCCCTCGCCCTGCTGCCTGATGCGGACCGGCTGACCCAGAAGCCCGGCCTGATGATGGCCAACATCTACCGCAGCCTGCTGCGTGAGATCGAATCCGATGGCTTCCAGGTGCTGCACCAGCGCACATCGCTCACCCCGGTCCGCAAACTGTGGATTGCGCTGATGACCCACTGGCGCGGGCGGTGACCCCGGCCAGCGCGCCGCGGGTGGCGGTGGTCGGCGCCGGTTGGGCCGGACTGGCCGCCGCGGTGCGGCTGGTGCAGGGTGGCGCCAGCGTCAGCGTGTTCGAGATGGCGCGCCGGCCCGGCGGGCGCGCCCGGCAGGCCGATGGCGCAGGCCAAGGCTTCGACAACGGGCAGCACATTCTGATCGGCGCCTACAGCGCCACGCTGGACCTGATGCGCAGCGTGGGCGCCGATCCCGCCCACCTGCTGCTGCGCCAGCCGCTGGCCCTGGTCGACCCCGCCGGCCACGGGCTGCAACTGCCACCAGGGCCTCCCCTGCCGGCCTTCGTCCGGGCGGTGCTGGCCGCGCGCCAGTGGGCCGTGGCCGAGCGCCTGGCGCTGCTGGCAGCCGCTGGCGGATGGCTGGCGCGGCGCTTCCAATGCCCGCCTGGCTGGACCGTGAAGCGGCTGTGCCAGCGCATGCCCGCCGCCGTGCAGGCCGAGCTGATCGACCCGCTCTGCGTGGCCGCGCTCAACACGCCGATGGCCCAAGCCAGCGCGGCCGTCTTCCTGCGGGTGCTGCGCGACGCCCTGTTCAGCGGCCGCGGCGGTGCCGACCTGCTGCTGCCCCGCGTCCCACTGTCGGCACTGTTGCCCGAGCCTGCCTGGCACTGGCTGGCCGCCCACGGCGCAGCACTGCGGGCCGGCCACCGCGTGGGCCAGTTGCTGGCGGAAGGCAACCGCTGGCGATTGGACGGCGAGGCATTCGACCGCGTGGTGCTGGCCTGCAGCGCCACCGAGGCCGGACGTCTGGCCATGCCGTTTGCGCCAGACTGGGCGGCCACGGCCAGCGGCCTGCGCTACGAACCGATCGCCACCACCTGGCTGCGCGACGACCGGTTGCAGCATCCGCAGCCGATGCTGGCCCTGCCACCCGGCCCGCAGTCGCCGGCGCAGTTCGCCTTCAACCTGGGCCGGCTGCACCACGACCCAGCGTCTCAGGGCGTCTGGACCTTCGTTGCCAGCAGCGCGGCGCCCTGGTTGGCTGGCGGTCTGGCGGCCTGCGGCCAAGCCATGCTGCACCAGGCGCGGCAGGACTTTCCGGGCCACTTTCTTGGCGCAGATGCCCAGGTGCTGCTGCACACTGCCGCCGAGCGCCGCGCCACCTTCGCCTGCACCCCTGCGCTGGTGCGCCCGCCCATGCAGGTGGCGCCCGGCTTGCTGGCTGCGGGCGACCATGTGCAAGGCCCCTACCCCGCCACATTGGAAGGGGCCGTGCGCAGCGGTACAGCAGCGGCAAAAGCCTGCCTGGGGCACGCGCCCATCACTGCTTGATGCATCCACGATGCACAGCCGAGTTTCGCCATGCAAAATAGGGTGAACCCTCAGGACATCCCATGACGACCAGCAAAGAAGGCCAGACGCCAGCCATCCAGGTCATCGAGCGCATGTTCTCGCTGCTTGATGCCCTGGCCGCGCACCAGGATCCGGTGTCGCTGAAGTTGCTGAGCGAGCGCACCGGCCTGCACCCGTCCACGGCACACCGCATCCTGAATGATCTGGCCATCGGCCGCTTCGTCGACCGACCCGAGGCCGGCAGCTACCGCCTGGGGATGCGCCTGCTGGAACTTGGCAATTTGGTGAAGGCGAGGCTGGATGTGCGCGACGCCGCCATCGGCCCGATGCGCGAACTGCACAAGCTGACCCACCAGCCGGTGAACCTGTCGGTACGCCAAGGCGATGAGATCGTCTACATCGAGCGCACCTACAGCGAGCGCTCGGGCATGCAGGTGGTGCGGGCGGTGGGCGGCCGGGCACCATTGCATCTGACGTCGGTGGGCAAACTGTTCCTGGCCCATGACGACCCGCAGCGTGTGCGCGCCTATGCGGCGCGCACCGGCCTGTCGGGCCACACCCGCAACAGCATCACCGACATCGCCCGGCTGGAGCGTGAACTGGCGCAGGTGCGCCAGAACACGCTGGCGCGCGACGACGAAGAACTGGAACTGGGCGTGCGCTGCATGGCCGCCGGCATCTTCGACGACCAAAGCCGGCTGGTGGCCGGCCTGTCGGTGTCAGCGCCGGCAGACCGGCTGGAAGAATCTTGGGCCGACCGGGTGCGGGCCACTGCCGCGCAGATCTCCCAGTCGCTGGGCCACCACGGCGGTTGAGCTGCCGGAGCCCGCCAGCGCGTGCATCAGCCCAGGCGGGGTGCCGGGGCGGCCACCGGCAGGGCCACCGAGCCCAGCCACTTGCGGATGCGCTCGGCGTCGCCGATGCGGGAGTACTTGCCGGTGGAATCCAACAGCACCATGATCAGCTTGCGGCCGGCCAGTTGGGCCTGCATCACCACACACCGGCCCGCCTCGGCGATGTAGCCGGTCTTCTGCAGGCCGATCTCCCATTGCGGATTGCTGACCAGCCCGTTGGTGTTGCGGAACTGCATGACACGGTGCCCCACGGCCACCTGGGCCTCTTGCGAGGTGGACAGTTCACGCAGCAGCGGCACCAGGTGCGCGGCGCGCACCAGCACCGCCAGGTCTTGCGCGCTCGACTGGTTCTTGCTCGACAGCCCGGTGGGTTCCACATAGTGCGTGTCGCGCATGCCCAGCGCGGCGGCCTTGCGATTCATCGCCTCCACAAAAGCAGGCAGACCACCCGGGTGGTGGCGCCCCAGCGCATTGGCAGCACGGTTCTCAGACGCCATCAGCGCCAGGTGCATCATCTCGCCGCGGGTCAGTTGGGTGCCCACAGCCAGGCGTGAACGGCTGCCCTTTTCGGTGTCGATGTCGTCCTGGGTGACGGTGAGCACGTCATCGAGCGACGCCTTCGATTCGGCCACCACCAGACCGGTCATCAGCTTGGTGATGGACGCGATCGGCAGCACCGCCGCCGGGTTCTTGCTGAACAGCACCTCGTTGGTGTCCTGGTCGACGACCAGTGCCACGCTGGACTTCAGATCGAGCGGGTCACCGCTGTCATGCAGTCCCAGGGCCTGGCCAAAACTGGGCGTCGCAGGAACCACCGGCTGCATGGCAACGCGCCGGGTCTGGACCGCACGCACAGCCACCGTGCGCTGCGGGCCGCGGGCCTTGGCTGCACCCGCCGCCCGGCGCGCCGGGGTGGCCTTGCCAGCCTTGGAGGCACTGGCGCGCTGACCGTCTTGACGGGCTTGCGCAGGCGTACCGATGGTCAGGGCCGCACACAGGGCCAACAACAGCATCGGCAGGGTCAGTTTCATGGGAATCCAGGCTGGCAAATGAGGGACAAAACCACGTCACAAGTGTAGGTCACTCCAAAAACACACGCAAGATCAAAAACTTGCGTGCGTTTTGTAAAGTGAATCCACCCGCTGCAGAGCTCAACCTTGCGCGGCCACCCGCTCGGCCTTGGAGTGCAGCTTGTTCAGGGCCGCCAGGTACGCCTTGGCCGACGCCACGACGATGTCCGGATCGGCGCCCACGCCGTTCACCACGCGGCCACCGTGCTGCAAGCGCACGGTCACCTCGCCCTGTGATTCTGTGCTGCCGCTGGTGATGGCATTGACCGAATACAGCACCAGTTCGGCGCCACTTCCCACCTGGGACTCGATCGCCTTCAGGCTGGCGTCGACCGGACCGTTGCCATCGCTCTCAGCGCTGTGCTCCACGCCGCCGGCGGCAAACACCACGGCGGCATGCGGCCGCTCACCGGTCTCGGAATGCTGGCGCAGGCTGACCAAGCGGTAGTGCTCCTGCTCGCGCGTCACGCTCTCATCACTGACCAGGGCGATGATGTCTTCGTCAAAGATCTCTGACTTGCGGTCGGCCAGGTCCTTGAAGCGGGCAAAGGCGGTGTTGATGTCGGCCTCGCTCTGCATCTCGATGCCCAGTTCCTGCAGGCGGGCCTTGAAGGCATTGCGGCCACTCAGCTTGCCCAGCACGATCTTGTTGGAGCCCCAACCCACGTCCTCGGCGCGCATGATCTCGTAGGTGTCACGCGCCTTCAGCACGCCGTCCTGGTGGATGCCGCTGGCGTGGGCAAAGGCGTTGGCGCCCACCACCGCCTTGTTCGGCTGCACCACGAAGCCGGTGGTTTGCGAGACCAGGCGCGATGCCGGGACGATCTGCGTGGCATCGATGGCCAGGTCCAGCTTGAAGTAGTCGCGCCGGGTCTTCACCGCCATCACGATCTCTTCGAGCGAGCAGTTGCCTGCGCGCTCACCCAGGCCGTTGATGGTGCACTCGACCTGGCGCGCGCCGCCGATCTTCACCCCGGCCAGCGAGTTGGCCACCGCCATGCCCAGGTCGTTGTGGCAGTGCACGCTCCAGACCACCTTGTCGCTGTTGGGGATGCGCTCGCGCAGGCTGCGGATGAACTCGCCATACAGTTCGGGTACCGCATAGCCCACCGTGTCGGGAATGTTCAGCGTGGTGGCGCCCTCTTTGATCACCGCCTCCAGCACACGGCACAGGAAGTCGGGGTCCGACCGGTAGCCGTCCTCGGGGCTGAACTCGATGTCGCCGCACAGATTGCGGGCGAAGCGCACCGACAGCTTGGCCTGCTCGAACACCTGGTCGGGCGTCATGCGCAGCTTCTTGTCCATGTGCAGCGCGCTGGTGGCGATGAAGGTGTGGATGCGCGCGCGCTTGGCGCCCACCAGCGCCTCGGCGGCGCGGGCGATGTCGCGGTCGTTGGCGCGCGCCAGCGAGCACACGGTGGAGTCCTTGATTGCCTGGGCGATCGCCTTCACGCATTCGAAGTCGCCATTGCTCGACGCCGCGAAGCCGGCCTCGATCACGTCCACCTTGAGCCGCTCCAGTTGGCGGGCGATGCGCAGCTTCTCGTCACGCGTCATCGACGCGCCAGGGGACTGCTCGCCATCGCGCAGCGTGGTGTCGAAAATGATCAGTTGGTCGGCCATGGTGTGTTGCTCCTCGGTGGTGGTGCCGCCCAGCGCGCTGGGCCAGCTCTCAGGCAGATGCGGTGTGGGCGTGGGCGTGGCCGATGCCAGCGCCGCTGCGCAGCAGGCCGGAAACCACCGCCTTCATGGATGCGGTGACGATGTTGCCGTCGATGCCCATGCCGAACAGCGTGCGAGTATCGGCGATGCGCAGCTCCAGATAAGCCGCCGAGCGGGCGCCGGCACCCGTGCCGATGGCGTGCTGGTGGTAGCCCAGAACCGCCAGCGGAACGCCGCTGGCACGCTGCAGCGCGTCGACGAAGGCATCCACCGGCCCGTTGCCCTCGCCCTGCAAGGCCAGGGCTTGACCGGCGGCTTGCAGCCGCAGCACCAGGCGCACCCGGCCGTCGGGCTGTTCGTCGATGTGCTGGTCGCTGATCACCACATCGCCTTCGCCCAGGTGGTAGGCCTCGCGCAACAGGGCCCAGATGTCGGCCGAGGTGAGCTCCTTGCCCTGCACGTCCATCACCGCCTGCACCGCGCTGGAAAACTCAATCTGCATCCGGCGCGGAAGCTCCATCCCGTGGTCGGCCTCCAGCAGGTAGCTGATGCCGCCCTTGCCCGACTGGCTGTTGACGCGGATCACCGCGTCATAGCTGCGGCCCAGGTCCTTGGGATCGATGGGCAGGTAGGGCATGTCCCAGATGTCGCCGTCGCGCCGCGCGGCAAAGGCCTTCTTGATCGCATCCTGGTGCGAGCCCGAGAACGAGGTGTAAACCAGGTCGCCCACATACGGGTGGCGCGGGTGCACCGGCAACTGATTGCAGTGCTCCACAGTGCGGCGCACCGCGTCGATGTCGCTGAAGTCGAGCCCCGGGTGCACACCCTGGGTGTAGAGGTTCAGCGCCAGGTTCACCACGTCGACATTGCCGGTGCGCTCACCATTGCCGAACAGGCAGCCCTCG
>JBBAPL010000185.1:0-9441 GCA_040400895.1 Aquabacterium sp.
GGCGACCAGCCGGTCGCCAGCATCGTGGTGCTGCACGGCCTGGGTGCCGACGGCAACGATTTCGTCCCCATCGCGCAGGAACTCGACCTGTCGGCCGTGGGCCCGGTGCGCTTCGTCTTTCCGCATGCGCCGGTGCGACCGGTCACGCTGAACGGCGGCATGGCGATGCGCGCCTGGTACGACATCCTGGGCTCCGATCTCGCCCGGCGTGAAGACGAGCCCGGCCTGCGCGCGTCGGTCACCCAGGTGCAGGCCCTGCTCGACCACGAAGCCGCACGCGGCATCCCGCCGGCGCGCACCGTGCTGATGGGCTTCTCCCAGGGCTGCGCGATGACGCTGCTGACGGGCTTGCGCGCGCCGCAGCGCCTGGCCGGGCTGGTGGGCCTGTCGGGCTACCTGCCGCTGGCGGCCACCACCGCGGCCGAGCGCAGCGCGGCCAACCGCGACACGCCGGTGTTCCTGGCCCACGGCCGCTTCGACCCCATGGTGGCGCTGGCGCGCGGCACCGCCACGCGGGATGCCCTGCTGGCCCTGGGCCAGCCGGTGCAGTGGCATGAGTACCCGATGCAGCATTCCGTCTGTGGCGAAGAGATCGCCGACCTCAACGCCTGGCTGCTGAAGGTGCTGGCGCCCGCAGCCCAGTGACAGCGGTGCCGCAGATGCCGCCGCTGCAGCACATCCAGGCCGGTGTGCTGGACATCGCCTATGTGGACGCCGGCCCGCGCGACGGTGCGCCGGTGTTCCTGATGCACGGCTTCCCGTACGACATCCATGCCTATGCCGACGTGCTGCCGCGGCTGGTGGCGCAGGGCTGCCGGGTGATCGTGCCCTGCCTGCGCGGCTTCGGGCCCACCCGCTTCCTGTCGCCCGACACGCCACGCTCGGGCGAGCAGGCCGCGCTGGGCGCCGACCTGCTGGCGCTGATGGACGCACTGGCCATCCCGCGGGCGGTGCTGGCGGGCTACGACTGGGGCGGTCGCGGCGCTTGCGTGGTAGCCGCGCTGTGGCCCGAGCGCTGCAGCGGCCTGCTCAGCTTCAACAGCTACAACATCCAGAACATCGCCCGGGCGATGGAGCCCGACACGCCGGAGAACGAGCGCAGCCTCTGGTACCAGTACTACTTCCACAGTGAGCGCGGCCGCGCCGGCCTGGCCAAGGACCGCCGCGGCGTGTGCCGCCTGCTGTGGCGCACCTGGTCGCCGACCTGGGGTTTCGACGACGCCACCTTCGACCGCAGTGCGGCCGCCTTCGACAATCCGGATTTCGTCGACGTGGTGATCCAGAGCTACCGCCACCGCTTCGGCCTGGTGTCGGGCGACCCGGCGCTGGCCGACATCGAGGCCCTGCTGGCGCGGCAGCCAGCCATTGCCGTGCCCACGCTCACGTTTGATGGCGCCGACGACGGCGTGCGGCCGCCGGCCAGCGCGGGCCAGCATGCCCACCGCTTCACCGGCCCGCGGGAGCACACCGTGGTGCCCGGCGTGGGCCACAACATGCCGCAGGAGGTGCCTGCGGTGTTTGCCGACGCGGTGCTGCGGCTGGTGCGCGGCCAGGTCGGCTGACCGCAGGTCGCCGGCGTGACGGTGGCCGGCACCCACGCCGGCCTATGCTCGTCGCCTGATTCACGATGAGCAATCCCATGGGCTACAGCACCCTTTCCTGGCAGATCGACGACCGCGTGCTGACGCTGACGCTGAACCGCCCCGCGCAGCTCAACGCCTTCACCACCACCATGGCCGACGAGCTGATCGACGCCTACACCCGTGCCAGCGCCGACGACGCGGTGGGCGCGGTGGTGGTCACCGGCGCTGGCAAAGCGTTCTGCGCCGGCATGGACCTGTCGGTCGACGGCAATGTGTTCGGCCTGGACGAGGCCCTGAACCCCAGCCTGGACCAGCTGAACACGCTGTGGGATGACCCGGCCATGGTGCAGGGCGTGCGCGACACCGGCGGGCGGGTGTCGCTGGCGGTGTACGACTGCAAGAAGCCGGTGATCGCCGCCATCAACGGCGCGGCCGTGGGCATCGGCGCCACGATGACATTGCCGATGGACATCCGCCTGGCCAGTGACAAGGCGCGCATCGGCTTCGTGTTCGGCAAGATCGGCGTGGTGCCCGAGGCCTGCAGCACCTGGTTCCTGCCGCGCATCGTGGGCCAGCAACAGGCCATGGACTGGGTCTACAGCGCCGACATCCTGACGGCCGAGCAGGCGCTGGCCGGACGGCTGGTCAAAGCGGTGGTGCCGGCCGAGCAACTGCTGGCCGAGGCGCATGCGCTGGCGCACAAGTACATCGACAACCGCAGCCCGGTGTCGATCGCGCTGATGCGCCAGATGCTGCTGCGCAACCACGCCATGCCCCACCCGCGTGATGCACATGCCATCGAGTCGCTGGCCATGCTGCACACCAGCCGCCACGACGGCAAGGAAGGCGTGGCCTCGTTCAATCAGAAGCGCACGCCGGCCTACACCGGCCGCGCGTCCGACGGACTGGGCGATTTCTACCCCTGGTGGTGATCCACCCCCACCCTCAACCTCGACAACAGCAACAGGAGACAACCATGGAACGCAAGGTGTGTGTGGTCACAGGCTCATCGGCCGGCATCGGCGCGGCGTGCGCGCGGCTGTTCGCCAGCCGCGGCTGGAACGTCGTCATCAACTACTCTCGCGAGGTCGGGCCGGCCGAGGCGATGGCGGCGGAGTGCCGCGCGCTCGGCGTCGACGTGCTGGTGGTCAAGGCCAACGTGGCCGAAGACGCCGACTGCCGCGCCCTGGCGGCCGCCGTCGATGCGAAGTGGGGCCGCTGCGACGTGCTGGTCAACAACGCCGGCACCACCAAGTTCGTCCACGTGAAGAACTTCGACGGGCTGGATGCGGCCGACTTCCAGCGCATCTACGCCGTCAACGTGGTCGGTGCCTTCCAGATGGTGCGCGCGCTCACCCCGCTGCTGCAGAAGAACCCGGGCTCGGGCGTGGTCAACATCTCGTCGATCGCGGCCAGCACGGGCCTGGGGTCGTGCCTGGCCTATGCCGCCAGCAAGGGTGCACTGAACACGCTGACGATGTCGCTGGCCCGCGCGCTGGGCCCGGCGGTGCGGGTCAATGCGATCGCGCCGGGTTTCGTCGAGACCACCTGGCTGCAGAACGGCATGGGCGCCGAGAAGTACAACGCGGGTGTCGAAGCCTACAAGTCGCGCACCGCGCTGGCCGACATCATCCAGCCCGAGGACATCGCCCGCACCGCCTGGTACCTGGGCGTGGATGCGCACAAGACCACCGGTGAGGTGCTGCTGGTGGACGCCGGCACCAAGGTGCCGCCGGCCTGAGCCTGGCGATGGCCAGCCGCCTGCCGCCCGATGCGCCGGCGCCTGACGCGCCGGTCGGCCGCAAGCCGGATGCCTTCCGGCCCACCACGCGGCGGCGCCAGCTGTTGCTGGCGGCGCTGGCCGTGGCCACGGTCGTGACGATTGCCGTGCAGATGCTGCGCCCGCACCAGCAACTGATGGGCGCCAAGGCTGCCCGGGCCGATGCGGCGCGCGAACTGGCCTGCCCGCCGGGCGCCGCCAGCGCCACGCCGGGCTGCCCGGGCGGGCGCATGGACGTGATGGTGCTGCCGGCGGTGCCCGCCGCCTCGCGCTGACCGAAGGAGGTCAGGCGCCGGCCACGCCGGCGCGCTCCAGCATCGCGTGCAGCAGCACGTTGCAGCCGGCCTCGATGTGCTCGGGCTTGGCGTCCTCGATCTCGTTGTGGCTGATGCCGTCCTTGCACGGGATGAAGATCATGCCGGCCGGCGCCAGGCGGGCCATGTAGACGGCGTCGTGCCCGGCGCCGCTGACGGCCTTCATGTGGCTGTAGCCCAGTTTCTCGGCCGCACGGCCCACCGCGTCCACGCACTCGGCATGGAAAGGCTGGGCCGGGTAGGCGCTGACGGGCGTGATCTCGATCGGCAGCCCGCTTTCGGCGCTGAGCCGGGCGGCCACGGCGCGGATGTCGGCATCCATCGCGTCGCACAGCGCGTCGCTGGCATTGCGCAGGTCGATGCTGAACTTCACCCGGCCGGGGATGACGTTGCGGCTGTTGGGGTGCACATTGACCATGCCCACCGTGCCACGCCCGTGCGGCGGGTGGCGGTGGGCACAGGCCACCACCTCCTGCATCAGCTTGGCGGCCACCTGCAGCGCGTCCTTGCGCAGGGCCATCGGCGTGGGGCCGGCGTGGGCCTCCATGCCGGTGACCACGCAGTCGTACCAGCGGATGCCCAGCACGCCGGTCACCACGCCGATGGTCTTGGCGTTGTCCTCCAGTACCGGGCCCTGCTCGATGTGGGTCTCGAAATAGCTGCCGATCGGGTGGTCGCCCGGCTCTTCATCGCCGATGTAGCCGATGCGTTCCAGCTCGGCCTTCACCGTCTTGCCCTCGGTGTCCGTCGCGGCGTAGGCATGTTCCAGCGTGAAGGCTTTGGCGAACACGCCCGAGCCCATCATCACCGGCACGAAGCGTGATCCTTCCTCGTTGGTCCACCAGGCCACCTCGATCGGCGCCTCGGTCTCGATGCCGGCGTCGTTGAGCGTGCGCACCACCTCGATGCCGGCCAGCACGCCGTAGTTGCCGTCGAACTTGCCGCCAGTGGGCTGGGTGTCGATGTGGCTGCCGGTCATCACCGGCGGCAGGCTGTTGTTGCGGCCCGGCCGGCGCAGGAAGCCGTTGCCGATCTTGTCGATGGTGATGGTCATGCCGGCCTCTTTGGCCCAGCGGCTGACCAGGTCGCGGCCCTGCTTGTCCAGGTCGGTCAGCGTCAGGCGGCAGACGCCGCCCTTGGCGGTGGCGCCGATCTGGGCCAGTTCCATCAGGCTGTCCCACAGCCGCGTGCCGTTGATGCGCAGGCCGGCGATCTTGTCCGACAGGGGGGTGGTCTTCATGTCCATGGGGATGTCCTGTTCTGCGTGGTGCAGGTGATTCAGCGGGCGACGGGCACGGGGGTTTCGAGTGCCGCCTTGCGCGCCAGCGGCGCGAACTGCGGCGCAAACGGCGGCCGCTTGATGTACTGGCCGGCGCCGCGCACCGCGCGCAGGTCGCCGTCGGCCCACACCAGGGCGCCGCGGCTCAGCGTGTGCGTGGCCTTGCCCTGCACGGTGCGGCCTTCGAAGATGTTGAAGTCGCCCAGGCTGTGCTGGGTCTTGACCGACAGCGTCTGCGTGGCCTGGCCATCCCACAGCACGATGTCGGCATCGGCGCCGGGGGCGATGCATCCCTTCTTCGGGTAGATGTTGAACAGCTTGGCCGCATTGGCCGAGGTGACGGCGACGAACTCGCTGGGCGTGAGGCGCCCGCCGTTCACTCCTTCATGCCACAGCACGGCCATGCGCTCCTCGACGCCGCCGCAGCCGTTGGGAATCAGGCTGAAGTCGTTCTTGCCGGCTGCCTTCTGTTCCGCGCAGAAGGTGCAGTGGTCGGTGGCGGTGGTGTGCAGGCTGCCAGCCTGCAGCCCGCGCCACAGCATGTCGCCATGGCCCTTGGGCCGGAACGGCGGGCTCATCACATGGCCCGCGGCGACTTCGAAGCTGGGGTTGCGGTAGACGCTGTCGTCCAGCACCAGGTGGCCGGCCAGCACCTCGCCGTAGACCCGCTGACCGCGGGCGCGCGCGGCGGCGATCGCCGCGGCGCTTTCGGCGCAGGACACATGCACCACGTAGATCGGCACGTTCAGCACGTCGGCGATGGCGATGGCGCGCTGCGCGGCCTCGGCCTCAACCGCCGGCGGGCGGCTCAGCGGGTGGGCTTCGGGCCCGAAGATGCCCTTGGCCTTCATCTCGGCCTGCAGCAGGTAGACCAGCTCGCCGTTCTCGGCATGCACCGTGGGCATGGCGCCCAGTTCCAGCGCGCGGCGGAAGCTGTTCACCAGCGTCTCGTCGTCGCACATGATGGCGTTCTTGTAGGCCATGAAGTGCTTGAAGCTGTTCACGCCCTCTTCGGTCACCAGCGTGCCCATGTCGCGGTGCACGCTGTCGCTCCACCAGGTGACTGCCACGTGGAAGCTGTAGTCGCCGGCCGACTTCTCGGCCCAGCCGCGCCAGGTGCGGTAGGCGTCCATCAGCGGTTGCTGTGGGTCGGGGATCACGAAGTCGATGATCGTCGTGGTGCCGCCGGCCATCGCGGCGGCCGTGCCGCTGAAGAAGTCGTCCCGCGTGACGGTGCCCATGAAGGGCAGCTGCATGTGGGTGTGCGGGTCGATGCCGCCGGGGATGACGTGGCGGCCGCCGGCGTCCAGCACCTCGCAGCCGGCGGGCGTGGCCAGGTCGGTGCCCACGGCGGTGATGCGGCCGCCTTCGCACAACACGTCGGCGCGGAATTCACGGTCGGCGTTGACGACGGTGCCGCCACGGATCAGCAGGGGTTTCATGCAATCTCCAGCTCAGATGACCAGGCGATGGTTGCGCGGCGCGGCGCGCCGGTCAAGCCGGCACCGTGGTGCGCATCGGGTTGTTCGGGTGGGTGGTCCAGTTGGCCGGGGTGGCGCTCACCGTCTCACCCGTGCGGGCATCCACCTCGCCGGGGGCCAGGCCGCGCAGGGTGATGCACTCGGGCACCGGGCAGACGGTGACGCACAAGTTGCAGCCCACGCATTCATTGTCCAGCACCTCGAAATGGCGCTTGCCGTCCTTGACCGCGGTGATCGCCTGGTGCGACGTGTCCTCGCAGGCGATGTGGCAGCGCCCGCACTGGATGCAGCTGTCCTGGTTGATCACCGCTTTGCTCACCGCGCGCAGGTTCAGGTGCTGCCATTCCGTCACCGTGGGCAGGGCGCGACCGCGGAAGTCGTCGATGGACGTGAAGCCCTTGTCGTCCATCCAGTTCGACAGGCCGTCGGCCATGTCCTGCACGATCTTGAAGCCGTACACCATGGCGGCGGTGCACACCTGCACATTGCCGGCGCCCAGGGCGATGTAGTCCAGCGCGTCGCGCCAACTGCCCACGCCGCCGATGCCGCTGATCGGCAGGCCCGCGGTCTCGGGCGCGCGGCCGATCTGCGACACCATGTTCAGCGCGATCGGCTTGACCGCCGGGCCGCAGTAGCCGCCATGGCTGCCCATGCCGCCGGTGGCCGGGCTCATGGTCAGCGTGTCGGGGTCGACGCCCATGATCGAGGTGATGGTGTTGATCAGGCTCACCGCGTCGGCGCCGCCGCGCTTGGCAGCCGCGGCGGGCTGGCGGATGTCGGTGATGTTCGGCGTCAGCTTCACGATCACCGGCAGTTTGCTGTAGTGCTTGCACCAGGCGGTGACCATCTCGATGTACTCGGGCACCTGGCCCACGGCGGCGCCCATGCCGCGCTCGCTCATGCCGTGGGGGCAGCCGAAGTTCAGCTCCATGCCGTCGCAGCCGGTGTCCTCGACCATCGGCAGGATGGCCTTCCACGCGCTCTCGGTGCAGGGCACCATCAGGCTGACCACCACCGCCCGGTCGGGCCAAGCGCGCTTGACTGCGCGGATCTCGTCCAAGTTCAGTTGCAGTGGCCGGTCGGTGATCAGCTCGATGTTGTTGAAGCCCAGCAGCTTGCGGTCGGGCGTGAGCAGGGCGCCATAGCGCGGTCCGCTCACGTTGACGATGGGCGGGCCTTCCTCGCCCAGCGTCTTCCAGACCACGCCGCCCCAGCCGGCCTCGAAGGCGCGGTGCACGTTGTAGGCCTTGTCGGTGGGCGGCGCGCTGGCCAGCCAGAACGGGTTGGGGCTGGAGATGCCGGCAAAGGTGGTGCGCAGATCGGCCATGGTGTGTTTCCTCCGCTCAAGCCATCAGTTGGGCGTGGATGGCCTGCGCTGCGCGCTTGCCGTCCTCCACCGCTTCCACTGTCAGGTCGCGCCCGCCGAGTCGGCAGTCGCCGCCGGCATACAGGCCGGGCACGCCGGTGCGGCCGTCGTCGTCGGCCACGACGCGGCCCTCGCGCAGCGTGAGGCCGCAGTCGTCGAGCAGGGCGCTGTCGAGCTTCTGGCCGATGGCCTTGAGCACCATGTCGGCGGCCAGGGTCTCGTGCAGACCGGTGGGTTGCAAGTGGCCATGCATGGCGACCTGACGTTCGAAGCGCACCGCCGCCACATGGCCATGGGCGGCGCCGCTGCCGGGCAGCAGCGCCTCGGGCACCAGCCAGTGGTGGATGCTGATGCCATGCGTCTGCGCCCATTCCTGCTCGGCATGGCTGGCGCCCATGGTGGCCGGTCCGCGGCGGTAGACCATGTGCACGGCTTCAGCGCCCAGCAGCTTGCTCTGCACCGCGGCGTCCACCGCGGTCATGCCGCCACCGATCACCACCACCCGGCGGCCGATCGGCAAGGTGGACGGGTCGGCTGCCTGCCGCAGCTCGGCGATGAAGTCGACCGCATCGCGCACGCCGGCCAGGTCTTCACCCGGCACGCGCAGCGCCTGGGTGCCGGGCAGGCCGACGGCCAGGTAGACGGCGGCGTGGCTGTCGCGCAGCGTCCGCAACTGGGCGGCGGTCTGCAGCCTCCAGCCGGTCTGGAGGGTGATGCCGCCGATGCCCAGCAGCCAGTCCAACTCCCGCTGGGCAAACTGCCCGGCCACCTTGTAGCTGGCCAAGCCATATTCATTGAGGCCGCCGCCCTTGGGCTGGGCGTCGTGCAGCACCACGCTGTGACCCAGCCGCGCCAGGCCCACGGCGCAGGCGATGCCCGCCGGCCCGGCGCCGACCACCGCCACCGTCTTGCCAGTGGGCGTGGCGCGTGGGAAGAGGGCGCTGATCGGTTTGTCCATCACCGCATCGACTGCGTAGCGCTGCAGCTTGCCGATCTCCACCGGCTTGCCCTGCTGGGTGGTGCGCACGCAGACCTGCTCGCACAGCACCTCGGTCGGGCAGACGCGGGCGCAGGTGCCGCCCAGCGGGTTGGCGTCCAGGATGGCCTTGGCGGCGCCACGCAGGTTGTCGTCGGCGATGCGCTTGATGAAGCTGGGCACGTCGATGCCGGTGGGGCAGGCGGTGGTGCAGGGGGCGTCGTAGCAGTACAGGCAGCGCTCGGCCTCGACCAGGGCCTGGGTGCGGGTCAGGCGCGGCGTCGCGTCGGCAAAGTGCTGGGCGTACTGCTCGGCAGACAGCCGGGCCGGGCGGATGTCAGGACCGGTGCCGGCGGTTGTGGTGGGAGTGGACACGCGCATCTCCTGCAACACCAGGCAGACGGGTGGCCTGGAAGCACCTCGAATCTGACCGTTTGGTCAAGATTTGACGGAATCTTACGCAACCCCCATGCCAAGCGGCGAGCCCGGACAAACCCCCCCGCCGGCAGCTGTCTGCGAGCCAGCCGCACGTCGCCGGTGCATGGTGATGGCCTGTAGCCCATGGATGGTGAAAGGCTGCACCTCGGGCGGTGGGCTGACCGGCTGGTTTGGGCTCTTTGTGGCCCTTTGCTGTGGATGCTGAAAGCGGGCGTTCGATGGCC
>JBBAPL010000186.1:0-9139 GCA_040400895.1 Aquabacterium sp.
GCCTCGATCACCTTCCAGAACTACTTCCGCATGTACGCCAAGCTCGGCGGCATGACCGGCACGGCCGACACCGAGACCTACGAGTTCCAGGAAATCTACGGCCTGGAAACCGTGGTGATCCCGCCGAACCGGCCCACCGCCCGCAAGGACGAGCTCGATCTGATCTACAAGACCGGCCGCGAGAAGTACAACGCGGTGATCGAGGACATCCGCAGCTGCCACCAACGCGGCCAGCCGGTGCTGGTGGGTACCACGTCGATCGAGAACAGCGAGTTGATCTCCGGGCTGCTGCAGCAGGCCAAGCTGCCGCATGCGGTGCTCAACGCCAAGCAGCATGCCAAGGAGGCCGAGATCGTCGCCCAGGCCGGGCGGCCGGGCGTGATCACCATCGCCACCAACATGGCCGGCCGCGGCACCGACATCGTGCTGGGCGGCAATGTCGAGAAGCAGATCCAGCTGCTGGAGGCCGACGGCGGTGTGGCCGATGCCGACCGCCACACCCGCATCCAGCTGCTCAAGAGCGAGTGGCAGGGCCTGCATGAACAGGTGAAGGCCGCCGGCGGCCTGCGCATCATCGCCACCGAGCGGCATGAGAGCCGGCGCATCGACAACCAACTGCGCGGCCGGGCCGGCCGCCAGGGCGACCCGGGCCAGAGCCGCTTCTACCTGAGCCTGGACGACCCGCTGATGCGCATCTTCGCCGGCGACCGGGTGCGCGCCATCATGGACAAGCTGAAGATGCCCGAAGGCGAGGCCATCGAGGCCGGCATCGTCAGCCGCAGCATCGAGGGCGCGCAGCGCAAGGTGGAGGCGCGCAACTTCGACGTACGCAAGCAACTGCTGGAGTACGACGACGTCAGCAACGACCAGCGCAAGGTGATCTACCAGCAGCGCAACGAGATCCTGGAAACCGACAGCGTGCTGGCCCAGGTGACCAACCTGCGCAAAAGCGCCATGGCCAGCGTGGTGCGCACCTGGGTGCCTGCCGAGAGCGTCGAAGAGCAGTGGGACATCCCCGCGCTGGAGAAGGCTCTGGCCGAGGAATGGCAGGTGCCTGTGGCGCTGGCGGCCGATGTCGAGAAGAGCGACACCATCACCGACGAGGACATCGTCGACAAGGTCGTGGCTGCGGCCGACCAGGTGTTCGAAGGCAAGCTGGCGGTGGTGGGTCAGGAGCAGTTCAGCCCCTTCATGCGCATGGTGCTGCTGCAGAGCATCGACAGCCACTGGCGTGAGCACCTGGCCGCGCTGGACTACCTGCGCCAGGGCATCCACCTGCGCGGCTACGCCCAGAAGAACCCGAAGCAGGAATACAAGCGCGAGGCCTTCGAGCTGTTCAGCCAACTGCTGGACGTGGTGAAGATGGAAGTCACCCGCTTGCTGCTGACGGTGCGCATCCAGAGCCAGGAAGAAGTGGCCCAGGCCGCCGAGGCAATCGAGGCCCAAGCCAGCCAGCTGGGCAATGTGACCTACACCCACCCCAACGAGGATGGCAGCATCAGCCGCGAAAGTGCCCCGGCATCCACCGCTGGTGCGGCAGATATGCCCAGGGTTGGCCGCAATGACCCCTGCCCTTGCGGCAGCGGAAAGAAGTACAAGAACTGCCATGGTGCGCTGGCGTGAAACTGGGCTGTTCGTGCGTAGAGACAGCTGTGGCCAGTCGGCGCTGCGGCCGGTTGTGGCCGCAGCGCGTTGCAATCTGATACGCGGGAACTCCCTTGATCGGGGGGTGTGAGCCGGCAGTCTGCTGACTACACTCTGGGCTAAGAGAAAAAATTTTCTCGGTGTCCTGTCTGGCGTGGTTCTTGCGTCGCCAGATCCGTGCGAAGTCTTTTGGGGGAAATTTATGAAACTCAAATTTGTTGCTGCAGCGGCCTTGTCTGTTTTTGGCTTGGCATCTGGCACCGCCCAAGCCACCACCACGGCGCTGGGCGCCGCAGTTGTTGGCACTCCGTTGTCGTTCGGTGGCTTGGCAGCCCCGGGCCCGTTCAGTGACATCTTCACGTTTACGCTGCCTGCCAATGGCGGATCCGGCTACAGCGTCAGCAATTTCACCTTGCTACCGGGCGTGTACGGCACTGCGCTGACCACGCTGACACTGATGTCCAACGTGGACGGCATCCTCTTCAACGGTGACGATACCTTTGTTTCGTCGTCCAGCACGCCTGGCGGTGCCTCCATCGGCTTGAGCGTCAGCGCCCAGGCTGCAGGTATGTACTACATCAACGTCACGGGGATCACCACTGCCCCGGCGGGTGGCATCTACACCGGCGCCATCAGCGTGACGGCCGTGCCGGAACCCGAGACTTACGCCATGATGCTGGCCGGTCTGGCGGCGCTGGGCTTCCTGGCCCGTCGTCGTCAAGCCTGATCCTTGCCGGCGCCCAGCCGGTTCGGTCTGAAAAGCGGCTTCGGCCGCTTTTTTGTGTCCGCAGAAGCCTGCTCCGCTTGCTTGTCCGGCGGCTGCAGGCTTTTACACTCTCGACCTTTCCTGTCATTGCCGAGATCGTTCCATGCCTGTGAACCTGCCGCCGCTCGACCCCGCCGCCCTGCATGCCGTGCCCGGCGTGCGCCTGGGCGTTGCCAAGGCCGGCATCCGCAAGCCGAACCGTGCGGATCTGGTGGTGCTGGCGATCGACGACGGCGCTGCGGTGGCTGGCGTGTTCACCCGCAACCGGTTCTGCGCGGCGCCTGTGCAGGTGTGCCGTGAACACCTGGCTTCGGGCCAGGCGGTGCGTGCCGTCGTGGTGAACACCGGCAATGCCAATGCCGGCACCGGTGCCGACGGCCTGGTGCGGGCCCATCAGACCTGTGCCGCCGTGGCGCGCTTGATGGGCATCGGCGCGCAGCAGGTGCTGCCGTTTTCCACTGGCGTGATCATGGAGACCTTGCCGGTCGACCGGATCGAGACCGGCCTGCCAGCGGCGCTGGCCGACCTGCGCGCTGACAACTGGTCCGCCGCCGCCCAGGGCATCATGACCACCGACACCCTGCCCAAGGCTGCGTCTCGCCAGGTGCAGATCGGCGGGCGCACCGTCACCATCACCGGCGTGAGCAAGGGCGCGGGCATGATCCGGCCGAACATGGCCACGATGCTCGGTTTCATGGCCACCGACGCGGTGATTGCGCCCGCGCTGCTGCAGGCGCTGGTGACCGAGGCAGCCGATGCCAGCTTCAACCGCATCACCATCGACGGCGACACCTCGACCAATGATTCCTTCGTGCTGATCGCCACCCAGCGGGCGGGCCATGCCGAGATCACGTCGCTGGACGCCCCCGACGGCCAGGTGTTGCGGGTGGCTGTCACTGCCGTGGCGCAACAGCTGGCGCAGGCCATCGTGCGCGACGGCGAAGGCGCCACCAAGTTCATCACCGTCCAGGTCGAAGGTGGCCGCACCGAGGCCGAGTGCAAGCTGGTGGCCTACGCCATCGCGCATTCGCCGCTGGTCAAGACAGCCTTCTTCGCCAGCGACCCGAACCTGGGCCGCATCCTGGCCGCAGTGGGCTACGCCGGCATCGACGATCTGGATCAGAGCCTGATCGACCTGTACCTGGACGACGTCCATGTGGCCACCCTTGGCGGCCGCCACCCGGGCTACGGCGAGGCCGACGGCCAGCGCGTGATGCGGCAGAGCGAGATCACCGTGCGGGTGTTGCTGCACCGCGGTTCGGCCCGTGCCACGGTGTGGACCTGCGACCTGTCGCACGACTACGTCAGCATCAACGCCGACTACCGCAGCTGAGCATCCGGCGCAGCCGATGCGGGGCTTGCCGCCTGGCGACCTGTTCCACGACGCCGTCTACCGGCGGCTGTGGGTGTCGATCCTGATCAGCTCGGTCGGTGGACAGGTCACGCTGCTGGCCCTGCCCCTCACGGCGGCGTTGCTGTTGCATGCCACGCCGCTGCAGATGGGCTTGCTGACGGCGGTGGAGGTGTTGCCGTTTGCGCTGTTCTCGTTGCCTGCCGGCGTGTGGCTGGACCGGGTGCGCAAGCTGCCGGTCTACGTGGTGGGTGAATTGACCATCGCCCTGGCCGTGCTGGCCGTGCCGTTGACCTGGTGGCTGGGCTGGCTGCGCATGGAGGTGCTGTATGCCGTCGGTTTCATCATCGGGGCTGTCAACATGTTGGCCGGCAGCGCCGCCCAGATCGTGCTGACCCAGGTGGTGCCCCGCCAGCGGCTGGTGGAGGCGCACGCGCGCAATGCACTGGCCAGCTCGGGTGCCGAGGTGGCCGGGCCGGGCCTGGCCGGTGTGCTGGTGAAGTTGCTGGGCGCACCGCTGGCCTTGTTGCTGGATGCACTGCTGCTGCTGTTGTCGGCTGCCATCCTGCGCGGCATCCGGGTGCAGGAAACCCTGGCGCTGCGGGCTGCTGGCCGCAGCTTCGGGCCGGAACTGCGCGCGGGCCTGCAGTTTGTGCAGCGCCACCGCCTGCTGGTGGCGCTGGCGCTGGCCGTGGGTGGCTGGCAGGCCTGCCACAACGCGACGCTGGTGGTGCAGATCCTGCATGCCACCCGGGGCCTGGGCCTGGGTGAGCAGGCCATCGGCCTGTGCTACGCCGGGCTGGGTGTGGGCACCATCTCGGCCAGCCTGTACGGCAACCGGCTGAGCGACCGCATCGGCCCGGGGGCGTCGCTGGTGGTCGGCTTTGCGCTGTGCGCGTTCGGCTGGCTGCTGCCCTGGTGGTGGACGGCCGGCACGGCAGGCGTCCTGGCCTTCGTGGCGATGCTGCTGCTGGGTGGCACCGGCGGCGTGCTGATCTTCATCAACTTCCTGGCCATGCGGCAGGCGGTGACGCCCGCGCCGATGCTCGGCCGGATGACGGCCACCATGCGCTGGTTGATCATGCTGCCGGCGATCCCGGGGGCACTGCTGGGGGGGTGGATCGGCGAGCGGGCCGGCCTGGTGCACACCCTGGGTGCTGCCGGTCTGTGCGCGGCGCTTCTGGCCGTGGTGGTGTGGCGTGCGGGTGTGATCCCTGCGGTGCGCACGCTGCCTTTGCCGCCTGATGATCCGCTGGCAGGCCCGTCGGCCGACAACCCGCAGTCCAACCCGGTCTGAACAACGCCCGTCGGCGTCAGCCCGCGGCTGGGGCGAAGCGGTCGACGGCGTCGGTGATCAGGCCGTCCACACCCAAGGCCAGCAGGCGCTGGGCATCGGCAGGGTCATTGACGGTGTAGACCATGGCCAGCCAGCCGGCCTGGCGTGCCTGCGCCAGCAGGGCGGCGTCCATCAGCTGGTGGTTGGTGACGATGGCCATGCAGCCCAGCTGGGCGGCCACGTCCAGGCAGCCGGGCCACAGGGTGTCGAGCAGCAGGGCGCGGGGCAGGTGGGGCGCTGTCTCGCGTGCGCCTTGCAGGGCCTCGGGCCGGAAGGAACTGAACAGCGGTGGCACCGCCTGGCCTTGCCACAACTTGGCGGCCTGCTCGCCCACCACGCGGCCGGTGGTGGCCTCCTGACCGGGCGTGGGCTTGATCTCGATGTTCAGCTGCAGATGGTTGGCCAGGATGAAGCGCGCCAGCCCGGCCAGCGTGGGCAGCGGCTCGCCGGCATGGGCGCGGCTGTGCCAGCTGCCGGCATCCAGTTGCGATAACGCCGACCAAGGCTGGTCACCTGCCACGCCCTGGCCCGAGGTGGTGCGCTCCAGCGTGGCGTCGTGCAGCAGAAAGGGCACGCCATCGGCCGACAGCTTCACGTCGCACTCGAACGCCCGGTAGCCGTGCGCCGCACCCAGACGGAAGCCGGCCAGGGTATTTTCGGGCGCCAGCTTGCCGGCCCCGCGGTGGGCAATCCAGCGCGGGCAGGGCCAGGCCGGAAAGGAGGCTGGCGCGTCCATCAGTCGCCCACCCGCAAGCCGGTGGTGGCGTCGAACCAGTGCAGGTGGCTGGGCGGTGCGCGCAGCCGAACCACCTGGCCGATACTGGGCGGTGTCAGCGTCGCATCCACCCGCACGGTGAACAGCCCACCGCCGAGCCGGCCATGCACCAGGCGCTCAGCGCCCAGCATCTCGATGGTGTCGACCTGCAGCGGCCACAGGCCGTCGTCGGTGACCTCCAGGTGCTCGGGCCGCACGCCCAGCACCAGGGCGCCGGCCCGGGGGGCAGCCGCAGGCAAGGCCAGGGAGACGGCATCGGCGCCGGTGCCGGCGGCAAAGCGTGTGCCGTCGGCCTGGCCGGTCAGCAGGTTCATCGGCGGCGACCCGATGAAGCTGGCCACGAAGCTGCTGGCCGGCTGGCCGTACACCTGCTCGGGCGTGCCGATCTGCTCCATGCGGCCGGCGTTCATCACGACCATGCGCTGGGCCAGGGTCATGGCCTCGACCTGGTCGTGGGTGACGAACAGGCTGGTGACGCCCAGTTCGCGGTGCAGTTTCTGGATCTCGAGCCGGGTCTGGGCACGCAGCTTGGCGTCCAGGTTGGACAGCGGCTCGTCGAACAGGAAGGCGGACGGTTGACGCACGATGGCGCGGCCCATCGCCACCCGTTGCCGCTGGCCGCCTGACAACTGCCGCGGCGTGCGCAGCAGGAAGTCCCCGATCTCCAGGATCTTGGCCGCCTTCTGCACCCGGGCTTCGATCTCGGCCTTGGGCACCTTGGCGATCTTCAGCCCATAGGCCATGTTGTCGTAGGCGCTCATGTGCGGGTAGAGCGCGTAGTTCTGAAACACCATGGCGATGTCGCGGTCGGCCGGCTCCACGTCGTTGACCACCCGCCCGCCGATGCTGATCTCGCCTTCGCTGATCTCTTCCAGGCCCGCCACCATGCGCAGCAGCGTGCTCTTGCCGCAGCCGCTGGGGCCGACGATGACGATGAACTCGCCGTCGGCGATGTCGGCCGACACGCCGTGGATCACCTGGTTGGCCTTCGGCCCGCGCCCGTAGCGCTTGACGACGTTGTGGATGCGGATGGCGCCCAAATCAAATCCTCTATCGCAGCCAGGCTGCTGAACTGTCGTGGTCAAAGCCAAGCGGACGCCGTGGAACCGGCTTTGCCGGGCCACCGGCGGCGCCCCCCGGGGGGGAGCGCCGAAGGCGCTTCGAGGGGGTCATTTTTCAGTGTCCACGAGGCCCTTGACGAACCACTTCTGCATGCCGATGACCACCAGCGCCGGTGGCAGCATGGCCAGCAGGGCGGTGGCCATCACCAGGTTCCATTCATTGGCGGCATCGCCGCCGGAGATCATGCGCTGGATGCCCAGCACGATGGGGTACATCTTCTCGTCGGTGGTCACCAGCAGCGGCCACAGGTACTGGTTCCAGCCGTAGATGAACTGGATGACGAACAGTGCGGCGATGCTGGTGCTGCTCAGCGGGATCAGCACATCCTTGAAGAAGCGCATCGGCCCGGCGCCGTCGATGCGCGCGGCCTCCACCAGTTCGTCGGGCACGGTCAGGAAGAACTGCCGGAACAAAAAGGTGGCGGTGGCGCTGGCGATCAGCGGGATGGTCAGCCCGGCGTAGCTGTTGAGCATGCCCAGGTCACTGACCACCTTGTACGTGGGCGAGATGCGCACTTCCACCGGCAGCATCAGCGTGATGAAGATGGACCAGAAGAAGAACATCTTGAACGGGAAGCGGAAGTAGACGATCGCAAACGCCGACAGCAGCGAGATGGTGATCTTGGCGATGGCGATGATCAGCGCGCTGATCAGGCTGACCTGCAGCATCTGCGCCACCGGCGCCTTGCTGCCCGGGCCTGAACCTTTGCCGCCCAGGGCGTTGACGATGCTTTCCCAGAAGTGGCCGCCCGGCAGCAGCGGCATCGGCGCCTGCACGATGGCGTCGGCGGTGTGGCTGGCCGCCACGAAGGTCAGGTAGACCGGAAACGCCACCACCGCCACGCCCAGCAGCAGCACGGCATGGGACAGCAGGTTCAGCCAGGGGCGGCGTTCAACCACGGTGCGTGTCTTTCACAAGGGTCATCATCAGTAGTTGACGCGCCGTTCCACATACTTGAACTGCACGATGGTCAGCAGCACCACGATCACCATCAGCACCACCGACTGCGCCGCCGACGAGCCCAGGTCCATGCCCTTGAAGCCGTCGTAGAACAACTTGTAGACCAGGATCTCGGTGTCCTTGCCCGGGCCGCCGTGGGTGGATGCATCGACGATGGCAAAGGTGTCGAGGAAGACATAGACCACGTTGACCACCAGCAGGAAGAAGCTGGTGGGCGACAGCAGCGGGAAGATGATGGTCCAGAACCGGCGCCAGGGCCGGGCGCCGTCGATCGCGGCGGCTTCGATCAGGCTCTTGGGGATGCTTTGCAGCCCGGCCAGGAAAAACAGAAAGTTGTAGCTCAGCTGCTTCCACACCGCGGCCATCACGATCAGGCCCATGGCGTGGTTGCCGTTGAGCAGGTGGTTCCATTCAAAACCGTAGGCACGCAGGTACCAGGCCACCACGCCGATGCTGGGGGCGAACATGAACAGCCACAGCACGCCAGCCACCGCCGGCGCCACCGCATAGGGCCAGATCAGCAGGGTCTTGTACACCGTGCTGCCCCGGATGATGCGGTCGGCCATCACGGCCAGCAGCAGGCTGATGCTCAGCCCCAGGCCGGCCACCAGCACCGAGAACACCAGCGTGGTCCTGAAGCTGGCGTAGTAGTTGGGGTCGGAGAACAGCCGCTGGAAGTTCTCCATGCCCACCCACTCGACACTGGTGCCGAAGGCGTCCTGCTGTTGCAGCGATTGCACCAGCGCCTGGCCTGCCGGCCAGAAGAAGAACAGCGCAATGACGATCAATTGCGGTGCCAGCAGCAGCCAGGGCAGCCACGACGACTTGAAGAGGACGCGCTTTTCAGCTGCCATGCGCTCGCAGGCCTGTCAGCTGGGCGCGGTGCGCAACGGCTGCGGCGAAGCCAACAGGTCCATCAGGACTTGTTGGCTTTTTCGAACCGCTCCAGCAGTTCATTGCCACGGTTGACAGCAGTGTCGAGCGCCTCCTTGGCGCCCTTCTTGCCGGACCACACCTGTTCCATTTCCTCGTCGATCACGGTGCGGATCTGCACCATGTTGCCCAATCGGATGCCGCGCGACTTGTCGGTGGTCTTGCGGATCATCTGGTTGACGGCCACATCGGTGCCGGCGTTCTTCTTGTAGACGCCGCTCTTGTCGGTCAGCTCGAAGGCGGCCGTGGTGA
>JBBAPL010000187.1:0-9040 GCA_040400895.1 Aquabacterium sp.
CCTTCACGCCGTCCACGCTCTTGGTGACCTTCACGCCGCCGCCCTTGCCGCGGCCACCGGCGTGGATCTGCGCCTTGACCACCCACACCGGGCCGGCCAACTTCTGCGCCGCCTCCACCGCCTCCTGCACAGTGAACGCCGGCACACCGCGCGGCACCGGCACGCCAAACTGGCGCAGGATCTCTTTACCCTGGTATTCGTGGATCTTCAAAGTGGGCTCCTCGGATGATGTGGTTGAAAGTGTCGGATGGGTGGCTGACCGGATGCTGATCGTGCCGGCGCCGCGGTTCAGGGTGGGGGGCGGTCAGCCTGCGGCTGCAGCCAGGCCGTTGTCGAAGTGGGCCCGCATCAGCCGGGTGGCCTCAGCCGGGTTGCGCGCGGCGATGGCGGCCATCACCGCCCGGTGCTCGGCCAGGCTCTCGGCCAGCCGGCCCTGCTTGAACAGCGACAGGTGGCGGTTGAGCTTCATCACCTTGCGCAGGTCCATGACGATCTGGGCGCTCCAGCGGTTGCCCGCCAGGTCCAGCAGGCGCAGGTGGAACTGCTCGTTGGTGTCGAAGAAGGCGTCACGCTGGCGCACCTGTTTCTCCAGCCGGTCGTGCAGGGCCTGCAGATCGGCGATCTGGACGTCGGTGCACTGCGCAGCCACGCGGCCGGCGGCGTCGCTTTCCAGCAGGGCCATCAGGTGGTAGACCTGGGCCACGTCGGTCGTGCTCATCTCGGTGACATAGGCACCGCGCCGCACCTTCATGGTCACCAGGCCTTCCACGGCCAGCACCTTCAACGCTTCACGCAGGGGGGTGCGGCTGATGCCGTACTCAGCAGCGATCTTCAGCTCGTCGATCCAGGCGCCGGGCTCCAGTTCGCGGTTGAAGATCTGCTGGCGCAAGCGCTCTGCCACGTCCTGGTACAGGGCGCGGGGTGTGAGCGGGCCACCCTTGGGTGGCGTGGCGGCCGGCACGGCAGTGGCGGTCAAGAAAGCGGGCTCCGATGGTGTGGCGGAACGCTGTCAGCCACGACGCAGAATTTGAATTCATAATTATGCATCATGTATCATGACTGGCAAGATGACAGGCGGCGCCCGGCCGCCTGCGGCCTGCCGGGCTGAGTGCACGCACCAAGGATTTCGCCATGTCAAACGCCCCCGAGTTCAATCCCGCCACGCTGGACCAGTGGGCCAAGGCGGCCGCCAAGTCGGCCCCCGGCGGCGATGTGGCCGCGCTGAACTGGACCACGCCTGAAGGCATCACCGTCAAGCCGCTGTACACCGCGGCCGATGTGGCCGACCTGCCGCACACCGACACGCTGCCCGGCTTCGAGCCGTTCATCCGCGGCCCGCAGGCCACGATGTACGCGGTGCGGCCTTGGACGATCCGCCAGTACGCCGGCTTCTCCACCGCCGAAGAAAGCAACGCGTTCTACCGCAAGGCCCTGGCCGCCGGCGGGCAGGGCGTCAGCGTGGCTTTCGACCTGGCCACCCACCGCGGCTACGACAGCGACCACCCGCGGGTGACGGGCGACGTGGGCAAGGCCGGTGTGGCCATCGATTCGGTCGAGGACATGAAGATCCTGTTCGACCAGATCCCGCTCGACAAGGTGTCGGTGTCGATGACGATGAACGGCGCCGTGCTCCCCGTGCTGGCCGGCTACGTGGTGGCCGCGGAAGAGCAGGGCGTGCGCCAGGACCAGCTGGCTGGGACCATCCAGAACGACATCCTCAAGGAGTTCATGGTCCGCAACACCTACATCTACCCGCCCGAGCCGTCGATGCGCATCATCGGCGACATCATCGAGTACACGGCCAAGCACATGCCGAAGTTCAACTCGATCTCGATCTCGGGTTACCACATGCAGGAGGCGGGCGCCAACCAGGCGCTGGAGCTGGCCTTCACGCTGGCCGACGGGCAGGAATATGTGAAGACGGCCATTGCCAAGGGCATGGATGTGGACGACTTCGCCGGGCGCCTGAGCTTCTTCTGGGCGATCGGGATGAACTTCTATCTCGAGATCGCCAAGATGCGCGCCGCCCGGCTGCTGTGGACGCGCATCATGAAGGGCTTCCACGCCAAGAACCCCAAGAGCCTGATGCTGCGCACCCACTGCCAGACCAGCGGCTGGAGCCTGACCGAGCAGGACCCGTACAACAACGTGGTGCGCACCACGGTGGAGGCGATGGCGGCGGTGTTCGGCGGCACGCAGAGCCTGCACACCAACAGCTTCGACGAGGCCATCGCCCTGCCCACCGAGTTCTCGTCGCGCATCGCCCGCAACACCCAGCTGATCATCCAGGAAGAGACCCACATCAGCAACGTGGTCGACCCCTGGGCCGGCAGCTACATGATGGAAAAGCTCACCCAGGACATGGCCGACGCGGCCTGGGCCATCATCGAAGAAGTCAACGCCATGGGCGGCATGACCAAGGCGGTGGACTCGGGCTGGGCCAAGCTGAAGATCGAGGCCAGCGCAGCCGAGAAGCAGGCCCGCATCGACAGCGGCAAGGATGTGATCGTCGGCGTCAACAAGTACAAGCTGAAGACGCAGGACGTGGTGGACGCGCGCGCCATCGACAACGTGGCGGTGCGTGACAGCCAGATCACCCGGTTGCAGCAGATCAAGGCCACGCGCGACGGTGCCGCGGTGCAGGCCGTGCTGGCTGCGCTGACCGATGCAGCCACCAGCGGCCAGGGCAACCTGCTGGCGCTGAGCATCGACGCCATTCGCCTGCGCGCCACCGTGGGCGAGGTGAGCGACGCGCTGGAGGCGGTGTACGGCCGCCACCGCGCCGACATCCAGAAAGTGACCGGCGTCTACGCCGCCGCCTACGATTCCGCCGAGGGCTGGGACAAGCTGAAGGCCGAGATCGCCGCCTTTGCCGACGACCAGGGCCGCCGCCCCCGCGTGATGATCGCCAAGCTGGGCCAGGACGGCCACGACCGCGGTGCCAAGGTGGTGGCCACGGCATTTGCCGACCTGGGCTTCGACGTCGACATGGGCCCGCTGTTCCAGACCCCCGAGGAATGCGCCCGCCAGGCGATCGAGAACGATGTGCATGCCGTGGGCATCAGCACCCTCGCCGCTGGCCACAAGACCCTGGTGCCGGCCATCATCGCCGAGCTCAAGGCGCAGGGCGCCGACGACATCATCGTGTTCGTGGGCGGGGTGATTCCGGCGCAGGACTACGGTTTCCTTTACGACGCCGGCGTCAAGGGCATCTACGGGCCCGGCACGCCGATCCCCGCCAGTGCCAAGGACGTGCTGGAGCAGATCCGCGCCGCCAACCGCGGCGTGGCGGCCGCATGACCTTGCGGTGATCGACGGCACCGTCCCGGCCCGCACCGCGACCCGCACCGCGACCCGCACCGCCCAATGACCGTGCATGCCGCCCCCGTTGTGCCGCCGCTGTCGCTGGCTGCCGCCTCGGACGACGACTTCGAGGCGCTGCTGTCGCTGCGCATGGCGGCCATGCGCGAGAGCCTGCAGCGCCTGGGCCGGTTCGACCCTCAGCGTGCACGTGAGCGACTCAGCCGCGCCTTCGAGCCCGCCCACACCCGCCACATCCTGCTGGGCGGTGAGCGGGTGGGTTTCGTCGTGCTGCTGCCGGTGCCCGCCGCCGTGCCCGACCACCTGGTGCTCGACCACCTCTACATCGCGCCGCCGTCCCAGGGCCAGGGCGTGGGCAGCTGGGTGATGGCCCAGGTGCTGGCCGAGGCCGATCGCCTGCGCCTGCCGGTGCGAGTGACGGCGCTGAAGCTCAGCGACGCCAACCGGTTCTACCAGCGCCACGGCTTCGAACTGCAGCACACCAGCGAGTGGGACCAGCACTACCTGCGGCCCGCCGTGGACGACCGTGACGATGGCCGCCTCTGAGCCCGCCCTGCCGCCGGCCGACCAGGCCCTGCACACCGCGGTGACCGGCGCGCCCGGGCCCGCCCAACGCCGCGCGGTGGCCAAGACGATCACGCTGCTGGAATCCACCCGGCCCGACCACCGCGCCCGCGCCGACGCGCTGCTGAACGCCCTGCTGCCGCACAGCGGCCACAGCCTGCGCCTGGGCATCAGCGGCGTACCGGGTGTGGGCAAGAGCACCTTCATCGAGGGGCTGGGCCTGTTCCTGATCGAACGCGGCCACCGCGTGGCGGTGCTGGCGATCGACCCGTCGTCCAGCATCGGCGGCGGCTCCATCCTGGGCGACAAGACGCGCATGGAGCGTCTGTCGATGGACACCCGCGCCTATATCCGCCCCAGCCCCACCAGTGGCACCTTGGGCGGCGTGGCCGAGAAGACCCGCGAGGCCATGCTGGTGTGCGAGGCGGCGGGGTACGACATGGTCATCGTCGAGACCGTGGGCGTGGGCCAGAGCGAAACCGCCGTGGCCGGCATGACCGACATGTTCGTGCTGCTGCAGCTGCCGAACGCCGGCGACGACCTGCAGGCCATCAAGAAGGGCGTGATGGAGTTGGCCGACCTGGTGGTGATCAACAAGGCCGATCTGGACGAGGCCGCGGCCACCCGCGCGCGGGCGCAGATCAGTTCGTCGCTGCGCTTGATCGGCCTGCACGGCAACCCCGACCACATGCACCATGACGTCGCCATCTGGCACCCCGAAGTCATGCAGCTCAGCGCGCTCAAGGGCTCGGGCCTGGCCGAGTTCTGGGCCGCCATCACCCGCTTCCGCGATCTGCAGACCGCCAATGGCAGCCTGTCTGCGCGCCGCCATGGGCAGGACCAGGCCTGGACGTGGAGCCTGATCGACGCTGGCCTGAAGCAACGATTCAAGGCACATCCGGCGGTGATTGCCGCGCTGCCGCAACTCACTGGCGACGTGCATGCGGGGCGCGTTGCGGCCTCTGTCGCGGCACGCCGCCTGCTCGACCTGTTTTCCTGAAATCCTGAACGAGGAGAGATTTCCCATGCACGACATCCAACAGAAGCTCGAGGCCATGCGCGCCGAGGCCCGCCTGGGCGGCGGCACCAAGCGCATTGCCGCACAGCATGGCAAGGGCAAGCTCACCGCGCGCGAGCGGCTGGACCTGCTGCTCGACGAAGGCACGTTTGAAGAGTGGGACATGTTCGTTGAGCACCGCTGTGCCGACTTCGGCATGGACCAAAACAAGATCCGCGGCGATGGTGTCGTCACCGGCTACGGCATGATCAACGGCCGCCTGGTGTTCGTCTTCAGCCAGGACTTCACCGTCTTCGGTGGTGCGCTCAGCGAGGCCCATGCCGAGAAGATCTGCAAGGTGATGGACCAGGCGATGAAGGTGGGCGCGCCGGTGATCGGTCTGAACGATTCGGGCGGCGCCCGCATCCAGGAAGGTGTCGCGTCGCTCGGTGGTTATGCCGACGTGTTTCAGCGCAACGTGATGGCCAGCGGCGTGATCCCGCAGATCAGCATGATCATGGGGCCCTGCGCCGGCGGCGCGGTGTATTCACCGGCCATGACCGACTTCATCTTCATGGTCAAGGACAGCAGCTACATGTTCGTCACCGGCCCCGAGGTGGTGAAGACGGTGACGCACGAGGAAGTGACGGCCGAGGAACTGGGCGGCGCCAGCACCCACACCAGCCGCAGCGGCGTGGCCGACCTGGCCTTCGAGAACGATGTCGAAGCCATCCTGATGCTGCGGCGGTTCTACAACTACCTGCCGCTGAACAACCGCGAGAAGCCGCCGGTGCGCCCCAGTGCCGACCGCGCCGACCGGCTGGACCACTCGCTGGACACCCTTGTCCCCGACAACGCCAACAAGCCTTACGACATCAAGGAACTGATCCTGAAGGTGGTGGACGACGGTGATTTCTTTGAGTTGCAGCCCGAGCATGCCAAGAACATCGTCATCGGCCTGGGCCGCATGGAAGGCCAGACCGTGGGCATCGTGGCCAACAACCCGATGGTGCTGGCCGGCTGCCTGGACATCAAGAGCAGCATCAAGGCCGCGCGCTTCGTGCGCTTCTGCGACGCCTTCAACATCCCGGTGGTCACCTTCGTGGACGTGCCCGGTTTCATGCCCGGCACCAGCCAGGAATACGGCGGCATCATCAAGCACGGCGCCAAGTTGCTGTACGCGTACGCCGAGTGCACTGTGCCCAAGGTGACGGTGATCACCCGCAAGGCCTACGGCGGCGCGTACGACGTGATGAGCAGCAAGCACCTGCGCGGTGATGTCAACTTCGCCTGGCCGAATGCCGAGATCGCGGTGATGGGCGCCAAGGGCGCGGTGGAGATCATCTTCCGCGAGGACAAGAACGACCCGGTGAAGCTGGCCGCGCGCGAGGCCGAATACAAGGCCCGCTTCGCCAACCCGTTCGTGGCCGGCAGCCGCGGCTTCATTGACGACGTGATCCAGCCGCACGAGACGCGCAAGCGCATCTGCCGCAGCCTGGTGATGCTGCGTGACAAGAAGCTCGAGAACCCGTGGCGCAAGCACGGCAACATTCCGCTCTGATCACGCGCTAGGAGACTTCAACATGTTCACGAAAATCCTGATCGCCAACCGCGGCGAGATCGCCTGCCGCGTCATCAAGGCCGCCAAGAAGATGGGCATCGCCACCGTGGCGGTGTATTCCGAGGCCGACCGCGACGCCCGCCATGTGGAACTGGCCGACGAGGCGGTGTTCATCGGCCCGGCCGCCAGCCGTGAGAGTTATCTCGTGGCAGACAAGATCATCGCCGCCTGCAAGGCCACCGGCGCCCAGGCCGTGCACCCGGGCTACGGCTTCCTGTCCGAGAACGAAGACTTCGCCCGCAAGGTCGAGGAGGAAGGCATCACCTTCATCGGTCCCAAGCACCACAGCATCGCCGCGATGGGCGACAAGATCGCCAGCAAGAAGCTGGCGGCCGAGGCGAATGTCAACACCATCCCGGGCTGGAATGCGGCGATCGAATCGCCTGAGCGGGCGGTGGAGATCGCCCGCGACATCGGCTACCCGGTGATGATCAAGGCCAGCGCCGGCGGTGGCGGCAAGGGCCTGCGCGTGGCCTTCAACGACAAGGAAGCCTTCGAGGGCTTCGGCGCCTGCACCAACGAGGCCCGCAACAGCTTCGGCGACGACCGGGTGTTCATCGAAAAGTTCGTCGAGAGCCCGCGCCACATCGAGATCCAGATCCTGGGCGATGCCCACGGCAATGTGGTGTATCTGCATGAGCGTGAATGCTCGATCCAGCGCCGCCACCAGAAGGTGATCGAAGAAGCGCCGTCACCCTTCATCAGCGAGGCCACGCGCGCGGCCATGGGCGCGCAGGCCGTGGCCCTGGCCAAGGCGGTGCAGTACCAGAGCGCCGGCACGGTCGAGTTCGTGGTCGGCAAGGACCAGAGCTTCTACTTCCTGGAGATGAACACCCGGCTGCAGGTGGAGCACCCTGTCACCGAGTGCATCACCGGCATCGATTTGGTCGAGCAGATGATTCGCGTGGCGGCCGGTGAGAAGCTGCCCTTCACCCAAGCGCAGATCCCGCGCCGCGGCTGGGCAATGGAATGCCGCATCAACGCTGAAGACCCGTTCCGCAACTTCCTGCCCAGCACCGGCCGACTGGTGCGCTACCAGCCGCCCACCACCACGATGGAGGCCAGCCAGCCGGTGCCAGAAGGCGGCGGCGTGCGGGTGGATACCGGTGTGGACGAGGGTGGCGAGATCCCGATGTTTTATGACTCGATGATCGCCAAGCTGATCGTGCACGGCGCAGACCGGCTGGACGCCATCGCCAAGATGCGCGCCGCGCTCAACGGCTTCGTGGTCCGCGGCGTGTCCAGCAACATCCCGTTCCAGAGCGCGCTGCTCGCCCACCCCAAGTTCGTCTCCGGTGACTTCAACACCGGCTTCATCGCCGAGCACTACCCCAAGGGCTTTCGTGCCGAGGATGTGCCGCACGACGACCCCGACTTCCTGGTGGCGCTGGCGGCGGCCACCTACCGCCTGTACCGCGAGCGTGCGGCCGGCATCTCGGGTCAACTGCCCGGGCATGGCGTGCAGATCGGCCAGCAGTTCGTGGTGGTGGTCAAGGGTGCGGCGGGCATGCACCGGCATGTGCCGGTGGTGGTGCAACTCGGCGGCCCCGGCATGCTGACGGTGAAGGTGGAAGGCCGCGCGCCCTATGCCATCAACACCGACTGGTCGTTCGGCGGCATCCGTGCGGTCGGCAGTTGCAACGGCCATCCGTTCACCGCCCAGGTGGAACGCCAGGGCCTGTGGATGCGTGTGGCCCACAACGGCCTGGCCATCGAGGCCCAGGTGATGATCGCCCGCGCGGCCGAACTGCTGCGGATGATGCCGTTCAAGGCCCCGGCCGACATGAGCAAGTTCCTGCTGTCGCCGATGCCCGGCCTGCTGGTGGACGTGGCTGTGAAGCCCGGCCAGACCGTGCAGGCCGGCGAGCGCCTGGCGGTGATCGAGGCGATGAAGATGGAGAACATCCTCACGGCCAGCCAGGATGGCGTGGTCAAGGACGTGCTGGCCGCCAAGGGTGAGAGCCTGTCGGTCGACCAGCCCATCATCGCCTTTGCCTGAGGAGCGCCATCATGAGCACCAAACCCTTCAAGATCCTCGGGATCCAGCAGATCGCCATCGGCGGGCCCGACAAGGGCAAGCTGAAAAGCCTGTGGGTGGACATGCTGGGCCTGACGGTCAAGAGCACGTTCGTCAGCGAGCGCGAGAACGTCGACGAGGACATCTGCCAGCTGGGCACCGGTCCCAGTGCAGTGGAAGTCGACCTGATGCAGCCGCTGGACCCCGAGAAGAAGCCGGCGGTGCACACCACGCCGCTGAACCATGTGGGCCTGTGGGTGGACGATCTGCCCAAGGCGGTGGAATGGATGACGGCCAATGGCGTGCGCTTTGCGCCTGGAGGCATCCGCAAGGGCGCGGCCGGCTACGACATCACCTTCATCCACCCCAAGGGCAACGAGCAGTTTCCGTTGGGTGGCGAGGGGGTGCTGATCGAGTTGGTGCAAGCCCCGCCCGAGGTGATTGCGGCGCTGGGCTGACTGGTTCGGGCTCGGAGCTGTCTGCGGTTGTTGCTCTTGAAAGCAGGCGTTCGCTGGTCTGA
>JBBAPL010000188.1:0-9028 GCA_040400895.1 Aquabacterium sp.
CGTAGGCACCGAACAGGCTGGCGCGGAAGGCTGCCACCACCCAGGTCAGCGGCACATATGGGTGCAGCGTCTGGAAGACATCGTCGCTCAGTTCGATGGGCAGCAGCGCCCCGGCGGCGGACACCTGCACGATCAGCAGCAGCACGGCTGCGGCCTTGCCCAGGTCGCCCAGCAGCCGCACCAGCGCGAAGACCACCAGCATGAAGGTCAGCGACGCGCTCAGCAGCGTCAGGGTGAACAGCCCGGGCTGCGGCAGCGGCACCTTCAGCACACCCACCAGCATGGCCAGCATCAGCAGCGCCTGCAGCAGCACGGCCAGCACCGGCAGGGCCAGCTTGCCCGCCACCTGCGCGGTGCGCGGCAGGCCGGCCAGTGGCTCGACGATGCGCCGGAAGTGCACCAGGAACGCCGCCATCACCGCGCCCACCCACAGCGCCAGCGGCACGAAGTTGGGCGTGAGCGCGGTGCCGTTGTTGGGCACCGGCGCCACCACTTCCACCACCGGCTCGACCGACAGTGCCAGGCCTTGCGCACTGCCGCCGGGTGCGTCCACGTCCAGCGGCAGGCTGCCATGCAGCAGTTGCAGGCCGACCGCCAGCCGCCCGGCGCCGTCCGCCAGGCGCGCAAGGCCGGTCTGCAGCGTGTCCTGCGCCACGGCCAGTTGCCGCACGCCTGTCTGCAGCGACTCGCTGCCGCGCGACAGATCACGCACACCGTCGACAAAGCTGTCCAGCCGCGGTTCGTCGAGCAGCCGCGCGGCCAGGGACGAAGCCGCCGTGCCCGCGCGTTGGGTGCCTTCGGTGAGGGCCGCCATCGCCTCATCCATGCGCTGTGCGCCCGCCTGCAGGCGGGTGCTGCCTTCGCGCGCGGCGTCAAGGCCCGCCACCAGCTGGCGGCTGCCCAGTTCGATCGGTGCCAGGCCTTCGAGCAAGCGGCCGCCAAACAGCGGCACCTCATCCACCGCCGTCCTGAACTGGCCCAGGCCGCCGTCGAGCGCGCGGCTGCCGGCGGCCAAGACATCGAGACCGCGGGCCAGCTCGCGCTGGCCTTCGGCCAGTTGCCGCGCGCCCTGGCGCAGCGCCGCCAGCTCGGCGTCGGCGGGTCGCCGTGCGTCCAGGCCGCGCAGCTGGGTTCCCACCTGTCGGATGCCGCTGGTCAGCTGCGGGGCCGCTTCCACCAGTTGCGAGGCGCCAGCGCGCAACTTGCCGGCCGCATCGGCGGCGCTGCGGCCGCCGGCAGCCACGGTCTGGTTGCCGTCGCGCGCCTTGCGCAGGCCATCGGTCAGCTCGGCCGCGCCATGGTGCAGATCGGCCAGCGCCGTCCGCAGCGAGTCCAGGTTGCGCTGCGAGCCCGCGGCGGTGTTCAGCACCAGTTCCCAGCGGGCTTCGGCCAGCATGGTGTTGACGCGCTGCGCCACTTCCGGCGCAAAGCGGCGCGCAAACCCGGCGCTGCTGTAGTTGTTGCCTTCCGACGTGTAGATGCCCAGCTTCGCGGCGCCCGGGGCTTCGCCGGGCACCGCCTGGCGGCTGAAGTCGGCCGGCACCTCCAGCACGAAGGCCAGTTCGCCCTGGCGCACACGGCGCCGCGCGTCGGCCGGGTCGGTGAAGCGGCGGTAGCTGAACTGGCCGTGGCGTTCGATGGCGTCCAGCACCTCGGCGCCCATGTTCAGGTCGCGGCCACGGTAAGTGGCGCCGGTGTCCAGGTTGACCAGGCCGGCCGGCAGGGCACGGGTGTGGGAAGCCGGGTCCCACATGCCCCACAGATAAATCAGCGCATACAGCGCCGGCACGAACAGCAGGCCCACCGAGGCCACCGCCAGCTTGCGGTGGGTGGCCAGCAGCAACCACTCGTAGCGCATCACCTCTCGGGTCGCGGACCACCACGCCATCGACAGAATTTCCCTGGGCGCGCGGGGCCTCCGCGCTGCGGCCATTGTGCGCCGCCCCCGCCTGCGCTCACAGATTGCCGGCGAACAGCTTGCGGATGAACATCGCCTTGAAGCTGGTGGCCTCGTCCAGCCCCAGGCGCTGCAGGTAGGACTGGGGCGCCTCCCTGCCGTCCCACAGGCTCTTCACCGCCAGCGTCACCAAGTCGACCGGATGCTGCGTGGCGTGCTTCAGGCGCTTGAGCGCAGTCACGATGTGCAGTTCGTCGGGCGTCAGGTCGGTGCCGAGCGGAAACGCCGGCAGCAGCCCGGCCGCGCTCCACGGCTGCAGGGTGTCGTCCAGCGCGGCCGGCAGGTTGTGGCGGTAGCGCTCGGGCAGCACCCAGTCGGCCGGCAGCTTGCCGTGCGCCTGAGCCTCGCGCACCAGGCCGTCCTGGAAGCGGCTGTCGGCGACGGCGATCAGGCGCTTGACCACCTCGCTGTCGACCTGGCCGCGCAGGTCGGCCACGCCATATTCGGTGATGACGATGTCGCGCAGGTGCCGCGGGATGGTGACATGGCCGTAACTCCACACGATGCTGCTGTGCAAACCGTCGGCGTTGTCATGGGTGGCGCGCAGCATCAGGATCGACCGCGCATCGGGCAGCGCATGCGCCATCGCCACGAAGTTGTACTGCCCGCCCACGCCGCTGACCACCTGGCCGTTCTCCAGCGCATCACTGGCGGCCGCGCCCAGCAGCGTCACCTTCATCGTGGTGTTCATGAAACGGGCCTTCACCCGTTGTGCACGCTTCAGCTCGGCATCGCCCGGCTGTCCGCCATCCAACTGGTTGATCACGTCGATGCGCGTCATGTCGATGCGCGCCAGCTCCTGCGGCGGCATGCTGCGCAGCCGCGCATAGAAGGCATTCGGCCCCAGGAAGAAGCCGCCGGTCATCACGATGCCGTGCGCCAGCCGAGCGCCCAGCAGGTGCTGGCACAGCGTGGCAAAGGCGGCCGGGTTGTCCAGATCGGTGCTGCAGCGGTGCGCGCCCAGCACCAGGTGGTGGCCGTCCAGCCCCATGTCCATCCGAACACCCGGTCGCAGCACGCCGAAGTGCAGCAGGAAGTCGACATCGGCCGCCCGCAGCGGCGACTGGATGCGGCCCGCCTCGCGCAGCGCGGTCAGCGTGGCCGGCGTCACCGTCTCGTCGGCGATGGCGCCGCTGTTGAGCAGCCGCTGCAGCGTGGCGTCTGCAAACACCTCGCGCCGCACGATGCCGGCCTCGATCAGCTGCAGGAAGCCGTTGACGAACATCTCCGAGCAGCCATACAGCCCGCGGTCGAAGCGGCTGGTCTGGCGCGGCAGCGCGCCGCCCAGGCCATCGGGGCACAGGCGCTGCAGGATGGTGCGGTATTCGTCACCATGGCGCTCGCGCACCAGCAGCGCCTGGGCGATGGCGTCGCCCAGCGAGCCGATGCCGATCTGCAGTGTGCCGCCATCGGCCACCAGGCTGCTGGCATGCAGGCCGATGGCGTAGTCGGCCGTGCCCACCTTGCTGTTGGGCGGGCCGAACACCCGGTGGGTGGCGGCCGGGTCGGTCACCACGATGTCGAAGAAGCCCGGCGCCACTGCCGCGCCGTTGGGCATGAACGGCATCTGCCGGTTCACCACGCCCACCTTCAGCAGCGGCGCGCCCTCGGCGGCGAAGCGCTCCACCACCTCGAACACCACGTCGGGGTTGCTGCTGACCGACAACTGCCAGTCGCTGCCCGTGCCTTGCTCGGCGACCGCCTGGGCAATCACGTTCATGCCCTGCAGCAGCATGTCGCGCGCCACGAAGGTGTAGTTCGTGGAGATATAGCCCTGCTGCGCCGCCGGGTTCTGCAGGTAGTCGCCGGTCTTCAGGAAGAACTCGCGCACGTTGATGTTGGGCGGCAGGCCGGCGCCGCGCAGGGCCTTCACGTAGTCCAGGTCGGGATAGTCGCCGAACACCCGGTCGACCAGCGGCGCCAGGAAGTGGCGCTCCAGGTCGCTCTTGCCGACCGGCTTTTCCAGGCTGAGCGCGGTGACGATGGTCAGCCGGCGACTGGGGTCGGCGGCGATGCGGCGGTACAACGCGTTGACGAAGGCGTTGGGCTTGCCGATGGCCAGCGGGATGCCCAGCACGATGTCACCGGGCACGGCGGCCAACACCGCGTCCACCGCATCGGCAAGGTGGTCGATCACACGGGGGCTGGGCATGGGCGGTCTCCTGGTTGTCGTCGCGGTCTTGCGCCAGTCTCGCGCTGCCGTGGCGGCCGGTCCTTGACCTTGCGCAAGCGCCACCGGGCAGGCCAAAAGTGCGCAGTCGTCCCGCCAGGCCAGGGCGGTGGCACCCCCCGCGCCAGCGGGCTTTGTGTTTGAATCGATGCAAACTTTCTTGCCTGCCATGACGCCTGACCACCCGTCCGCCAAGCCTGCCGCCTCCTCCGGGGCTCCCATTGCGGCGCAGGCCTTGCAACGGCGCCGCGCCATTGCCCTGGCGGTGGCCGGCGTGGGCGCGGTCGGTTTGGGCGCGATGCTGGGCCACGGCCTGGGGCAGAGCCTGGCAGCCAACCTGGCGGCCACGGCGGCCGGTGCGCTGCCGGCCCTGGTGGGCGCGGCCGTGGCCGCGCTGCTGGTGCCGCTGGCGGGCTGGGTGGCCATCCGCATCGTGGCGCCCGTGCTGCCCAAGCCGGTGGCCAAGCCACTGGCACCGGCCGCGCCGGCCACCATCACCCGCCTGCGCGCGGTGCCGGCGGCCGATGCTTCGGCGGTGCCGCCGCCTGCGCCAGCGGCCATGGCCGTCGACGCACAGGCCCCGGCACGTGACGCGCTGACGGGTGCCTACACCCAGCAGCACTTCGTGGCCGCGGCCGACCGGGAATGGTCACGCATCCGCCGCCATGGCGAAGACGCCGCGCTGCTGATGGTCGATGTCGACCACTTCAAGCGCCTGAACGACGAGCACGGCACCGCCGCCGGTGATGCGATGCTGGTCGAGATCACGCGCCAGGCGTCGTCCACGCTGCGGCCCTACGACCTGCTGTCGCGATTTGGCGGTGGCGTCTTGGTGGTCTACCTGCCGCACACCGATCCGCTGGGCGCGCTCGATGTCGCCGAGCGCATCCGCGAGCGGGTGGCTGGCCTGCGCCTGGCTTGGCAGAGCAAGACCGTGAAGGCCACCATCAGCGTGGGCGTGTCGGGCATCGGCGCCGCCCATGCCGGGCTGGACGCGGTGATTGGCGACGCCGGCGCCGCGTTGCGCGAGGCCAAGAGCGCCGGCCGCAACTGCGTGCGCGCCGCGCCCATCCCGCCGCGCCAGAACCACACGCCGGCGCGGTCGGCGGGTTGAGCGGCTTGGGTTCGGTGGTCTGCCACCGCACCCCACGGCCTCGCAGCGCTCGGCGCGCTTCGCCGGGCGCAAACCCTCTTCAGGGGGGGGGTGTCCGGGCTCAGCCCAGCCGCAGCGCCTGCGCCCGGCCTGTCATCTCCAGATAGCCCAGGCCAGCCCTTGTGCCGCCGGGCGCCAGCAGTTCAGCCAAGCCTTCCCAGTACACCGTGCCGGCGCTGGCACGGCTGTCGAGTTCCTGCGCGTCCAGCAGCGCGCGCAGGCTGAAGTTGCCGGCTGGCGTGCGCACCGCCCATTCCACCGGGTAGCTGGCGCCGGTGGCCGGGCTGGCCCAGCGGCGCTGCGGTGTGAAGGTCACGTCCTGGGGCGCGAAGGCGCGCACCGCGCCGCCGGCCGGGCGGTGGCTGCCGCCGGCCCACACCACGCTGCCGTCGGCCCGGCGCAGTTGGAACACCGTGAGTGCGCCACCGTCGCTCAGGTTGATGCCCATCCAGTCCCAGCCCACCGCGCCGGGGGCCAGCAGTTCGTCGCTCCACTCATGGTCGAGCCAGCCGCGGCCGGCCAGCACCTGGCCGCCCGGGCGCAGCCGGCCGCGCACCGCCAGCTGTGGCTGGGTGTAGTAGTGGCTGGCCTGCTGCGGCGCCGGGCCCTTGCGCGAGAAGCCGGCGTCGCCCTGCAACAGCAGCGGCTGGGCGGGCGCCAAACGCAGGTCGAGCGCGATCCCGGCCTCGGGCGCGGGCAGGGCGGCGGTGTAGGTGCCGGTGGCCGCATCACGCACCAGCGTCCAGCGGCCCAGGGCCAGGCGGGTGTCGGCGCGGGTGGCATGGCCGTCGGTCAGTGCCTCGTCGCCCGACCAGCGCGCGATGCGTTGGGCATGCAGGTGCGTGCGCGCCGCCACGTCGGTGACGGCGGCATGGGCGAACAGCAACTGGCGTGGCGCAAACCGCCCGGGCAGATCCGCCGCCACGCCGGTGCGGCTGCGGAAGAAGGTGAGCTGAAAGCCCAGCAGTTGGCCACCGTCGCCCTGCAGCCAGCCGGTGGCGTACCACCACTCGATGCGGGCGCCAGGGTGGGCGCCGTGGTCGCGCGGGAAGTGCAGGGCGCGGCCTGCGCGCACCGCGTCTTCCGTGGTGGCTTCGCCAACCGATGCCGGCGTGGTGGCTGAAGCCGCCACGCTGAGGCCTGCCGAGGGCGCTGCGGCCAGCAGGGCGGCGCGCAGCCAGGCACGTCTTCGGGTCTGCATCACGCTGCGGTCGCCATGGTCGGGACCGCATTGTGGGGCCGCCCGCGACGGCGATCAGGCGCCGATGAGCTTCCTGAACGAACCCAGCACCGCAGGCCCGTTGAAGGGCTTGACGATCCAGCCCTTGATGCCGGCCGCCTTGCCGCGCTCCTTCATCACCGGTGAGTTCTCGGTCGTCAGCATCACGATGTTGACGGCACTGTTGTTCAACTCGCCGCGCACCTTCTCGGCCATGGTCAGGCCGTCCATGTTGGGCATGTTGACGTCGCACACCACCAGCTTGATGCCGGCGTCGGCCTTCAGCTTGGCCAGCCCGTCACGCCCGTCGACCGCGAAGGACACCTGCAGTCCGTTCTTGCCGAGGAAGTCGCCGACTTCGTTGCGCACCGTGCTGGAGTCGTCCACCACAAGAATCTGAGCCATGGTCATCTGCCTTTCAGAGGAGTGAGAAGAGTTAGAACAGCTCGAGTTCGCCTGAGTCGACGAGGTTTTCCACCGAGACTTCGCTCTCGAGGAAGTCCTCGGGCGACCAGTTCAGGTTGAACACAAAGCGCTGCAGGATCGTCACCGGCCTCAGCGCGGCATCGGTCGGGTCCACCAGGGTGCAGCGGAAGCACAGCTGCGGGTTGGAGGAGCCGAACGACATGTAGCGGTGTGCGTGGTTGATGACGATGGGCACCTGCGCCAGGTGGCCGTCGGCCGGCAACTGGCTGGCGTAGCGGTTCTTGAAGGCGCCCCAGACCAGGTTGGTCAGTTCACCCAGGATCATGTTGAGGTTGCGGAAGTCGTCGCCTTCGGATGGGTCGGAGTAGGTGTGCGACCCCTTGACCAGCCACTGCAGTGCCGCTTCCTCGGTCTGCAGCATCATGTAGCCACGGCACCAGCTGCTCTCGATCGGGATCAGGGTGAACAGCTCTCCGAAGATCAGCTTGTCGCTCACGATGTAGGGTGCCTCGATGCTGACGTCGAGGTTGCGGAACTGGCTCTGCAGCGCAGATTGCGTGATCTGCGTGATGCCCCGCACCAGGTTGTTCGGGTAGACCATGTTGAAGATGCAGTCCTGCAGCACCCGCTTCAGGCCATCGATCGAGGCGATGGCGTAGCCTGCCGCGAAGGCGTTCTGCTCGTGCTGCGCCAGGTCGGCCAGGCCGTCGCCGGTTTCGCGGCGCAGGAAGATCGGCAGCTCCGGGCGCAGCGCATGGATCTTCAGTCCCAGGTCGATGCCTCCGCGCTCGTCGCCACCCAGCCGCTCGGACACCAGGATGCCACCCAGGTCGATGTTCGACGCCAGCACGTTGAGGATGTTGTCCTCGCTGGCGCGCAGCCCTTTCAGGTTGTTGTTGTCGCAGAAGCGGCGGATGGTGGCGCGGCTGGCACGGTCGGCGTCGAGCACCAGAACCTTGCTGACAAGTTGAGCGGCATCGTTCATGTGGGTCCTTTCCAGGGAAGAGTCAGAACATCTCGAGCTCGCCGGCGTCGGCAAGATCGACCAGTGGGTCCAAGTCGAAGTCGAGCGGCGTGTACGGGCACACGCACAGCGTGGCGTGGAACCGCACCTGCGCGTTGAGTTCGATCACGTAGTGGCGCTGGTGCGCGTGGCGCAGCAGGCCGAGGTGTCTGGCGCACTGGCTGTCGACGAGGGCTGGCGTGGACATGCCAAGGTGCGTGAACACCCGGCCCAGGTCGCGGTTGAAGGTGCCGCAGGCCAGGTTGCCTGCTTCGGACAGGGCGTCGAGGAAGGCGCGGTCGTCCAGCTGCGACAAGTTCTTTTCGAGGAGGGTGGCGAAGTGGGCCCGGTAGGCGGCATCCTGGCCGTAGTGGATGAAGAGCACCATCCGGCACTCGACCAGGGCAACCGACAGCATCACCGCGCGGGTGTGCGTCATGCCGTTCATGTCGGGCAGCACTGCCAGCTTGGTCACCTCGGCGGTGCGCCCTGCAAAACCGGTCTTCAGGCCATGCATCGCCAGTTTGTCCAGGCTGGCGACGGCGCGTGGGGACAGCTTCATGCCGGGCTCTCCTCGTGGGCTTGCTCCAAGGCGTCATGCGCCTTGCGGTTGACCAGGTTCAAGCCCACCACGGCGCCCATGATCATCTTGCCGGTGGCTTGCAGATCCTGGAACGTGGTGGTCGTCAGCAGGTCGTTTTCATACAGGCTGGTCCGGTACTGTGATGACAGGGTCTGGGCGTTGCCTGCCAGCTCCCGCATCTCGTTGGCGACCACGGCAAACCCGGCGCCTGTGTTGCCGGCGCGCGCCGCCTCGATCGACGCGTTCAGCGTCACGATGGTCATCTGGCGCACGATGCGGGCGAAGTCCTCGTTCTTGCGGTGCATGTCGGAGTTGTGGTGCAACAACGCATCCATCGTTGCGTGCCAACGCTCGAAGGTCTTGCTCAGGCCGAGCAGGTCCTCGATGGCGGTCGCCAGTTCGCCGGTGTGGCTGGCTGCACGGGCGGCAGCAGTCACCATGGCGTTGGCACGCTCGGCCAGCTGGTCACGTTCAGAACCCAGACGCTGCAGGCCGCCGCTCAGGTCATGCCGCGCCG
>JBBAPL010000189.1:0-8880 GCA_040400895.1 Aquabacterium sp.
CTTCGGTGAGCAGCTGGCAGCGCTTGAGGGGCGTCATGCCCGGCTCGATCACCACGTAGGCTTCGAAGTACAGCACGCGCTCGATGTCGCGCAGCGTCATGTCGAGCACCATGCCCAGGCGGCTGGGCAGCGACTTCAGGAACCAGATATGGGCCGTGGGGCTCGCCAGCTCGATGTGGCCCATGCGCTCGCGCCGGACCTTGGCGAGCGTGACTTCCACGCCGCATTTTTCGCAGATGACGCCGCGGTGCTTCAAGCGCTTGTACTTGCCGCACAGGCACTCGTAGTCCTTGATCGGGCCGAAGATCTTGGCGCAGAACAGGCCGTCACGCTCGGGCTTGAAGGTGCGGTAGTTGATCGTCTCGGGCTTCTTGACTTCACCGAACGACCAGGAGCGGATTTTTTCAGGGGAGGCGATGCCGATCTTGATGGCATCGAAATGCTCGTCAGGGGTGAACTGACGGAAGAGGTCCAGCAAACCTTTCATGTGATTCTCCTTTTCCGCGATCAGTTCTTTTCCAGTTCCATGTCGATGCCCAAGGAGCGAATCTCCTTGACCAGGACATTGAACGATTCCGGCATGCCGGCTTCGATGGCGTGCTCGCCCTTGACGATGGACTCGTACACCTTGGTGCGGCCATTCACGTCGTCGGACTTCACAGTCAGCATCTCCTGCAGGATGTAGCTGGCGCCGTAGGCCTCCAGCGCCCACACTTCCATCTCACCGAAGCGCTGGCCGCCAAACTGCGCCTTGCCGCCCAGCGGCTGCTGGGTGACCAGGCTGTACGGGCCGGTGGAGCGCGCGTGCATCTTGTCGTCAACCAGGTGGTGCAACTTCAGCACGTGCATGTAGCCCACGGTGGTGGCGCGCTCGAAGGCCTCACCGGTGCGGCCGTCGTACAGCTGAGCCTGGGTGCGGGTGGCGGTCAGCCCCTTCTTGGCGGCGATGTCGTCCGGGTAAGCCAGCTTCAGCATGGCGCGGATCTCTTCTTCCTTGGCGCCATCGAACACCGGCGTGGCAAACGGCACGCCCTTGCTCAGGTTGCCGGCCATCTCGATGATGTCGGCGTCGCTCAATGCGTCGATGTTTTCGACCTTGCCGCCCGACTGGTTGTACAGCTCATCGAAGAACTTGCGCAGTTCGGCAATGCGTGCCTCGCCCTGCAACATGTCGCCGATGCGCTGGCCGATGCCCTTGCCGGCCCAGCCCAGGTGCACTTCCAGCACCTGGCCCACGTTCATGCGCGAGGGCACGCCCAGCGGGTTCAGCACGATGTCGGCAGGGGTGCCGTCGGCCATGTAAGGCATGTCTTCCACGGGCACGATCTTGGAGACCACGCCCTTGTTGCCATGCCGGCCGGCCATCTTGTCGCCAGGCTGCAGGCGGCGCTTGACGGCCAGGTACACCTTGACCATCTTCAGCACGCCAGCGGGCAGTTCGTCGCCTTGCGTCAGCTTCTTGCGCTTCTCTTCGAAGGCCAGGTCGAAGCTGTGGCGGGTCTGCTCCAGGCTGTTCTTGATCGACTCGAGCTGGTTGGCCACCTCGTCGTCGGCCGGGCGGATGTCGAACCAGTGGTACTTCTCGACCGAGGCCAGGTAGGCCTTGTCGATGACGGTGCCCTTGGCGATCTTCTGCGGGCCGCCGTTGGCGGTCTTGCCATTCAGCAGCTTCTCGATCCGGTCGAAGGCGTCGGCCTCGACGATGCGCAGCTGGTCGTTCAGGTCCAGGCGGAAGCGCTTCAGTTCATCGTCGATGATCTGCTGGGCGCGCTTGTCGCGCTGGATGCCTTCGCGGGTGAACACCTGCACATCGATGACCGTGCCGTTGGTGCCCTGGTCCACGCGCAGGCTGGTGTCCTTCACGTCCGAAGCCTTCTCGCCGAAGATGGCGCGCAGCAGCTTCTCTTCCGGCGTCAGCGTGGTCTCGCCCTTGGGCGTGACCTTGCCGACCAGCACATCACCCGGCGTCACTTCTGCGCCGATGTAGACGATGCCGCTCTCGTCCAGGCGGGCCAGTTGCTGCTCGCTCAGGTTCGGGATGTCGCGGGTGATTTCCTCGCTGCCCAACTTGGTGTCGCGGGCCATCACCACCAGTTCCTCGATGTGGATCGAGGTATAGCGGTCTTCGGCGACCACACGCTCCGAGATCAGGATCGAGTCCTCGAAGTTGTAGCCGTTCCAGGGCATGAAGGCCACGAGCATGTTCTGGCCCAGGGCCAGTTCGCCCAGGTCGGTCGATGCGCCGTCGGCCACCACGTCGCCAGAACCCACATGGTCACCACGGCGCACGATGGCACGCTGGTGGATGTTGGTGTTCTGGTTGCTGCGCTGGTACTTGATCAGGTTGTAGATGTCCACGCCCACTTCACCGGCCACCGTCTCCGCGTCGTTGACGCGGATCACGATGCGGTTGGTGTCGACGTAGTCGACGATGCCACCGCGGCGGGCCGTCACCACCGTGCCCGAGTCCACCGCAGCGACGCGCTCGACACCGGTGCCCACGAAGGCTTTCTCGGGGCGCAGCACCGGCACCGCCTGGCGCTGCATGTTGGCGCCCATCAGCGCGCGGTTCGCGTCGTCGTGCTCCAGGAAGGGCACCAGCGAGGCGGCCACCGACACGATCTGCGCAGGCGCCACGTCCATGTACTGGATGCGCTCGGGCGAGGTCAGCACCGATTCGCCGGCCTCACGGGCCGAGACGAGCTCGTCGGTCAACGAACCGTCCTTGCTCAACGAGGCGTTGGCCTGGGCAATGACGTACTTGCCTTCCTCGATGGCCGACAGATAGTCAATGTGGTCGGTCACCTTGCCATCGGCCACGCGGCGGTACGGCGTCTCGAGGAAGCCGTACTCGTTCAGACGGGCATACAGCGACAGCGAATTGATCAGGCCGATGTTCGGGCCTTCGGGCGTCTCGATTGGGCAGACACGGCCGTAGTGGGTGGGGTGCACGTCGCGCACCTCGAAGCCGGCACGCTCACGCGTCAGGCCGCCCGGGCCCAGGGCAGAGACACGCCGCTTGTGCGTGATCTCCGACAGCGGGTTGGTCTGGTCCATGAACTGCGACAGCTGGCTGGCACCGAAGAACTCCTTCAAGGCCGCAGAGATCGGCTTGGAGTTGATCAGGTCATGCGGCATCAGCGCGTCGGTCTCGGCCTGACCGAGGCGTTCCTTCACGGCCTTCTCGATGCGGGCCAGGCCAGAGCGGTACTGGTTCTCGGCCAGTTCGCCCACGCAGCGCACACGCCGGTTGCCCAGGTGGTCGATGTCGTCCACCTCGCCGCGGCCGTTGCGCAACTCGACGAGGATCTTCACGACGTCGAGGATGTCCTCGTTGGCCAGCGTCATCGCGCCTTCGGGCACGTCGCGGCCGACCCGCGCATTGAATTTCATGCGCCCAACGCGGCTCAGGTCGTAGGTGTCCTCGTTGTAGAACAGCCGGCCAAACAGGGCCTGCACGGCGTCTTCGGTCGGCGGCTCACCGGGGCGCATCATGCGGTAGATGGCCACACGCGCTGCCAGCTCGTCAGCGGTTTCGTCGGAGGCCAGGGTCTGGCTGATGTAGGCGCCCTGGTCCAGTTCATTGGTGAACAGGCACTGGACATCCTTGACGCCCGCCGTGCGCAGCTTCTTGAGCAGCGCGTCGGTCAACTCGTCATTGGCCTTGGCGATGATCTCACCGGTGTCGGCATCGACCATGTTGCGCGCCACGATGCGGCCGACGACGTAGTCCTCAGGCACCGAGACAAACTGCGTGCCGTTGGTCTCCAGCGACCGCACATGGCGCGCGGTGATGCGCTTGTCCTTCTCGACGACGACCTTGCCGTCCTTGTCGGTGATGTCGAAGCGGGCCACTTCGCCCTTCAGGCGGTCGGGCACGAATTCCATCTGCGCGCCGGCGTCCATCAGGCGGAACGTGTCGAACTCGAAGAAGTTCGCCAGGATCTGCTCGGGGTTCAGGCCGATGGCCTTCAGCAGGATCGTCACCGGCATCTTGCGGCGGCGGTCGACGCGGAAGTACAGGATGTCCTTGGGGTCGAACTCGAAGTCGAGCCACGAACCGCGGTAGGGGATGATGCGCGCCGAGAACAGCAGCTTGCCCGAGCTGTGGGTCTTGCCCTTGTCGTGCTCGAAGAACACGCCGGGGCTGCGATGCAGCTGGCTGACGATGACACGCTCGGTGCCGTTGACGATGAACGAGCCGTAATCGGTCATGAGCGGCACTTCGCCCATGTAGACCTCTTGCTCCTTGATCTCCTTGACCACCTTGGCCGGCGCCGACTCACGGTCGTAGATGATCATCTGCAACTTGGCGCGAACCGCGGCGGCGAAGGTCAGACCCCGCTGCTGGCATTCCCGCACGTCGAACGGCGGTTTCGCGATGTTGTACTCGATGAACTTCATCTCCACCATGCTGTTGTGGGAGACGATCGGGAACGCAGACAGGAATGCGGCCTGCAGCCCTTCCGGCTTGCGTTTGGAAGGCGGCAGGTCCTTCTGCAGGAAGGCGACATAGGCCTCGCGCTGCATGGTCAGGAGGTAGGGAACGTCGAGCACGTGCTCGCGCTTGCCGAAGCTCTTGCGAATACGCTTGCGCTCGGTGTAGCTGTAGGGGGTTGCTGCTTGCGCCATGGAAACTCCGTTTCGATGACGCGCGCCAGGGCCCAGGCACGCGTCTCGTCGGCGACTGGCACCGGGCACACAGATCGGAGCACAGCATGGTGTGCGCTCGAACGGCCCAAAGCTTGGTGGCTGGCCACTACCAGCCGCTGGCGGACAACTCCGGCGTTGCACCGAAGTCCGACCAAACTGGTTCTCTGCAGTCGGTTCAGAGAACACTCGAAAAAGCCCTACAGGATAACCCGATAGGCACTTTCAGGTGTTCTGAAGGGCAGCAAGCCCTTCAAAAGCCAAAGGCTGGATGCCCCCGCAGGGCCATCCAGCCTCGGTCGCAGAGGTGAATTACTTCACTTCGGCCTTGGCACCAGCGTCGACCAGCTTCTTCAAAGCGGCTTCGGCGTCGGCCTTGGACACGGCTTCCTTGACGTTCTTCGGGGCGCCATCCACCAAGTCCTTGGCTTCCTTCAGGCCCAGGCCCGTCAGTTCGCGCACGGCCTTGATGACTTGCACCTTTTGGGCGCCGGCTTCCAGCAGCACAACGTTGAATTCGGTCTGCTCTTCGACCACGGCGGCCGCGCCACCACCACCGCCGGCGGCCGGGGCGGCCATTGCAGCAGCGGACACGCCGAACTTCTCTTCGATGGCCTTGACCAGATCGTTGAGTTCCATCACGGACATGGTGTCCATGGCGGCCAGGAATGCGTCTTTATCGAATGCCATTTGATTCTCGATTCAGGAAAGTTGGATTGGATGTCGGTTGGATCGTCAGGCTGCCGCAGGCGCGTCGGCCGCAGCTTCTGCCGGGGCGTCTGCCTCGGCAGGGCCTGCCTTCAGCGCAGCCACGGCGCCCAGCACCACCGCCATGCGCTGGATCGGCGACTTCAGCAGGCCGGCCACTTGGGCGATCAGCACTTCGCGGCTCGGGATTGCAGCCAGGGCTTTCAGCCCGTCGGCGTTCAATGCCTTGCCGGCATAAGCGCCACCCTTGACGATCAGCTTGTCGTTGCCCTTGGCAAAGTCGGAAATGACTTTGGCCGCGGCGACAGCGTCTTCGGAAAAGCCGTAGATCAGCGGGCCGACCATGCCTTCCGATGCCACCTCGAACGGGGTGCCGGCAACGGCGCGGCGAGCCAGTGTGTTCTTCAGCACGTGAAGATACACACCCTTCTCGCGCGCGTCCTTGCGCAGCTTGTTCAGGTGTTCAACGGTGAGGCCACGGTACTCGGCCAACGCGAGGGTCTGGGACTTGGCGGCTTGCGCCGACACGTCCGCGACCACGGCCGCCTTCTCGTTGCGATTGAGACTCAAGGTCTGCTCCTCACATATCAGCGCCGCTTGCCTGGCATGCACCAAGCGCCCGGCGCACCAGGGTTGCAGCGACCAAACCTTCCAGCATCCGAACCAACAGCACCTGCGTGCCGCCGGCCCCTTCAACTGTCAGGCGGGACCGCCATCTGCGCTGACCATGCACCCTGGGTGTTGTCACCCAAGTGCACGATTAAGGAGCCGTCAGGCCCCGCCAGCGGTCTTGGATGGCCTGCCACCGGCTTGCGCCGGCAGCAGCCCACCAAACGAATGCCCCAGCGCCAAAAACGCCCTGGGGACTTGTGTGCCAGCCAGCCCCTGCGGGCCAACGGGCACTGCGGATCAGGCCGCAGTCAGCGATTGCATGTCGACGCGCACGCCAACGCCCATCGTCGACGAGACCGCCACCTTGCGCAGGTAGATCCCCTTGCTCGACGCAGGCTTGGCCTTGCTCAGTGCGTCCAGCAGCGCGGCCAGGTTGCCCTTGAGCTTGTCGTTGTCGAACGAGCGGCGACCGATGGTGCCGTGGATGATGCCGCCCTTGTCGACGCGAAACTGCACCTGTCCGGCCTTGGCATTGCGCACGGCCTGGGCCACGTCGGGCGTGACGGTGCCGACCTTGGGGTTGGGCATCAGGCCACGCGGGCCCAGGATCTGGCCCAGCGTGCCGACCACACGCATGGTGTCGGGCGACGCGATCACCACGTCGAAGTTCAGGTTGCCGGCCTTGATCTCGGCGGCCAGGTCGTCCATGCCGACGATGTCGGCGCCAGCGGCGCGGGCTTCCTCGGCCTTGGCACCCTGTGCGAACACCGCCACGCGTTTGGTCTTGCCAGTGCCATTGGGCATCACGACAGCACCGCGCACGACTTGGTCGGACTTCTTGGCGTCGATGCCGAGTTGCACGGCCACGTCGATGGACTCATCGAACTTGGCGGTGGCACATTCCTTGACGATGGCGATGGCGTCGTCGAAGGCATAGAGCTTCAGCGAGTCGATCTTGCCGGCAACCGCCTTCTCACGCTTGGTTTGCTTGGCCATGTCAGACCCCTTCCACGATGAGGCCCATCGAACGGGCCGAGCCAGCGATCGTCTTCACGGCCGCGTCCATGTCGGCGGCGGTGAGATCCTTGACCTTGATCTTGGCGATCTCTTCCAACTGCTCACGGGTGATCTTGCCCACCTTCTCCAGGTGTGCGCGGCCCGAGCCCTTTTCGATCTTGGCGGCCTTCTTCAGCAGCACGGTCGCCGGGGGCGACTTCAGCACGAAGGTGAACGACTTGTCGGCGTAGGCGGTGATCACCACGGGCAGCTTCAGACCGGGCTCGACACCCTGGGTCTGGGCGTTGAACGCCTTGCAGAACTCCATGATGTTCAGGCCACGCTGGCCGAGCGCCGGGCCGATGGGGGGCGAAGGATTGGCCTTGCCCGCCGGAACTTGCAGCTTGATGAAGCCGACGATTTTCTTTGCCATGAAAGGCTCCTCGAGTTCAAACGGCCGCCGAAGCAGCCTCCTCGTCTATCGACCCTGGAAGAACCGCACGCCGGGGTCGGGGCAGCGCGCGGGAAAGAAACTCAGACCTTTTGCCTGCGGGCCTGCGGCCCTCGGCGAAAAGTCTGATGAACAAGGTTCATCAGACTTTTTCGACCTGCGCGAAGTCCAGTTCGACGCCGGTGGCACGCCCGAAGATCGTGACCGAGACCTTGACCTTGGACTTCTCGTAGTTGACTTCCTCGACGGCGCCGTTGAAGTCGGTGAACGGACCTTCCTTGACGCGGACCATCTCGCCGATCATCCATTCCACCTTCGGACGCGGCTTCTCCAGACCTTCCTGCATCTGGTTGACGATCTTCATCACCTCGGCTTCAGAGATGGGCGACGGGCGATTCTTCGCGCCACCGACAAAACCGGTCACCTTGCTGGTGTGCTTGACCAGGTGCCAGGACTCGTCGTCCATCAACATCTCGACCAGCACATAGCCCGGGAAGAAGCGGCGCTCAGTGACCGACTTCTTGCCGTTCTTCAGCTCAATGACTTCTTCGGTGGGCACCAGGATGCGACCGAACTTGTCATGCATCCCGGCGCGCTCGATGCGCTCACGGATATTGCGCTCGACGGCCTTTTCCATGCCCGAATAGGCATGCACCACATACCAGCGCAGTGGTGATGCCGGTGCGGCCGGGGCGGGCTCGGCCGATGGGGCCTCGGGGATCAGTTCGCTCATTGCGGTTTGCCTTTCGGTACGCGCGGATCAGCGCTTCCAGCCCAGGATCAGGTCGTACAGCACCCATTCCAGCGTCTTGTCAGTCAGAAACAGAAACAGCGCCATCACCACCACGAATGCAAACACATAACCGGTCATCTGCAGCGACTCCTTGCGGGTGGGCCAGACAACCTTCTTCGTTTCCTTCACGGCGTCGCGGCCGAAGGCGATCAACTGCTTGCCGGTCTCAGAGGTGAAGAACATGGCCACGGCCGCGGCCAACAGCACCAGCAGGGCCAGCACCCGCACCCACAGGTCCTGCTTGCCCAGCAGGTAGTAGGCAACCACGCCGCCGACCAGCAACACGGCCGCAGCGGCCAGCTTGGCCTTGTCTGCGCCTGTGGAAACTGTTTCGATCTGGGTGTTGCTGGTGGCCATGAATGTGTGTCTCGTCACCCGCCTCAGCCGGCTTGCAGGCCTGCCGTGAAGGGTCTCCCATCAAACGCCAAGGCCCGCCGGGCTGTTGAAGCCTGCGGGCCGAGCCGTTGCGGGCCGGTTTGTCAGTGTGCGCTGCTTGCTGCGCGTTGTGGTCCGTGCCTGGTGGCAGGGGCAGAGGGAATCGAACCCCCAACCTTCGGTTTTGGAGACCGACGCTCTGCCAATTGAGCTATGCCCCTGCGGCTCGAACCTGATTACGCGATGATCTTGGCAACGACGCCGGCGCCGACGGTGCGGCCGCCTTCACGGATGG
>JBBAPL010000190.1:0-8874 GCA_040400895.1 Aquabacterium sp.
TTGAGTGTGGGTGCTCCCAGGAGCATGCCGGCCGCTCCGGCCAGGGCCGCACCCAGAGGAATCACCAGCCAGATCGGCGTGTGCAAGCCGTTCGGGAACATTGCCTTGATCACTTCGAAGTTATCGGCCAGATGCGGCGAGGCCATCAGCCCGAACATGTAGGCGCCCACCGCATAGAAGGCCACATAGCCCAGGTCGAGCAGGCCGGCATAGCCCACCACGATGTTCAGGCCCAGCGCCAGCAGCACATAGAGCAGCGCGAAGTCGAGCATGCGCACCCAGAAGTTGCCGGCCGACTGGGCGATCAGGGGCAGCACCATCAGCGCCACCGCGGCGATGAGGAAGACGATCAGTTTGTTCTTCATGGTCTTGGCTTCGGGGTCAGGCACGGTCAGCGACGCGTTCGCCCATCAAGCCCTGCGGCCGGATGGTGAGCACCAGGATCAGCACCAGGAAGGCGAAGATATCGCTGTACTGGCTGCCCAGCACGCCGCCGGTGAGCATGCCGATGTAGCCGGAACCCAGCGCCTCGATCAGGCCCAGCAGCACGCCACCCACCACCGCACCGGCCAGGTTGCCGATGCCGCCGAACACCGCGGCGGTGAAGGCCTTCAGCCCCGGCAGGAAGCCCATGGTGTGCTGCACCGTGCCGTAGTTGGCCGCATACATCACGCCGGCCAGCGCCGCCAGCGCCGCGCCGATGATGAAGGTGGCCGAGATCACATGGTCGGGCCGCACGCCCATCAGCGCGGCCACGCGCGGGTTCTCGGCGGTGGCGCGCATCGCCCGGCCCAGCTTGGTGCGGTTGACCAGGTACATCAGCCCCAGCAGCACGACCACCGTGGTGCCCAGGATCAGGATCTGGGTGAGGTTGATGACCGCGCCGCCGATGGAGATGGGGTCGTTGGGCAGCAGGATCGGGTAGGGCTTGGTGCTGGGCTGCCAGATGATCATGGCCAGCGTCTGCAGGAGCAGGCTCATGCCCATGGCGGTGATCAGCGGCGCCAGGCGCGGCGCGTTGCGCAGCGGCTTGTAGGCGATCTTCTCGATGACGTAGTTCAGCGCCGAGCACACCACCACCGCCGCCACCAGGCTGATCAGCAACATCACCCAGCCCGGCAGTCCGCTGCCGGCCAGCATGCGCAGCACCGTCCAGCTGGTCAGCGCACCCACCATCAGCACCTCGCCGTGGGCGAAATTGATCAGGTTGATGATGCCGTACACCATGGTGTAGCCCAGCGCCACCAGGGCGTACATGCTGCCCAGCACCAGACCGTTGATGATCTGTTGCAACAAGATATCCATGGCGGGGGGGTCTCCGGTCCTCGGCCCGGCGGCATGCGCTGCCCGGGTGGGCAGCGCCGGGGCACAACCGGGCATGTCTTGGTGGTCTCTAGCAAGAAGCCGGCCGATGCCGTGCCTGCAGGATGGGCGGGATTGTAGGCAGGGGCCTCCCGGTGAAACGCCAGGAGATTCCCGGCCGCTGGCCGAACATTCGACTGAAGATCAGGCCGCCGGCTGGGGCTTGTTCGGCCCACCGGGTTCTCCCTGATCAGCCGGGTGCGGTGTCCGAGGGTCCGCCGCTGCCGGCGCGGGCCTGCTGATTGAGCCGCCGCAGCTCGGCCAGGCGCTCGCCGATGCGAAGCTCCAGCCCGCGCGGCACCGGCTGGTAGAAGGTGTGGCCGTCCAGCCCGTCGGGCAGGTAACGCTCGCCGGCCGCAAAGCCGCCGGCCTCGTCGTGCGCATAGCGGTAGCCCGCGCCGTGGCCCAGGCCCTGCATCAGCCTGGTGGGCGCGTTGCGCAGCTGCATCGGCACCGGGCGGGTGCTGTCCTGCTTGACCAGGGCGCGCACGGCATTCCAGGCGGTGTAGACGGCATTGCTCTTGGGCGCCACCGCCAGATAGACCACCGCCTGGGCCAATGCCAGCTCGCCTTCGGGCGAGCCCAGGCGCTCGTAGACGTCGGCGGCCTGCAGCGCCAGCTGCTGGCCGCGCGGGTCGGCCAGGCCGATGTCCTCGCTGGCCATGCGGATGACCCGGCGCGCCACGTAGCGCGGGTCGGCGCCACCGTCGAGCATGCGCGCCAGCCAGTACAGCGCGGCGTCGGGGTCGGAGCCGCGCACGCTCTTGTGCAGCGCGCTGACCATGTCGTAGAACTGATCGCCGCCCTTGTCGTAGCGGCGCAGCAGTTCGCCCAGCGTCTGCTCCAGCCGGGCTTCGTCGATCTCGGCCGGCGGCAGGGCGCCACCGTCGCGGCAATCGCCCAGCCCGTCGACCAGCGCCTGGTAGGCGTTCAGCAGCCGCCGCGCATCGCCGTCGGCATGGCCGACCAGGCGCTGGCGGGCCGCATCGGTCAGCGGCGGCGCCCCCAGCGCGGCCTGGGCCCGGGCGATCAGCGCGGCCAGGTCGGCGTCGTCCAGCGCCTTCAGCACATGCACCGTGGCGCGGCTGAGCAGCGCGCTGTTGACCTCGAAACTGGGGTTCTCGGTGGTGGCGCCGATGAAGGTGAACAGGCCTGATTCCACATGCGGCAGGAAGGCATCCTGCTGCGCCTTGTTGAAGCGGTGCACCTCGTCGACGAAGACGATGGTGGACTGGCCGTTGGCCGCCAGCGCGGCGCGGGCCTGCTCGACCGCATCGCGGATGTCCTTCACCCCCGCCAGCACCGCGCTCAGCACCACGAAGCGGGCGCTGGCGCCGGGCCGTCCCAAGTCGGCGCGCCCCCCTTGGGGGGTGGGGGCGCCATCGGCGCCACCTGGGGGCAGACTGGTCACGGCACCCGCCACCAGACGCGCCAGGGTCGTCTTGCCCACGCCCGGCGGGCCCCACAGGATCATCGATCGGATGCGGCCCGATTCAAACGCCACCCGCAGCGGCTTGCCCGGCCCCAGCAGATGGGCCTGGCCGATCACGTCGGCCAAGGTCTGCGGGCGCAGACGCTCGGCCAGCGGCGTCTGGGCGGGCAGCGGCATGGCGGGCGCCGCCGGCGCGTCGGGTGGGGTGAACAGCGAATCCTGCAACGGCTTCATGCCGGCGATTGTCCTGAAGAACGCGGGCGGTGCGCCGAACTGCAGGCGCGAAGGCCGCCTGATCGGCCGACCGGGCGCCGCGGTTGCCGCGACACTCCATCGGCAACCCACCGTGGACGCTGGCGCTGCCGGTGGCCACGCTCATGTTCCAACAACGGGCCGCCGCCCAGCCCAGGAGATGCCGATGAGTGCCACCACCACCACTGAAACCGCCGCGGTGTCGCACGCCGCTGCCCTGCACGGTGCGCCACGCGAGGTGCTGTCGTTCAAGCTGGGCGCCGAGGAATACGGCATCGACATCCTGAGGGTGCAGGAAATCCGCGGTTACGAGCCGCCCACCCGCATTGCCAATGCACCCGGCTTCATGAAGGGCGTGGTCAATCTGCGCGGCGTGATCGTGCCGATCGTCGACATGCGCATGTGCTTCATGCTCGACGACGTCAAGTACGACGCCTTCACCGTGGTGATCATCCTGAACGTGGCCGGCCGCACCGTGGGCATCGTGGTCGACTCGGTCAGCGACGTGTTGGAACTGCGCCCCGACCAGATCAAGGCCGCGCCAGAATTCAACGGCAGCGTGGCCGACACCCACATCACCGGCCTGGGCACGGTGAAGACGGGCGACGACGAGCGCATGCTGATCCTGCTGGACATCGAGCAGATGATGGCCAGCGCCGACATGGGCCTGACCGACCACTTCTCGCACTGACTGCCCCGCCCACCACCCACGCCGACCCGAGGCCCACCATGCGCACACCCCAGTTGCTGACCCTGGCATCGGCCCTGGCCGCCCTGACTGCCGGCCCGGCTGCCTGGGCCGCGCGCCCACTGGTCAGCGAGACGGCCGACTCGCTGGCGCAAGGCGACTGCGAGTTCGAATCCGCCCTGGCCAGCACCCGGGTGCGCAGCCAGGCCACCACAGGCAGCCTGGACGCCCTGGTGGCCTGTGGCATCGGCATGGGCACGCAGGTCAGCGGCGCCTACAACCGCAGCCGCAGCGCCGGGTTGACCGACCAGGTCATCACCCTGGGCGGCAAGACCAATCTGGCCGAGGCGCAGGACGGCCGCATCGGCTGGGCCATCGCCTACGGCGCATCGCTCGACAAGGCCGCCGGCGACCACTGGAAGCACGGCAGCACCCGGATCTTCGGCGTGGCGACCAAGGCGCTGACAGACAGCTTGGTCGGCCACGCGAACCTGGGCTGGATGCGCACCGAAGACGACCGGCTCAACAGCACCACCTGGTCGTTGGGCCTCGAAGGCGACGGGCCGGTGCGCTGGGCTGCCGACGTGTTCGGCGACGACCGGTCACGCGCCTGGGTGTCGGCCGGCCTGATCTGGCCCCTGGCCGACAAGCTGACCGCCAACCTGGCCTATGCCCAGCAGTTCGAGCGTGCGCGCGTGCACCAGTGGACGCTGGGCTTCAAGTTCGACTTCTGACCGCTGGCCGCGCTCAAGGCCCGATCACGTCCACGCCCGGCGGCGGCACGAAGCGGAAGCGCTCGGGTGCCAACGCCAGGCCCTGCTGCACCCCGCTGAACAGCAGCTGCGAGCGCTGGCCGAAGGCGTCGACGATCTCCAGCGCGGCCAGGTCCTTGCCGCGGAAGCCCACCCGCAGCTGCGTCACGTTGCCGTCCTTGGTGCGCGGCGTGGCCAGCACCCAGTCCAGCCCGTCCCTGGCAGGCTGGGCCGTCAATTCGAAATCCTTGTCCAGCGCACCACCTGCCAGCAGCGCGGCCGGTGTGCCGCCCAGGGCCTGGTCGAGCAGGCGCACGCTGACCTGGTTCAGGTCGATGTCATGCAGCCAGACCTTGGCGCCGTCGCTGACGATCAATTGCTCAAACGGCTTGCTGTAGGCGAAGCGGAAGCGGTTGGGCCGGCTGAATTCGAAGCTGCCCGACGATGACTTCTTCTTGGCGCCGTCGGGCGACGTCACCGTCTGGGTGAAGCTGGCGCGGCCGGTCTGCACGTCGCGGGTGAAGGCGCGCAGCGTGTCCACGGTGTCGGCCTGGGCCGCTGGCAGGGCCAGGCCCAGCATCAGCAAGGCAGCGGCCAGGTGGCGGATGGTGGGAGTGGTCATTCGTCGCGCCGCGGCACCAGCAGGTCGCGGTTGCCGCTGGGCGACAGGGCGGAGACCAGGCCGCTCTTTTCCATCTGCTCGAGCAGGCGCGCAGCGCGGTTGTAGCCGATGCGCAGGTGGCGCTGCACCAGCGAGATGCTGGCCTTCTTGTTCTGCAGCACGATGGCCACCGCCTGGTCGTACATCGGGTCGCTCTCGGCATCGCCGCCCCCCGCACCACCGCCGCCGGGCGCATCGCCGTCGCCGTCCAGCGTGCCGCCTTCCAGGATGCCCTCGATGTAGTTGGGCGCGCCCTGGCTCTTGATGTATTCGACCACCCGGTGCACCTCTTCGTCGGACACGAAGGCGCCGTGCACCCGCACCGGCAGGCCGCCGCCGGGCGTCAGGTACAGCATGTCGCCCTGGCCCAGCAGCGCCTCGGCGCCCATCTGGTCGAGGATGGTGCGGCTGTCGATCTTGCTGCTGACCTGGAAGCTCAGCCGCGTGGGGATGTTGGCCTTGATCAGGCCGGTGATCACGTCGACGCTGGGCCGCTGGGTGGCCAGGATCAGGTGGATGCCGGCGGCGCGCGCCTTCTGCGCCAGCCGGGCGATCAGCTCCTCGATCTTCTTGCCGATGACCATCATCAGGTCGGCCAGCTCGTCGATGACGATCACCACGAACGGCAGGCGGTCCAGCGGCTCGGGCGCTTCCGGCGTCAGGCTGAAGGGGTTGGGGATCAGGTCGCCGCGCGCCTTGGCATCGTCGAGCTTCTTGTTGTAGCCCGCCAGGTTGCGCACGCCCATCTTCGACATCAGCTTGTAGCGGCGCTCCATCTCGCCCACGCACCAGTTCAGCGCGTTGGCGGCCTGCTTCATGTCGGTGACCACCGGGCACAGCAGGTGCGGAATGCCCTCGTAGACGCTCATCTCGAGCATCTTCGGATCGATCAGGATCAGCCGCACATCACGCGCCTCGGCCTTGTAGAGCAGGCTCAGGATCATCGCGTTGATGCCCACCGACTTGCCTGACCCGGTGGTGCCGGCCACCAGGCAGTGCGGCATCTTGGCCAGGTCGGCCACCATCGGCGCGCCGACGATGTCCTTGCCCAGACCCATGGTCAGCTGCGAGGCGGCGTCGTGGTAGATCTGCGAGCCCAGGATCTCGGCCAGGCGGATCATCTGCCGCTTGGCGTTGGGCAGTTCCAGCGCCATGGTGGTGCGCCCGGGGATGGTCTCGACCACCCGGATGCTGATCAGCGACAGCGACCGCGCCAAGTCCTTGGCCAGGCCCACCACCTGCGAGCCCTTGACGCCAGTGGCCGGCTCGATCTCGTAGCGGGTGATCACCGGGCCGGGGCTGGCGGCCACCACCCGCACCTCGACGCCGAAGTCGCGCAGCTTCTTCTCGATCATGCGCGAGGTCATTTCCAGCGACTCGGGCGTGACGGTGTCGACGCGCACGGCCGGCGCGGCATCCAGCAGGTCGACCTGCGGCAGCTTGGTATCGGCCAGTTCGACGAACAGCGGCTTCTGCCGCTCCTTGGCCACGCGGGTGCTCTTGGGCACCTCGACCATGGTCTCCTCGATGACGATGGGCGCATGGTCCTCGACCACCGCGCGGTCTTCTTCGACCACCAGCTCACGCTCGCGGGTCAGCACCTCGGCAATGCGCAGGTCTTCCTTGACTTCACGCTTGTCGACCCGGGCTCGCCACAGGCCCTCGATGCGCTGGCCCAGTGCGTCGGCCACGCCGGCCCACGAGAACCGCATCGCCAGCGACACGCCCAGCACCAGGCCGGCGATCCACAGCACACCCGAGCCGGCAAAGCCCAGCCAGCGCATCGACAGGCCACCCACCACCGCACCCAGCACGCCGCCGGCCTGGCCGCCGGGCACGGCGACGTCCAGCCGGTACAGGCGGGTCCATTCCAGGCCGCAGCTGGCCGCCATCAGCAGCGCCAGGCCGGCCCAGAACCACCACGCCGGCGCGCTGGGTTCGGCCGCGGCCAGCGGGCCACGCAGGCTGCGGGCCAGCAGCGCCAGCCAGGCGCGCGCGCCCACCAGCATCAGCCACCAGGCCGAATAGCCGAACAGGAACAATGAGAGGTCAGATGCCCAGGCACCCAGCAGCCCGGCCCAGTTGGCCACCGGTGCGCCGGTGCCCGACGTCGAGAACCCCGGGTCGCTGGCGAGGTGGCTGGCCAGCGCCAGCAGCATCAGCAGCCACAGCACGCCGCCCAGCAGCAGCTGCAGCTGGGGCCGCCAGCGCGGAACGTCGGCGGTGTCGACAGGGCGCTGCTGTGCCAGCGTGCTGCTGCCATCCCGCAACAGGGAGCCCAGGGGAAAGGTCATGCGGCAGATTGTGGCGTGTCTTGGCGCCCCTCGGCGAGCGGGAACGCTCGCCGGTCCCTCGACGGGATCGCGGGCCGGCTCGGGGCCTGCCCGGCGGCCGCGGATCTCACTCCGGCTGGGCCGCGCGTTCCTTGATGATGACCGAGCCGTTTTCCTGGGTCTCGATCACGCCGCGCTCTTCCAGGTCCTTCATCACCCGACTGACCATCTCGCGCGAGGCGCCCACCACCTTGGCCATGTCCTGGCGCGAGACCTTGTTGCGGATGGTCTTCACGCCGTTGATCTCTTCGGACATCTCCAGCAGGGTGCGCGCCACACGGCCATACACATCCAGCAGGGCGAGGGATTCGATCTGCCGGTCGGCATGGCGCAGGCGGCGCACCAGCCCGCGCAGGATGGCGTAGCTCAGCGACGAATGCTCGGGCAGACAACGGGCGAAGTCGGCGCGGCCCAGCATCAGCATGTCGGTCTGGATCTCGCAGCGCACGGTGGCCGAGTGGGCCTCGTTGTCGATCAGGCTCATCTCGCCCACGTAGTCGCCGCTCTCCAGCACCGCCAGGATCACCTCGCGACCGCGGGTGTCGGAGGTGAGCACCCGCGCACGGCCATTGAGCAGGATGAACAGCGTGTTGCTCTTGCGCCCCTGCTCCACGACCAGCTCGCCGCGTCGAAACCGGCGCTTGACCACGCTGTCGGCAATCGCCTGCGCCTGGTCGTTGGTCAGCATCGAGAACAGCGGCACGCGCCGGATCAAATCGAGATTCGTCAACATGGACATGGTGAATTCCCTTCCTGGCTGCAGTGTGTTCTGTGACCGATTGCGCCAAACCCTGAAAGAGCCCTGGCTTCGAGTCTCTGTTTCAAACAGATTCTCCCCATTCTGCCGATCGCTGCGGCAGTCGCTCAGGGGTTTCCACCCCATGTGACAATTCCCGATTGGCAGGTGGCTCATGCCGCCTGTACCAGCCCACCCACCCACTCGGACATGTCATGAGCGCCCCCATCCTGCACGCCCAGGTGCTGATCCTCGGCTCCGGCCCGGCCGGCTACACAGCGGCCATCTACGCCGCACGCGCCAACCTCCAACCCGTGCTGATCACCGGCATGGCCCAGGGCGGCCAGCTGATGACCACCACCGAGGTCGACAACTGGCCCGCCGACGTGATGGGTGTGCAGGGCCCCGAGCTGATGGAGCGCTTTCTGAAGCATGCCGAGCGCTTCAACACCAAGATGGTGTTCGACCACATCCACACGGTGGACCTGTCCAAGCGCCCGTTCACCCTCACCGGCGACAGCGGCACCTACACCTGCGACAGCCTGGTGATCGCCACTGGCGCATCGGCCAAGTACCTGGGCCTGCCGTCGGAAACCGCCTTCATGGGCCGCGGCGTCAGCGGCTGCGCCACCTGCGACGGCTTTTTCTACCGTGGCGA